>CANKAJ010000022.1 GCA_947479645.1 Betaproteobacteria bacterium | reverse complement strand
TGCACGCGGACGATGAACCTGTCCGCGTGCAAAGCGCGACCTCTGATAAAGCCCTCCTTCCCCACTGATCGCCGTGCACCCATCACGACATCGGAGCTCCAATGCTGAGTCGTTCCGCCAATGATCTTTTCTGGATGTCGCGCCATATGGAGCGCGCCGAAAACACCGCGCGCATGCTGGATGTGACCTATCGCATGGCGCTGCTGCCTTATCGCGTCATGGAAGCGGGCGAGAAATGGGCCGAACCCTGGGCCATCCCGCTGGTGATCACCGGGCTGGCAACGCAATATTACGAGCGTAATACCGAACTGACTGCAGATCGCGTGCTGGATTTCATGGTTTTCGACGACAGCAATCCGTCTTCCATCTACTCGTCACTGAAGCTGGCTCGCGAAAATGCCCGCGGCCAGCGCGGCGCCACCACATCGGAGATGTGGGAGAGCCTGAACGCCACCTGGCTGGAAATGCGGCAGCAGGATTTTGCCACCATCAATGCCCGGGGCATCAGCAATTTTTTCGACTGGGTGAAGAACTGCAGCCATCTGTTTCGCGGCGTCACTTTCGGCACCATGCTTCGCGACGAAGCCTACAGTTTCATTCGCCTGGGTACCTTTCTTGAACGCGCCGACAACACCGCGCGCATTCTGGACGTGAAATACCACACGTTGCTGCCCTCCATCGAAGATGTGGGCGGAGCGGTGGACTATTACCAGTGGGGATCACTGCTGCGCTCGGTGGGGACCTTCGAGTCCTACCGCAAGATCTACCGCGACGTGATCACCCCTTTGCGCGTCGGCGAATTGCTGATTCTGCGCGAAGATGTGCCGCGCAGCCTGCACGCCTGCATGAACGACATCTACGAAATCCTGCAAAAACTCTCCGATAACGAGCGGCGCGAACCGGAACGCCTGGCAGGCGAGATCCACGCCCAGCTTCACTATGGCAAGTCTGACCAGGTCTTTGAATTCGGCCTGCATGAATACCTGATGAAATTCCTTGCCAAGATCGAGGCCCTCAACGCCGAGATCGACAAGCATTATCTGGTGCCGGATTTTTCCTGATGCCAGCGAAACGCAACACATGACCGGAATCAATCATCCAATCCGGACCAACAGGGATGCCTGCACACCCCTTTCGGTGGCCGGTCGCGCTGGCGCGGCGCTGGTTGCAAAAGGGGCAAATCAGGTTTGCTTGAGGCGGTCGATTGCACTATCCTCGACCCATTGCGCACGCGCTTTTTCAACCGATCCGATTAATGACTTACTGCGTAGGCATTGTTCTCGATTCCGGGATGGTATTTGCATCCGATTCCCGTACCAACGCCGGGGTGGACTATATCTCCACCTACAGCAAAATGAAGGTGTTCGAAAAGGCTGGCGATCGGGCGATCGTCGTCATGTCCTCAGGCAATCTGTCGGTCACGCAGAACGCCATCAACATGCTCGAACAACACAGCCGGCGGGACGACCCGCAGGGCAACATCTGGGCGGCCGAATCCCTTTTCGAGGTCGCCAGACTGCTGGGTACCAGCCTGCGCGAAGTGCGCGAGCGCGATGCCATCTATCTGCAACAGAACAATATCGACTCGAGCGCGTCGTTCATCATCGGCGGCCAGATCAAGAACGAGCGGATGCGCCTTTTTCGCATCTACACCGAGGGCAATTTCATCGAAGCAACGCCGGAAACGCCATTTTTCCAGATTGGCGAGACAAAGTATGGCCGGCCCATCATCGATCGCGTGGTCACACCGGCCACGTCGCTGATGGAAGCCGCCAAGTGCGTGCTGGTGTCATTCGACTCGACCATGCGATCCAACATTTCGGTGGGCTTGCCGATCGACCTGGCATCCTACGAGCGCGATGCGCTGCAACTCAAGGTGAAACGGCGCATCCTGGAGTCGGACGCCTACTTCAACATGATTCACACCCGCTGGGGCGAGGGCTTGCGGCATGTGTTCTCGCAATTGCCGGACCCGGACTGGGGCAACGAAGGCGCAACGCAGGCGCAGTACCAGGGCGAAATCTTCAAGTAGTAAGGGGCAGGGAGTGAGGGGCGAGGAGCCACCCCATTCCTTTCTGGTTTTCTTCCCTTACGCCATTCCCTCCACTCCTCAAGTGCCACTGCCATGACCATTCGCGTCGCGCTACACCACCTGACCCGCTACCGCTTTGACCGGACCATCAACCTGTCACCGCATGAAGTCAGGTTGCGCCCCGCTCCGCATTGCCGTACCCCCATTCATAGCTATTCCCTGAGCATCAAGCCAGCGCAGCATTTCATCAACTGGCAGCAGGACGCCTACGGCAACTACATCGCCCGACTGGTATTTCCGGAGAAATCAAAGGAACTGGAAATCGTCGTCGATCTCGTCGCCGACATGACGGTCATCAACCCGTTCGACTTTTTCGTCGAGTCCTGGGCCGAGAAATTCCCGTTCGCCTACCCGGCGCAACTGTCGACGGAACTGGCCCCCTACCTCGAGAAAGAGAATGCGGGGCCGCTGTTCAGTGACTGGTTGGACGGCTTCAAGCGCTCAGGCTATAAGCCCGGCATGCAGATCGTCGATTTCCTGGTGGCGATCAACCAGCAATTACAGCGGGAAATCAAATACCTGGTGCGCATGGAACCGGGCATCCAGACCCCCGACAAGACGCTCGAAGTCGGCTGCGGTTCCTGCCGCGACACCGGCTGGCTGATGGTGCAGATCCTGCGCCACATGGGACTGGCGGCACGCTTCGTCTCTGGCTACCTGATCCAGCTGACCGCCGATGTCAAATCACTGGATGGCCCAACCGGACCCACCGCTGATTTCACCGACCTGCATGCCTGGGCCGAGGTCTACATCCCTGGCGCGGGCTGGGTTGGACTGGACCCGACCTCCGGCATGTTTGCCGGCGAAGGCCATATTCCGCTTGCCGCCACCGCCTTTCCTTCCAGCGCAGCACCCGTCACCGGCTTCACTGATCCGTGCGAGTCGGAACTGAAATTCGAAATGACCGTGACGCGCATCCATGAGGATCCGCGTGTCACCAAGCCCTACACCGAAGAACAGTGGAGTCGCATCGACGCCCTTGGCCATCAGGTCGATGCCGATCTCGTCGCGGGCAATGTGCGCCTTACTCAGGGTGGTGAGCCGACGTTTGTGTCCATCGACAACATGGACGGCCCCGAATGGAACATCACCGCCATGTCTGCAGAAAAATGGCAGCTTGCGGAGACCCTGGCCTGGCGGCTGCGCGAGCGCTTTGCGTCCAGCGGTGGACTGCTCATGTATACCCAGGGCAAATGGTATCCGGGCGAACCCCTGCCGCGCTGGGCGCTGCCCATCGTGTGGCGCGCAGACGGTGTGCCGGTATGGAAGGACCCGGGGCTGATTTCCCGGGAATCCAGCCCGGCTAGCGCCACCGTCGAAGATGCCCGGCGCCTGGCCGATGCGCTGGCGGCAAAACTGGGCCTGTCCTCGGACTACGTTATCCCGGCCTTCGAAGATCCGCTGCTGGCCTTGCTGGGCGAGCAAAAGCTGCCGGATAACTTCGATCCACTGAAGACTCCACTGGCGGCACATGATGATCGCGCCCGGGTTACGCGCATTGTCGACAACGGATTGAACAAGCCCACCGGTTTCGCGCTGCCGCTGAAGGCGCGCGAGGCACAGCAACCTGACGCTCCCGATACCGAATGGGACAGCTCGGCCTGGCCGTTCCGGCGCGGCCGCCTGTTCCTGCTGCCCAGTTCCCACCCCATGGGCGTGCGCCTGCCACTGGCCTCGCTGCCCGACGTATTGCCCGAGGACGTCCAGCAGGAGTTCGACCGTGACCCATTTTCCGAACTCGGCAATCTGCACGACGCGCATGCGCAAGCAGAGAAGCAGCGGCATGCCAGAAAGCCAGCCTCGATAAAGCCCGAGCCGAAGGAAATCGTGCGCACCGCACTGTGCGTGGAAGCGCGCGAGGGCCGCCTGTGCCTGTTCCTGCCGCCGCTGAAAAGACTGGAGGATTTTCTCAATCTGATCGCAACGATCGAGACAGTCTGCGCAAAGCAGAAGATTGCAGTGCGGCTTGAGGGTTACCTGCCCCCAATCGACCCGCGTCTGAAGGTGCTGGCCGTGACGCCGGATCCCGGCGTCATCGAAGTCAATATCCATCCGGCGACCCGCTGGGCGGAGCTGGTCGCCAACACCACGACACTGTATGAAGATGCACGCGAGACGCGTCTGGGCGCTGAAAAATTCATGCTCGACGGCCGCCACACCGGCACCGGCGGCGGCAATCATGTCACGCTGGGTGGCGCCACCGTTGCCGACAGCCCATTCCTGCGTCGCCCGGACCTGCTGAAAAGCCTGATCACCTACTGGCAGAACCATCCAGCGCTGTCCTACGTGTTCTCGGGCCAGTTCATCGGCCCGACCAGCCAGGCCCCGCGTGTGGACGAAGCGCGCGACGACAATCTGTATGAACTCGATATCGCCTTCCAGCAGTTGGATGCCCAGCTCTCGCCCGGCGAAGAAAGCAGCAAGCCCTGGCTGGTCGACCGCCTCTTGCGCAATCTGCTGGTCGATCTCACCGGCAACACCCACCGCGCCGAGTTCTCCATCGACAAGCTGTACTCGCCCGACAGCCCTACCGGTCGGCTCGGCCTGGTCGAATTGCGTGCCTTCGAGATGCCGCCACACGCGCGCATGAGTCTCACGCAAATGTTGCTGCTGCGCGCCCTGGTAGCCCGATTCTGGAAACAGCCCTATCGCGGACGCCTGGTGTACTGGGACACGCAACTGCACGATCGCTGGATGCTGCCGCATTTCATCGAGCAGGATCTGCGCGACGTGATGCGCGACCTGCGCGCAGCCGGTTACGCATTCGATGAGGCGTGGTTTGCGCCCTTTCTGGAATTCCGCTTTCCGCGCTACGGCTCGGTGGTGTACGAGGGCGTGCGCATGGAACTGCGCCAGGCCATCGAACCCTGGCATGTCATGGGCGAGGAGATGTCGGCCGGCGCCACTGCGCGTTATGTCGACTCGTCGGTGGAGCGCCTGCAGGTCAAGGTCAACGGCATGACCGGCGAACGCCACATCGTCACCTGCAACGGCCGCACACTGCCGCTCGCTGCAACCGACACGCAGGGACAGTTCGTCGCCGGCTTGCGCTATCGCGCCTGGAACCCGCCGTCGGCGCTGCATCCCACCATCGGGGTGCATTCGCCACTGGTATTCGACATCGTCGATACCTGGAATGGCCGCTCCATCGGCGGGGCGACCTATCATGTGGTGCATCCGGGCGGACGCAACTACGACAGCTTCCCGGTGAATGCCAATGAAGCCGAGGCGCGGCGATTCGCGCGCTTCTGGGATCACGGCCATACAGCCGGCCCGATGGACGTCAAGCCCGAGCCGGTCAACAACAATTTTCCACTCACACTGGACCTGCGCCGCAACCCCGTTTGAAGCCGGGGCATCAGCGTCTCAATCCCGATCAGGCTGCGCGCGCAGCCTGATTGCCAGAACCCTCACACACTGCGACACTTGCGGCCAGAGGGACGCTCACCGCGATTTGTGTTCTGATAGCGGCTGCAATTCCCCCGACGGCCCGAATTGGGAAGCCGTCCAGACCTGACAGACTGGAGAGCAACGTGCAGCAGTATGAAACCATCCTCTATGAGCCGGGCACGGTCGCCCGCGTCATTCTGAACCGTCCCGCCGTGCTCAATGCGCAGAACCTGCTGATGCTGCGCGAATTGAACGACGCGCTGCATCGCGCCTCGTATGACTCCGAAGTGCGCGTCATCGTATTGTCGGCCAATGGACGGGCCTTTTCCGCAGGACATGATGTCAAGGAAATGAACACGCCCGAATGGGAGAAGGGTCGCAACAGCCAGGAAGTCTGGAGAGCTTTTGAGCGCACCCGCGTCACCTATGCGGAAAACCACCTGGCCTGGCGCAACATCCCCAAGCCGACCATTGCGATGGTGCACGGTCTGTGCATCTTCGGCGGCTGGATGGTGGCTTCCACCATGGACATGGTGTTTGCGTCCGATGACGCAATGTTCCTGCCCAACCCCTACCCCGCCGATTACTGGGCGATCACCTGGGAACTGGGCGCGCGCAAGACCAAGGAACTCCTCTACGAACACCGCTACGTGACTGCAGCCGAAGCGATGGAGCTGGGCTTTGTCAACCGCGTCTATAGCCGCGATGAACTCGAACGCGAGACGCTCGCCTATGCCGGCCGCGTTGCGGAAAATGACCCCATACACCTGCGCGATTTGAAACTCATGGTGAACCAGACCCAGGACGGCATGGGATTCACGACGTCCGTGCTGGCGGCATTCAATGGCTATAACGGACGCACCCGGGCGCAGTCCTGGGGCGATCCCGGCAAGGAGGGACACAAGGACGCTGTGCCCTATTCGCGCCTTGTCCAGAAGGCCAAGCCGCCATACAAAAAGAATTAGCCGGCCGTATCGGATCAGGGAGACTGTGCAAAAAGAATCGTAGAAACGATTTCACGATTTCACGATTGCAGTGCGTATGCAGATTGATTTTCCAAAGGAGGAAGACAATGAACAACACGCAAACAGGTTTTACCAGCAATCGCAGGGCCATCGTGGCGATGCTGCTGGGCACGATGGCATCGGTGGTGATCACAACTGACGGCATGGCGCAGGACAAATATCCGTCCAGGCCCCTGAGCATTGTCGTGCCATTCGGCCCTGGCTCCTCATCCGATATCGGCGTACGACAGTTGAGCGCCAAAATGCAGCCGCGGTTCGGCCAACCCATGATCGTGGAGAATCGCGCCGGCGCCGGCACCACCATCGGTGCCGCCTATGTCGCCAAGGCCAAGCCCGACGGCTATACGATCATGTACGGATCGACCAGTTCACTGGGCACCGCACCGGGCATGGTCAAGGGGCTGAGCTATGACCCCATCCGTGACTTCTCCGGCATCACACTCACTGGCGAGCAGTATTTCGCGCTACTCACGCGCGGCGAATTCAAATCACTCAGCTTCCCGCAGTTCCTCGATCGCATGCGCCAGTCACCCGAGAACTTCGCGGTCGGCGGCCAAAGCGCGTCCTACCAGACGCTCAACAAGATGATGACCGATGCGGCCAAACTCAATCAGGTCTACGTTCCCTACGCCGAGGCCGGGCGCATGATGAATGACCTGTGGGGCGGACGCCTGGGTGGCGCCATGGTCCCGCTCAACCTTGCCCTGCCCACACTCAAGTCAGGACAGGGGCATATCGCCGCGCTGTCATCCGCCGAGCGTCTTCCCAGCCTGCCCAGCACGCCAACCATGACCGAGACGCTGCCTGGTGTGCAAATCAACTCATGGACCGGTTACTTTGCCCCCGCCAAAACGCCGCGCCCCGTCATCAATACGCTGTATGCGCATATCTCGGAAACCGTGAAGGACCCTGAGGTGATGAAGCGCAACGAGGATGGCGGCCGGCCGCTGTTTCTGACGCCGGAAGAAACCGATGCTTACGTCAGGAAGGAAGTGCCACGCTGGACCGCCTTGTTGAAGGCGGCCGGCATAGAACCGGAGTGATCATAATCTGACTTAATCCTATTATGGAAAGATCCCCGATTTTTTAAATTGATAACGACAAGCAACTCTTCGCCTGGCCCTCCGCTGCACATGGCTGCCCCCAGCCGCCGGATAACGCCAGGCATCCAATCCTCGACAATTCTTCCAGAGGCAGGAGCACATGAACAAAACAGCATGGGTCATGCTTGCGGTGGCTGCAGCTTCGATCACCACATCACCGAGTCTCTGTGCACAGGACAGGTATCCGGCACGACCGTTGACCATCGTAGTGCCCTTCGGCCCTGGGTCATCATCGGATGTGGGCGCACGGCAACTCGGCGCCAGGATGCAGCCCAAATTCGGCCAGCCCGTTCTCGTGGAGAACCGCGCCGGCGCCGGCGCCACCATCGGCGCGAACTACGTGGCCAAGGCCAAACCCGACGGTTACACCATCGTGTTCGGCACCACCAGTTCGCTGGGAACCGCGCCAGGCATGGTCAAGGCGCTCGCCTATGATCCCGTACACGACTTCTCGGGCATTACACTGACTGGCGAACAGTATTTCGCGCTGCTCACGCGCGCGGAGTTCAAGGCGCTGAACTTTCCGCAATTTCTGAACCGCATGCGCCAGAGCCCAGACAGCTTTGCGATCGGAGGCCAGAGTGCCTCATTCCAGGTGCTGAACAAGTTGATGACGGACTCGGCAAAGCTCACGCATGTCTATGTTCCCTATACCGAAGCCGGCCGCATGCTGAGCGACCTGTGGGGGGGACGCATTGGCGGCCTGCTGGTGCCGCTGAACCTGGCCTTACCCACGCTGAAAGCCGGACAGGGTCACATCGTCGCACTGTCGTCCATGGATCGTCTGCCGAGCCAGCCCGGCACCTACACCATGCATGAAACGCTGCCCGGCGTGCATATCAATTCCTGGACCGGCTACTTTGCGCCAGCCAGGACGCCGCGACCCATTATCAACACGCTGCATGCCCATATGGCAGAGGCGGTAAGGGATCCGGAAATCCTGAAAAGAAATGAAGAAGGCGGCCGGCCGATGTTCCTGACACCGGACGAAACCGATGCCTATGTCAGGAAGGAAGTGGCGCGCTGGACGCTGCTGCTGAAGGCGGCTGGAATCGAACCCGAATGATGGCAAATACATCCAGAACACTGCTGACGCTGGCTGCCCTCGGAGCCTGCGCAATGCCGGGGGCAGTCATGGCGCAGGACAAATTTCCTTCGCGGGCACTGAGCATTGTCGTTCCCTTCGGCCCCGGTTCATCGTCGGATGCCAGCGCCCGACTGCTCGCGACAAAAATGCAGCCGCGCTTCGGCCAGCCCATCCTCATCGAAAATCGCACTGGCGGCGGCGCCACCATTGGCCCCGCCTATGTCGCCAAATCCAAGCCTGACGGCTACACCATCCTGTATGGTTCAGCCAGTTCGATTGCATCGGCGCCCGGCCTCGTGAAGTCGCTGCCCTTCGACCCGGTACGCGACTTCGCCGGCATCACGTTGTTTACCGAATCCTATGCGGTGCTGCTCACGCGCGGCGAATACCGGAATCTATCGGTCACCCAGTTCCTGGAATCGATACGCAGGAATCCGGAACGCTTTCCGGTCGGCTCACAAAGCGCGCCCTATCAGGCCTTGAACAGGATGATGACGGATGCCGCGAAACTGACCCACACCTACGTTCCCTATGCCGAGGCCGGCCGCCTGATGACAGACCTCTGGGGCGGGCGACTGGGCGCCATCGTTGCCTCGCTCAACGTCTCGTTGCCCACCCTCAAGTCGGGCCAGGGCCACATCGTCGCACTGTTCACGACCATCCGCGTGCCCAATCTGCCCAACATTCCGACCATGGCAGAGACACTGCCGGGTACCCATATCAGTTTCTGGTCCGGGTACTTTGCGCCGGCCGGCACGCCCCGGCCCGTGATCAATACGCTGCATGCACATATTTCTGAAACCGTGAAGGATCCGGAGATCCTGAAGCGGAACGAGGAAGGCGGCCGCGCCCTGTTTACGACGCCTGAGGAAACCGACGCCCAGGTGAGAAGGGATGTGCCGCAGATGACGGCCGTGCTGAAAGCCGCCGGCATTGAACCGGAGTGATCATATTCTGCTTGAAACGATTGCAATAAAAAACACTATTTTATGAAAATGATCCTTTTCAAAAGAGGAAATGCAATGCAGCCGGAAAAAGACTCATCCGCCTTGAGGGCCAGCCGATTGCTGGGAACGATCATCGCTTGTGCGTGCTTGACCATGCCGCCATCGCTTGCATGGGCCCAGGACAAGTTCCCGTCAAAAGCGCTGACCATTGTCGTGCCGTTTGGCACGGGATCGTCTTCCGATACCAGCGTGCGACTGCTGGTTTCAAAAATGCAATCGCGCTTCGGCCAACCCATTCTGGTTGAGAATCGCCCCGGCGGCGGTGCCACCATCGGCCCCGCCTACGCGGCCAAGGCACGCCCTGACGGCTACACCATCGTGTATGGATCAAACAGTTCCATTGCAACGGCCCCCGGCATGATCAAGGCGCTGGCCTATGATCCGGTGCGCGACCTCGCCGGCATCACGCTGATTGCCGAGCAGCATTTCGCACTGCTGACACGCGGCGAGTTCAAGGACCTGAGCTTCGCGCAATTTCTCGATCGCATGCGCAGGAATCCGGACAGCTTTGCCATCGGCGGCCAAAGCGCCGTGTATCAGGTGCTGAACAAGTTGCTGACCGAAGCGGCCAAACTGAATCATGTCTATGTGCCCTATGCCGAAGCAGGCCGCATGCTGAACGACCTGTGGGGCGGCCGCCTGGGCGGCGCCCTGCTGCCGGTCAATCTCGCCCTGCCCACGCTCAAGTCGGGCCAGGGGCACATTGCTGCGCTGACCTCAACCACCAGAATGGCCAGTCTGCCCAATACGAGCACCATGGAAGAGATGTTTCCCGGCGTCAACGTCGGCGGCTGGACCGGTTACTTCGCGCCGGCAAAAACGCCGCGCCCGGTGATCAACATCCTGTACCAGCAAATCACCGAAGCCTACCGTGACCCGGACATTCTCAAGCGCAGCGAAGAAGGCGGCCGGGCCATCTTCATGACACCCGATGAAACCGACGCCTTCGTGAAAAAGGAAGTGCAACGCTGGACCGTACTGCTCAAGGCATCGGGCATCGAGCCTGAATGAACGGCCAGTCAATACAAAGGGGATATTCATGAATCGACGCACTCTGATTTCATGCTCACTGGCACTGTTGGGCCTGGCCACCCTGTCTTCGTCCGCAAGCGTCGCCCAGGAGGTGTTTCCGTCCAAGCCGATTACATTGATCATGCCCTACGGCGCCGGTGGCGGCCCTGATGTCACCAACCGCATGATGGCCGACCTCATGCGCAAGCGTCAGAGCCTGCAGATGATTGTCGAGAACAAACCCGGCGCCAATGCCACGCTGGGCGCGGCCTATGTCGCCCGTGCCAAACCCGATGGCTACACCATTCTTTACGGCAGCAATGCCAACCTCGCCGCCGCCCAGGGATTTTTCAAATCATTGCCCTATGACCCGATACGCGACTTTGCCGGCATCACGCTGGTGGGCGAACAGTATTTCGCGCTGTTGCTGCGCAATGAGTTCAAGGGCATCAGCTTTACGCAGTTTCTCGAGCGCGCGAAGAAAAATCCCGAGTTGTTCCCCATCGGCGGCCCCAGCGCATCCTATGAAACCGCGCACAAGATGATGCAGAACGCGGCCAGACTCGACAACACCTATGTGCGCTATGCCGACTCCGGCAAGATGATGAACGACCTGTTCGGCGGCCGGCTGGCTGGCGCGTTCCAACCTCTGAGCGGCGCCTATCCGTCCATCAACAACGGCCAGGCCTATGCCGTGGCCGTCACGGCCACCCAGCGCGTGCCGACGCTGCTCAATGTATCGACCATGCATGAAGTGCTGCCCGGTGTCGCGTTGTCGGCGTGGACCGGGCACTTTGCCCCGGCCAGAACGCCGCGTCCCATCATCGAGCTGTTGCACACCAAACTGGTTGAAGTGCTCAACGATCCGGAAATCCGCAAGCGCAACGAGGAAAGCGGTCGGGCGCTGTTTCTCACCCCCGATGAGACCGACGCCTGGGTGCGCAAGGAAACACCGCGCTGGCTGAGCCTGCTCAAGGCAGCCGGAATCGAACCGGAGTAAGCGCTGTTCACAAAAAGCCGGAATATCCGGCCCAGGAAACGGTATTGTGTTGGGATCCTTCGCTCCAAGCCCAAAGCAACCCATCGAAAATCGACAACACGGAGATAGCATGAAACGAGCACTTCCCCTGATTGCGCTGTCGGCCACGCTGCTGGCTTCGGCACAGTCAATCGCGCAGACGCCGGTAACCAACTGGCCATCCAAACCAGTGCGTATCGTCATCCCCTTTACCGCTGGCGGTCCGCTGGATGCGCTCACGCGCGCCTACACCGATCCGATGAGCAGGAAGTTCGGACAGCCCTTCCTCATCGAAAACAAGCCTGGTGCCGGCGGAAATATCGGCAGCGATCAGGTCTCCAAATCGGCGCCGGATGGATACACCTTTCTGTTCACGACAACAGCCATCGCGATCTCGCCCAGCTACTACAAGAGCCTTGCCTACAATGTTGAAAAGGATCTTGCCCCGGTCAGCCTGGTCTGCCTGAGTGCCACAGTACTGGGCGCGGGAAACAAGTTTGCCGGCAACACTATCGCCGATCTGATCCGGCTTGCCAAAGCCAGTCCCGGGAAGATCACGTTCGGATCCAGCGGTGTTGGCACCACCAACCATCTCTCCGGAGAACTGCTCAAATCCCTGGCCGGCATCGACATTCTGCATGTTCCGTTTGGCGGGGCGGCCGCAGCACTCACGAGCATGGTTGGCGGTCAAACCGATCTGATCTTTGCCAGTTCGGTTGAACTGGCATCGCGAATCAAGGCCGGACAGATCAAGGGGCTGGCCGTGACCAACGCGCAGCGTACGCCAGCGCTGCCCGACATCCCCACCATCGGTGAGACCGTGCCGGGTTACGAGTCCACCATCTGGTACGGCCTGTTCGCGCCGGCCGCAGTGAGCAAGGACATCATCGCCAAACTGAGCGCGGAACTGGTGCCCCAGGTCAACAATCTGGAAGTGAAGCAGAAGTTCGACGCCTTTGGCACCGTACTCATGGTCAGCCGTCCGGAAGTACTGGCCACCAAGGTGCGAGATGAAATCGCCAAGTGGCGCAAGGTCATTCAGGCTGCCAATATCGTGCCGGAGTGATGGCGGCCATGAGGGCGGCAGCAAGGGCTGCCGCGATCGAACGGTAGTTTCACTCGTCGCTGCTGATGTTGTTCTCGCTGACCACTTTGCGCCAGATCGCAATTTCCTTGGCAAGCATATCGCGCAACTCCTGCGGCGTACTGCTGATCATGGACGTGCCATCGATTTCAACACGCTTGATTGACTCGGGCAATTTCGCGATTTTTACCAGCTCCGCATTGAGTCTGCCGACGATGGCATCAGGGGTCTTGGCCGGTGCCAGGATTGCCCCCCAACTGGTGAAGTCAAAACCTTTCAACCCCTGCTCATCCACCGTTTTGAGGTCAGGCAGCAGTGACGAACGGGCACGGCCCAGGGCGGCAATGGCGCGCAGCTTGCCCGATTTCAGGTGCGGCGTTGCCTGATAGACCGAGGAAATGGTCGCGTCCGCGCGACCCGCCAGCAGATCGATCAACAGCGGGCTGGATCCCTTGTAGTGCACATGCACCACGTTGCCCTTGAACTCGCCGTGCAGCCAGGCGCTGCCGATATGGTATGAGCCGCCGGCGCCGACAGTGGCAATATTGAGTTTGCCCGGGTTGGCACGCACATACGCGACATACTCAGCCCAATTGCCAGCCGGCACGGCCGCATTCGTTACCAGCAACAGAGTGCGTGCATAAATGGTGGAGATGGGCGCAAAGCTGTTGACGGCATCATAGGTCAGGTTTTTATAGAGAACCTGGGCCACTGCAATGGTGGATGTCGTGCTAAGCAGGGTATAGCCGTCCGGTGCAGCCTTGGCCACATAGGCCGTGCCCACCGTGGTGCCTGCGCCAGGCTTGTAGTCGATGATGAACGGTTTGCCGAGTGCTTCGCTCAGCTTTTGCGTATAGGGCCGCGTATCCGCCTCCGTTGACCCACCTGCCGTGTAGGGGATGATGACGGTCACTGGCTTGACCGGATATTGCTGCGCAAATGCAAGACCACATTGAGCCAGTGCAATACCCAGGGACAAGAATCGAGATGCAACTACAAATGACATCTTCATTGGGACTCCTCCGGAATTATCGATGTACGGTGTGCATCATTGCATACCCAAGGCAGGCTTGACAGGGGCAAGTACTGCATTCAGAGCGGAAGCCGCGGCACATTGCATACATATTGGTCCATTGCAATGCTCATCTGACATCGATCAGATGGAGCGAGACATCATCCATCCACAATTCTTGTGGATAAGCCTGTGCATAACTGGCCCCTTAGGGCAGCTACCCTGTGGAAATACCCCGCTTGGCAATGGTTTGCTCAAGATTGAGTCGAAAACACCAAATGCCCGCTCCGGTTGCTGCCGGAGGCGCAAGCCTTACCCCTCAAATTGGGGCACCTCAACGAAATGAGGGGTAGTTCCCCGCCTGCTTGTTGAAATGCATCCACTTCCTATCGATAACATTGAAAACTCAAGTCATCGGAAAAAATTAACGACCAGGGAATGCCAAGCGAAGTTACGCGATGCTCAATAACGCGATTTTCACCCATATCAACAACGTATCTCGCTTTCAGGTGATGCGCTGAATTATCTCAATACCGTCGCGATCGGCCTGTTCGCATTCGGCAGCGGTACCGGATTGCTGCTGACGTGGCGTGCCCGGCATGCACTGGGTTGGCGCATTCCCTATCATCTATCGGTACTCAGTCATATCGGCATGGCCATGATCATCCTGATCGTTGCAATCGGCCTCGCCTCGCTCGCCGGCGCCATGGGCATGCTCAACATGGAGAATGCAATCCCGGCGGGCCTGATTGCTTTCCTGGTGTTGTGGCGTGCCGGGATTGGCTGCCTGGTGCAATGCCTTTCGCTGCGCGAAAAAAGAGTCGTTCTTCTTCAGTTTCGCCTGCGACGCCTGGAGTGGCAGGCTTATCTTGACATGCTATTGGGATGCATCGTGACGGCTACGCTGCTGTGGTTATCACAAATGGCCTAGACCCCGCTTTCGTGGCCGTTATCACAACAGATTGTAATCACAATAATAAACAGCAGATATCGTTCAGATCGATGTCACGCTTTGAATACGTGCCAATTCCGCCTTATTCAAGCTTGGCCCCGGAGGCCTTCACCACCTTGGACCACTTGTCGAGCTGGGCCTTGATGAACTCGGTGAATTGCTCAGGCGAATTGGTCACGGCCTCGGCGCCATTGCGTGACAGCAAGGCCTTCACATCCGGCATCTGCATGACCTTGACGATGTCCGCGTTCAGTCGCCCGACAATCGGCCGCGGCGTTCCGGCCGGCGCCAGGATGCCTACCCAGGCACTGGCCTCGAATCCGGGCACACCCGCCTCGGACATGGTGGGAATATCGGGCGCCGCTTCGGAACGCTGCGCGCCACTCACCGCAATCGCACGCAACTTGCCGCTGGTGATGAACGGGATCACACCGATCAGCGACTCGAACATCATCTGCACTTGCCCTGCGAGCAGGTCGGTCCGCGCGGGTGCACTGCCCTTGTAGGGAATGTGCACGATATCGATACCGGCCATGGTCTTGAACAGTTCGCCGGACAGATGCAGCGCCTGACCGCTGCCGGAGGATGCAAAATTCAATTTGCCCGGCTGAGCCTTTGACAGTGCAATCAACTCCTTCAGGTTTTTGGCCGGCAGCGACGGATTGACCACGAGTGCCTGCTGCAGCGTCGCGACCTGCGATAGGGGGGCAAAACTCTTCAGCGAATCGTACGGCAGTTTGGGATACAGGCTGGGATTGATGCCATGCGATGTCGTCACCAGCACGAAGGAATAGCCATCGGGCGTGGCCTTGGCAATGATTTCGGTGCCCAGAATGCCGCCCGCCCCCGGCCGATTGTCGATCAGCACCTGCTGGCCCAGTGAATCAGACAGTTTCTGGCCGACGATGCGGGCAATGATGTCGGTGGCGCCGCCCGGAGGATAGCCCACCACGAAACGCATCGGCCGGTCTGGAAAGTCGGGGGCTTTGCGCACGGATGCGCCTTGCGCAAAGACGGATCCCGCACACGCGACCAATGCGGCACAACAAGCCAGCGAGAGTTGTTTGATCAACATCTATGCGTACACCTTGAGCTTATCGAATACATTCATCATACCGCAGCCCGCCAGCCTCGACTGTCCTCAGACTGCGGTTATGCCCCGCTTCAACTCCTCAATCGAGGCAATGGCACCATCAACCAATTCATCGAAAATCACGCGTGCGGGACGACGTTGCTTCAACAATCCCGCCACCTGACCGGCAGGATTGCTGTGCAGGTCCCAGCGACCCGCGGTCGCCGCAGCTTCGTTGAAATCATCCATCAGAATTTTCTGGTAAGGCATGGGCAGTGGATCGAGTCCGGATTTTTCCCAGGCACGAATGATTTCATTGCGGTAGCCGCGCATGGTCTTGCCGCTAAAGATGCGCCCAATCTCGAAATCTGCTGAACCGCCATTGACCAGCTGACCTTTGTGTTCGTCCGGGATGGCGCATTCGTCGGAGACCAGGAAGGCGGTACCGACCCACACGCCCACCGCGCCAAGCGACAATGCCGCAGCAACGCCACGTCCATCACCGATGCCGCCGCCGGCCAGCACCGGCACCGGTGCCACCGCATCAACCACCTGCGGTATCAACGGAAAGGTCGCGATCTTGCCGGTATGCCCACCGGATTCGTAACCGGTGGCGATGACGATATCCACGCCGGCCTTGATCTGGCGTCGGGCGTTGCCCACCGTACCGACCAGACCCATCACCTTCATGCCCTTCTTGCGCGCCATCGGCACCACCCAGCTGGGATCGCCCAGGCCCGAGGCAAACACCTGCACGTCCTCCTCCATGACCACTTGCACCTGTTCTTCCTGCGGTGTTTTCTGGTGGCCCTCACCGACGCTTCTGGACAAAACAAAATCGTGAGCGACCTCGGCATCGGGCAGATGGTGCTGCGCCATCAGCGCACGCACGAACGCCACATGTTCGGGAAATTTCTTTCTCAATTCAGCGCGCACTGCGGCGCGTGACGGTGGTGCCTCGGCCAGCGTTGCCGGCAGCAGCAGATCAACACCGATCGGCTTATTGGTGAGTGCGCGCGCCTGACGAATGGCCGCGCGCAAATCCTCCGCCGGCATGCCGGCGCCACCCAGCACGCCCAGGCCGCCGGCTTCGGACACCGCCGCCACCAGCGCCGGCGGGGTCGCCTTGCCTCGCGATCCCATGCCGGCCAGCACGATGGGGAATTCGATGCCCAGCATGTCGCACAGGCGTGTCCTCAATATCCGCTTCTTCATATCCATCCCTTTAGACCCAATCGCAGTGATGCCGGCCTCTTTCAGACCGGCAAATTCAGCACGTATCTTGAAACAATGTTGCGCTGTATTTCGTTGCTGCCGCCGCCGATGGTAATCATGCGCGCCATGTAATACGGCGTCATCAGGTCGACCTTGTCCCGCTCCAGTTCGATGGCGCCGGCGACCGCGCCGTGCGCCCCGGCCGACTCCAGCGCGAATTCCGTTACGCGCTGAAAAGTCTCCATGCCCCAGATCTTCAGTATCGACACATCGGCACCCAGGCTTTTGCCACGCCGCGCCAACTCGGCGAACTGTGAATACAGCGTCGCCTGATCGAGCAGATCCAGGCGCAATTGCGTAAATCGGTCCATGAAGCCGGTGTCATCGAACAAGCCCAGCTTGGCACCGAGTTTGGCCAGACGACTGAAGGCAATCTGCGGACGCCATGGACTGCTGATGCCCAACCGCTCGAAATCCAGCACCGCCTTGGCCACGCTCCAGCCCGTGTTCAGCCCGCCGATCATGTTGTCCGCCGGCGTGCGCACATTGTCGAAGGTGATCTCGCAGAACTCCTCGTTGCCGGCAATGTCGACGATGGGACTGACCGTGATGCCGGGCGTTGTGAGATCGACCATGATGAAACTGATGCCTTCCTGCTTCTTCTTCGTGGTGTCAGTTCGACACAGCACGTAGATATGCGTGGAATCCATGGCCATCGACGTCCAGACCTTGCGACCGTTGATGACAATTTCATCACCGTCGAACACCGCGCTGGTGCTGACGCTGGCGAGATCGGAACCGGCGTTCGGCTCGGAATAACCCTGGCACCAGATGTGCTCGCAGGACAGGATTTTCGGCAGATAGGCATGCTGCTGCTCCGGCGTGCCATAGCGCATCAGCGCCGGCCCCAGTTGGCGTACGCCCTGGTCGGGTGCCCGGCCCACACCCCACCGCTCCAGTTCGTCGATGTAGATGATCTGCTTGGTCGGAGACAACTCCATGCCACCCCAGGCGCGCGGCCAGGCCGGTGCGATCCAGCCTAATGCAGCCAGCTTGCAGTTCCAGTCGCGCACTTCGTGCCAGCGCACGCGCCGCGGCAGATAACGCAATTCCGGCGGGTAATGCCGCTCGATGTAATGACGAAACACCAGTCGGAACTCTTCATCCGGCATTCCGTCCCAGTCGGTCTCACGAGGGTAGTCTTCGAGCGGCTTTGCCACCACGGTGCCGGCCGTCGGTGTTTCGGTGGCAGGACGAGCGGCGGTGCGGGCGAATCGGCGCCGATGCTGCAGCGCGGAGCCAAGCCACGCAGATAGCACCAGTGTGCGCCGGACATACAACCCGACGTCGCAGGCATCGGTAAAACCCATGGCACCATGCATCTGTATGGCTTCACGCGTGATCAGCAGCGCGGCATGAGCGCAGCGCGCCTTGACCCGGCTGGCCAGTACCGCGCGCTCAGCCGCCGGCAGCGTGCCGGAACAGGACTCCAGTGCCTCCTGCAGAACACCGGCAGCCAACCGTTGCTGCACATAGCAATCCACGGCCCGATGCTGCAGCGCCTGGAAGCTGCCGATGGCCTTGCCAAACTGCCGACGGACGCGCAGGTACTCCAGCGTCGCATCCAAGGCGCTGGCGCTGAGTCCGAGCAATGCCGCACCCGCCATGATGGTGGCCGCGTCGATGGCACTGCTCAGGACTGCTTTGGCACAGGCCGATGATGCAACACAATCCGTATCTGCAACCGGCACATCGGACAGCGTCAGTGTCGTCGCAAAGGTTCCATCCGCAAGCAGTTCGTGCGTTGCCGTCAGGCCGCGTGCGGTGGAGTCAATCCAGCACAGCGCCAGTCCGTCAGGAGCACGTGCAGATACGATAAACCCATCCGCGCCTGCACCACCTGCAATGAAGCGCTTGATGCCATTGAGAACCAGACCGCCACTGGAGCGTGTCACGGTGGTGTCCGCTGACAAAGGATCGATTTGCTCGAAGCCTTCCTGCCAGGCCAGTCCCGGCAGTATCTCGCCGGACACTATAGCGGGCAGCAGGCGCTGCTTGAGTACCGGACTGTCGCCATGAACGATGGCCTCCGTTGCGAGCACACATGCCGCAGCATAGGGTTCAGGCATCACCGCGCGCGCCAGCCCTTCTGCAACGATAGCGGCTTCGGGCAATCCCAGACCCAGTCCACCGAATTCCTCCGGAACGAGAATACCCAGCCAGCCGAGCCCGGCCAGTTCGGACCAGACCTTGCGATCGTAGCCTGGCAACTTGCCGCGCGCGCCACGCACGTGCTGCCTGCCGCGTTGGACATAGGTGGACACACTGTCGCGCAGTGCGTCTGCGTGATCCTGATGTCCCTCGCTACCCGAATCGTTCGTCATGTTGGTACCAACCTTATTCGCTCTATTTGCCAAACTGTTCCGGCACACCTGCGTTCCACAGCACCTTCAGAACACGCCTCATGCTTTTGGCACCAGCAATGCATCAACGGCAATCACACCCCTGCCCTGTTCCTTCACGATCAGCGGATTGATATCCACCTCGACAAACTCATCCTTGGCCTCTGCAATGAAACGCGACAAATCAACCAGCGCTGCCGCCGCCGCATCCACATCGGCAAGCGGACGTCCGCGCGCGCCCAGCAATAGCGGTGCACCAGTCAGGCCGAGAATCATGTCGCGCGCGCGTACGAGCGTGACTGGCGCCGCCGCGAAGGTCACATCATTCAATATCTCGAGAAAAATGCCGCCGGTCGCCACCATCACGGCCGGCCCGAATATGGGATCGATGTAGGCGCCCAGCGCCAGCTCGCAACCGCGCTCAAAGGGCTGGACCACGATCGGCGTGCCGGTCGCCCCGCAGGATGCCCGCGCCTCTTCCAGACGGCGGTAAGCCGCGTCCAGTTCATGCGCATCCAGCGGCGCCGACACCAGCCCGAATTCCGATTTGTGTGCATGCGAATCGCTCTCGACCTTCAGGACGACCTTGTCGCCCAGTTCCCGTTGTCTGGCTTTGGCTTCCTCCAGATTCGCCACGGCAAAGGTGCGCACATGCGGCAGATTCGAAAGGTGTGCCAGCTTCTGTCGCGCGCGCGCCCCGGACAGGGACGCGACGGCTGCATGCGATCCGGCCGTTGCCGGCAGCGCAGCGGCAGGACGATTGGCGGGCAGCACATTGGCGAGCGCCTTCATCAGTCTCGCCGGATCCTCGAAAAACAGCACACCGCGCTCGCGCAGCTTTTGTTCGAACTCCGGCGGTGCGACCCCGCACACGAACACCGGCTTGGGCGTGCGCGCCGCCGCCTCGCCCATCAGTTTCAACAACGACTCCTGCCGGTCGGCACGCATGGCCGAATAGAAATGGAACATCACCACCGCATCGATATTGGGCTGCGCAATGATCCAGTCCAGTGCCGTTTGCGCCGCGCGAGGACCGGCCGCCAGGCTGGAAGAAAAATCGAATGGATTGCTGAACTTGCCGCCCTTCACCTGGGCCTGCTGTTCATCGGTGGGCGGCAATGTTGGCGCCGGAACCTGCATGCCGGCACGCTCGGCTGCATCCAGGGCCAGGATGCCGAAACCACCAGATGAGGTCACCACACCGACACCGCGTCCGGCCGGGATGCGCCGATGCGCGGCAACCACCATGGCGTCGATGAGTTCCATTTCGTCGGCAACCACGCAGGCGCCTGCGCTGCGCAGTTCGGCGTCGAACAATTCACCCTTGCCAGCCAGCGCACCGGTATGCGAAGCCGCCTGGGCAAGGCCGGCATTACTGCGGGCCATCTTCATGGCCACCACCGTCTTGCCGTGCGCCACCGCCATGGCGATAGCGGCATTCAGTTTGCGACCATCGCGCGCGCCTTCGAGCATGAGTGCAATGGCCGACACCTCCGGATCATTTGCGATGTACTCGATGCAATCAGCCGCCTCGATATCCACCTCGTTGCCGGTATCTATCAGATAGCTGGTGCCAACACCGCGCCGGGCCAGCAGCGTTGAACCGAAATAGGTGCTCATGCCACCGCTCTGCGCAATAAAGGCCGTCGGCCCCGGCAGCGTGCCCAGTTCCACGTCTCCGGCAAAAGTGCCATAGACCTTGTCCCTGACGCTGCGGTAACCGATGGTATTGGGCCCCAGCAGACGCAGCCCCGATTTGCGGTGCGCCTCGGCAACGGCCTGCGTCAACTCGGCGCGCAGCGCCGGTGTGAAGCCATCGGCAAAAACAGCCGCGGCACGCACACCCTTGTCGCCGCATTCGCGCACGGCTGCGACCACCCGCTCCGGCCCCAGCGCAATGATTGCGAGATCCACCGCGCCCGGAATCGCCGCCAGCGAAGCGTGCGCCGGCAGGCCCTGGATATCGGGGCGCGCCGGATGCACCGGATATATTGCCCCCGGATAACCCACCATTTTCAGCACGCCCAGCGCGCGCCCTCCGGCACGGGACATTTCATCGGTTGCGCCGATCACGGCGATGGAACGCGGGGCAAACAGGGCGGACAGGCCGATATCGGCCGCTTGTGAAACAGTGGGCTTCGTCATGAGTTGAACGTTCAGAAATGCCGCCAATGGGATGGTGCAGATGTATGCATCCGGCGGGCAACCATGCCAGCCGGATGCAACGAGTGTTGCCTAGTCGAGCTTGATGTTGCCGGCGCGGACGACCTTGTCCCACTTGGCCGATTCTTCGCGAATCACTCCGTTGAACTCTTCAGGGCTGTTGCCGATGAGTTCAACGCCTTGGGATAGCAAACGCTGCCGGATGTCAGGGGTATTGATGACCTTGACCGTGCTCGCGTGCAACCTCGAAACAATCGCCTTTGACGTGGCCGCGGGCGCCAGCAATCCGATACCGGCGCTCGATTCAAATCCCGCCATCCCCGCCTCGCCCATGGTCGGCACGTCGGGCAGCGAGCGGTAACGTGCCGGCGCGCTCACCGCCAGCGCCTTGAGCCTGGCCTCCTTGATCAAGGGCAGCGTCGTGGGAATGCTGATGATCATCATGTCCACTTCGCCGGCAACCACTGCCGTCAGTGCCGGCCCGCCACCCTTGTAGGGAATGTGCGTGATGTCCAGCTTTTCCATCATCTTGAACAACTCGCCCGACAAGTGGTTGATGCTGCCGTTGCCCGCCGACGCATAGCGCAGCCGGCCGGCATTGGCGCGTGCGTATGCCAGCAGTTCCTTGAGTGAACCGGCCTTGACCGACGGATGCGTGATCAGCACGGTCGGCGTCATCGAGATCAGCGTGATGGGCGCGAGGTCCTTCGCTGTATCGAACGGCATATCCGAATACAGACTGGGATTGATCGTCAGCTGGCTGGTCGAGGTGATCAGGATGGTGTATCCATCCGGCGCCGACTTCACCACCGCCAGCGCACCGATGTTGCCGTTGGCCCCGGGCCGATGCTCAATGATGAATTGCTGGCCCAGCAGTTCGGTCAGTCCCTGTACTACCGGCCGGCCGGTCAGATCCACAGGCCCGCCGGCCGCATAGGTGCTGATGAAGCGCACCGGCTTGACGGGATAGCCCTGACCGATCGCCGAGGACGCGACAGCCATTGACATTCCCAGCGCTGCAATTACCCGTAAACCTGGGCAGCTTCGCATTACCATAATCTTTTCTCCTCAACTTGTTAGAGTGCAGTACCGACCTACTTGCTGCGCTTGACCAGCAGTCGCATCAATTCCCCGACGTCGCTGCAGCGTTCAATGTCCTGCACCATTTGCGCGACCCGCGCCGCGCGCGCATTGCCCAGCACCGGCTGCGCCAGACTGTCGAACTTGGCGCGCATCTCCGCATCCGACATCGGGTTCTGAATGGAGCCCTTGGGATAGTCGACCTGGGAGGTGAATTTGCTGCCGTCCTTCATGGTCACCGTCATGCGGCAGGACACACCGCGTGGCAGCGTGTCATCGACGCTGATATGGGTCGCCCGCATCAGCTTCACCAGCAAGGGATCCTTCAGCTTGCGGTCGCTGTACTGCTTGAGCAATGCGGCGCCTTCCTTGAAGGCCACTGCCGCCGAATAGGGCAGGCTCACCTGCGCTTCATGATAGGTGCGGGGAGCCTTGTTCTGGTGATACAGCGCCCAGTCCGGATGCCGTGCCACATCGATACGAATGATCTGCGCCAGCGCGGGCTTGTCGCGATTACGGATTTCCAGGGCACAGTCGATGGCATTGTGTATGGGACGCGCGCAGGAATACGGCTTGAATTCGATGTCCAGTTGATAGGCTCTGCTCAGTCCCTTGGTCAGCTGCGACGCGTCCGATTTGTCGGTAAATGCCCGCAGGAAGCCACGCTCGCCTTCGAATATGGTGTCAGCACCGGTAAATCCCAGTTGCGCCATCAATGCGGCCGTCACGCCGTTGCGCGCCGCGGGGCCGGGATTGAAACGCTTTTGCATGGACGGTCCGTACATTTCCATCAGGCCGGAGGCCTGCGCACCGGCCATTCCGAACGCAGATGAAAGCTTGTCGGCATTGAGCTTGAGCAGGCTGGCGGCGGCCACCGTGGCGCCGAACACGCCGCACGTGGGGGTGGTGTGATAGGCACGGTTGCGCAACGAATTATTGGCTGCCTTGCTGGTGCGCTCCATCATCTCGCAGCCGGCCGCAAGCGCCGCGATGAGCTGCTTGCCGTTCGCACCCTGTCGCTGCGCTGCAGCCAGCCCGGCGGAAAACACCGGCGGACTGAAGTGAAACAGCGCCAGCACATCGATGTCGTCCAGTTCGATGCTGTGCGAAGAGATGGCATTGGCAAAACTGCCGAGCGCCATGGGCACGCGCTTGCCCGAACCGATCAGCGTCACCTCCGGCTTGCCGCCCTGCACCTCCGCGAACTTGCAGGCGATGCGCCCGCTTTCGGTCTGGCTGCCGGCAATTGCCACGCCCAGATAATCAAGCAACAGGCGTTTGACCGCCTTGCGATTGGGCTCCGAAACCTTACGATAGTCGAATGTGGAAAAGTGACCTGCAAGCTGTCGTGCGATGGTTTCAGCCATGAGTGACAATCTTTATGAGTAGGTGGAAGGGATTAAATCAGGCTACAGATGATAGCGTAGCGATGGCAATGCGTTCGCGCATATCGTCCGGCATCTCCAGGAAAATCGCAAGCGTGACGAATCTGCCACTGCGACCAGTTCTTGATGAAAGAACACCAGACATGCAAGGAACTTAAAATAGCGCATTATCAACTCTGCACCGCGCCGCATTATTTCGATGCATATTATTCAAAACGTGCCTCAATGAATACCCCATTCATTGTCCGGCACGCATTCATGAACACCATTTTTCAATCAGGAGATACAGAGCATGAGCGCTAACAACATGGTTCAGGACAAGGTTGTCATCGTCACCGGATCCGGGGGCGGCATCGGGCGCGACATCGCACTGGCGATGGCTCGCAATGGCGCAAAGGTCGTGGTCAATGACATCGGCGCCTCCCTGTCCGGGGAAGGCAACGACATGGGACCGGCGCAGACCGTGGTTGAGGAAATCAAGGCCGCAGGCGGTCAGGCCGTCGCCAGCACGGAGAGCGTGTCCACGCCTGCCAGCGCGGCAAAAATCATCGAAACGGCCATCGCTGCATTCGGCCGCATCGATTGCGTGGTCAACAATGCAGGGATACTCAGGGACCGCATTTTTCACAAGATGAGCACGGAAGACTTTGAAGCCGTCGTCAAAGTCCATTTGTTCGGCTCCTTTTACATGAGCAAGGCGGCGGCATTGCACTTCAAGGAACAGGAGTCCGGCACCCTGGTGCACATGACTTCGACTTCCGGCCTGATCGGAAATTTCGGGCAGGCCAATTATTCGGCCGCGAAACTGGGACTGACTGCGCTGTCAAAATCGATTGCGCTGGACATGCAAAAATTCAATGTGCGCTCCAACTGCATCGCGCCATTTGCCTGGAGCCGCATGACCAGTTCCATCCCGACCAGCACTGCTGCCGAAGCAGCGCGCGTGGAGAAGATCAAGCAGATGACACCGGCCAAGATTGCGCCGCTGGCCGTCTATCTGGCCAGCGATGAATCAAAGCATGTCAATGCCCAGGTATTCGCTGTACGTAACAATGAAATCTTCCTGATAAGCCAGCCCCGTCCCGTGCGGTCAGTGCATCGATCCGAAGGATGGACCCCGCAAAGCATCGCCGAGCACGCCATGCCCGCGCTGCAATCCTCTTTCTTTCCGATGGACCGATCCGGTGACGTATTCAACTGGGATCCGGTCTAGCCACTGGACAGGCCGCATTGAGGCAACTGAATTACCTCCCCAGAATGACTCAGGGGCCAATTCCGAAATACAGAATTGACCCCTGATGGCGTGCTCAAAAGGGGATTCCTCCCCTTTTTAATACCCGCTATTAGTCGTCGCGACCGTAGTGAACGCGGCGATACGGGATGCTCATGACCGTGCGCGAAATGCGCAGGTCAATGATCATCGGACCGGGGTTGGCGACCCATTCCTTGGCGGCCTTGGCCAGTTCATCCAGGCTGCGCGCCATGGCGCCCTTGCCACCCATGGCCACGGCCACCTTGCCCAGATCGGGGCAGGGAATAACCGAGGTATTCACGTCCATCTTCTTGACGTCGAGTTTGTAGTACTCCGCACCCAGTGCCTCGTTGTTCATGACCACCACCAGCAGCGGCATGTTGTAGCGCACCGCCGTCTCGAACTCCGCCAGGTGCATCATGACGCTGGCGTCACCTTCGAGCAGCATCGCCGGCTTGCCGGTCGCCGCCACCGCACCCATCGCGGCCGGCAACATCTGGCCGATACAACCAAAGAAGTGACCTCCCTGCATCAACTCACGACGCTTGACCATCATCATGTTGGAAATGCCCGATGCCATGCCACTGCCTGACAACATGCCGATATGCTGCGGCACGATCTCGTCGAGCAGCAGGCAGGCTTTGCGCGGATCAACCGTGCCCGGATCAAGCGGGAATTCGGTCGTATCATCCCAGTGACGCGCCAGCTTGGCTTTCACTTCAGGCGTGCGCAGGCCGGTCGATTTGAAATTGCGGGCAGCGAGCCCCTTCTCCAGTGCCTCGACCCCGACCTTGGCGTCCGAATGAAGGTAGCAGTCGGCGGCGCGCACACCACTCATGATGACGTGCGGCTTGCTGTCGATCTGGACATACTTGGCATTGGCATACAGGTAGCCATGCTCGGTGGTGTAGCGGTTCAGGCTGGCACCGACACCGATGACGCAATCGGCTTCCTGCAGGAGCTTCATTGAGCCCTTGGTGGCATAGGTTCCGGAAATGCCGGCGTGATACTCACACTCGTTCAGGAAAGTCTTGGCCAGCAAAGAGGTCGCAATCACGGCGCCGATGCGATCACCCAGCTTCAGAATAGCCTCGCCTGCGCCGGACCATTGCGCGCCGCGCCCGGCAATGATGACCGGTTTCTTGCTCTTTGAAATGATATCCAGTGCTTTTTCCAGCGCCTGCTGGTCCGGATGCACGACACCCTGCGTGAACAGCGTCTCCGAAGGCTTGTAGGGCTCGTCGTCATCCCATTCCTGCTGCTGCAGGTCCATCGGAACGCTGAGCAGGATGGGGCGGCGCTCGGTCTTGGCCAGATAGAACGCCTTGCGCACTGCATCATCGGCGGCATCGGCGGTACCCATGCGCACAAAGCCCGCTTCACAGGCCGTCGCAAAGATGGACTGGTCGAGGCGTTGTGAATACTCATCGTCATTGGTTGGAAATTCACCGCAGAACGCCACCAGCGGCGACGAGGCGCGCGAGGCGGTGACTAATGCCGTTGCCAGCTGTGTCGTGCCCGGTCCACAGGTCGCCGTCGCCACGCCAACCTGCTGCGTGGTACGCGCCCATCCATCGGCCATGCCCAGTCCGGCACCTTCGTGGCGAACCTCATGCACCTTGACGCCACCGAGCTTGTGAAGCTCATGCAGCCAGAACATATTGCCGTCACCCATCATGCCGAAAGTAGCAGTGACCCCCTCAGCCTTGAACGCCCGTGCCATCCTCTGAAAAACCTTCATAATTTCCATCCTCCCTTGATAAATTCAGTTGGTAACTACTTGGAGTGCCACAAACAATTTCGTATCTCGGTTCCGCCGCCAGCGCCGGCATGCAACCATAATAATAACCGGAACAAACGGCCGTGCAATCAGGCGGCAGCGGCGCCAGCCAGGCGAGCGACCAGACGCTCGGTGAATTCCTTGGTCATGCGTCCCACCACCAGCGAAGCACCGGACTCTACAACCATGGACAGTCGGCCGCTCACTTCAACATTGGAATCGATCAAAATCGCCGAGCCTGTCCCGGCTTCCGCCGCAACCACCTTGAATTTCATGGTTGCGCGTATGCGCGTTCCGCCCTGATTGTCCTTGCCCCGTGATGTCACTGTGCCCGACATTGTCGGTTCGTCCAGTTCCAGCATGAAGCGTGCCTTGAATGTCACCTTCGCCGGACCGAACTTGACCAGCAATCCGGCATCGTAATAACCGTCTTCCTGCAATTCCCCCAGGGATGCTCCCGGTACGCACTCAACGACAGCATGGGGATCAGAAAGCACTTTCCATACGGCCTGCGGATCCGATGGCACGTCGATTTGTTCATTGACTTCTATCATGATCTTGGATTTTTCTATTTATTGAGGGAGCTAGCTTACTCCAAATTTTAATGACGGCCAGTTGACCCTGATCAAGAAATCGCTGCATCGCTCCCATTGCCACCGTGCTGGAATTGTGTGAGAAGATTCCACACGAGCTGATGCTGATGGCCCCATTCACCATGCCCCCCCTGAAAACCGGAGACACCGATGCAATTTGACGTCAGTCTGCGCGTGCGCGACCTGCGCACCATCGCCACGGCCGCCAAGGCTTACGAGGACCTGGGCTACGGTGCGTTGTGGAGCAGCGAAACCGGGCGCTGCCCATTTCTTCCGCTCGCCATCGCTGCCACGACGACAAGCCGCGTCGGGCTCGGAACAGCCATTGCAATTTCATTCGTTCGCTCGCCGATGGTGACGGCATTGACAGCCTGGGACCTGCAAAAAGCGAGTGAAGGTCGCTTCACGCTGGGACTGGGAACGCAGGTTCGCGCACACAATGAAAGGCGATTCTCGGTCCCCTGGACCGCGCCGGCGCCGCGCGTAAAAGAACTCATTCAGTGCATACGCGCCATCTGGACAAGCTTCCAGACCAACGCTCCGGCGGCATTCAGCGGGCAACATTACCAATTCACGCTGCTCACGCCGACCAACAACCCCGGCCCCATTGACCATCCGGACATTCCGATTCTGCTCGCGGCGGTCAACCCGATCATGTGCCGCACCGCCGGCGAAGTGGCTGACGGACTGCAGGTCCATTCGTTTCATTCGCGCCGTTACCTGCGTGAAGTGGTGCGCCCTTCGGTCGAAGAAGGACGCCGTCGCGCCGGCAAGTCGCCGGATGGATTCAAGTACATGGCCGCACTCTTCTGCGTTACCGGATACACCAAATCGGAGATGGAACAGTCCGAGCATCATGCCAGGGACCGCATCGCCTACTACGCATCCACACCAGGCTACCGCGGTGTCATGGACAGCCATGGTTGGGGCGCGGTTGCCGACGAATTGAAGTTGATGGCACGCCGTGGCGAATGGGACCGGATGGCCGGAAAAATCACCGATGAAATGCTCGCCGAGTTCGCCGTGGTCGCACCGCCCGAGCGGCTGGGCGCCACCATTCGCGCGCACTGTGAAGGGTTGCTCGATCGCGCCTCCCTTTACATGCACGTCCCCCCCGAAGATCCCGATGGCCGCTGGCGCACGGTGCTGCGCGATCTGGGCCAGTCCCCTGCGGCAGCCTGAACAGCGCACTTCAGAAGACCAAATCACGGGAGCAAGCATGGACGATAGCCGGATACCAGTGCTAGTTGGCAGCGCGCAATTCACGCAACGCGAACCGGATCCGCTGCGCGCCCTTTCACCCCTGGACCTGACCGCCAAAGTGGCCATGCTGGCGGCCGAGGACAGTGGCGCCGGCGCCAGGCTCATCGATGCCCTGGACAGCATTGTCGTGATCCGCTCCTTCTCTGACACCAGTTGGCGCTTCGAGTGCCCGTTCGGGCGTTACACCAACCCGCCGCGCTCGCTGGCCGGTCGCATCGGCGCGCACAATACCAGGCGCCTGGTCTACACGCACCCTGGCGGCAACATGCCGCAATGGTCGCTGAACCGCCTCTGCGAAATGATCTCGCGTGGCGAAGTCGGCGCGGCACTGATTGCCGGCGCCGAGGCACTCAACACACAGAAGCGTGCGCAGCGTGCCGGCATCAGGCTTGACTGGAACGACGATCCGGGTGGCGATTTCGGGCAATGGGGTGTCGACAAGCGTGGCTGGTCGGATGCCGAAGACTTGCATGGCATGCGCGGCGCCATCTACGCCTACCCGCTGTTCGAGAACGCCATCCGCGGTGCACTCGGCCGTTCCATCCCTGAGCATCAGCAGGCAATGGGAAAACTGCTGGCTGATTTTGCAAGGGTCGCGGCGGGCAATCCACTGGCGGACCGGCGTGAAGGCTGCACAGCGCAAGCCATCGCCACCGTGAGCGCTGACAATCCTTATATTGGATTTCCGTATACCCGATTGATGAATGCCAATGCCTTCATCGACCAGGGCGCTGCCATCATCCTGACCAGCGTCGCCCGTGCCAGGGCACTGGGCATACCGCGCGACAAATGGGTGTTCCTGCATGGCTGCGCCGATGCGCATGATCACTGGTACATCAGCGACCGGCGCGACTATCACTCGTCACCGGCCATCCGCATGGTATTCGAACAGGCCTTTGCCATGGCGCAGACCACGCTGGACAAAATCGGGGCGATCGATATGTACAGTTGCTTTACCTCGGCAGTGCAAATTGCCTGCCAGGAAATCGGGCTGGCCATCGATGATCCGCGCGGTCTCACCATCACCGGCGGCCTTCCCTACTTTGGTGGCCCCGGCAATAACTATGTCACCCACGCCATCGCGGAGATGATGAATCGCGTTCGCGCCAAACCCGGAATGAAGGGATTAGTGACCGCCAATGGCAACTACGTTACCAAGCACTCCGCAGGCATCTACTCAACCGACATGCCCGATACTCCGTTCGCGCCGCAGACACCGGACGCGTATCAGGAGACTCTGGATCGCGTGCCGCATCCCGTATTCGTCGACCTGGCCGATGGTGCCGCCACGATCGAGACCTATACCGTCATGCACGATCGCCAAGGCCCGTCATCGGCCATTCTGTTCGGCCGACGCGACGATGGCGCGCGCTTCATCGCCAATACTGCACCGGATGCCGGCCTATTGGCCGAGATGGAAACGAACGAATTTCTGGGCAGGCGCGGGCGCGTCAGTAATGACGGACGCCAGAATCTGTTTTCGCCCGACTGACAGCGGCCCAGCCAACAATCACTGAACCCACTTGCCTCGAAGCGGGTTCAGCATCCGTTAATTTGCTGTCGTCAATGTATCGATCAATGCCGTTGCCGTCGGCAGATTTTCCAGACTTTCCAATGCTGCAATGGATTGCTCCAGACGCTCGCTCTTGAAAACACGCGAAGCGCAGCCGCGATATTTCTCCAGCAGTTCCTCGCGCGTCATCGGGTTGCCGGGGCTGCCGCGGACGTCTTCGACCCGCTTGCTGAACTTGCGACCGTCCTTCATGGTGATGCTGACCGGTGACTTGCGGTGCGATTCCTTGTTGTCGGGCCACTCCGGGTGCGTATTGATCTGCACCTTGTCGAGCGCGGAGCGCAAACGCGGCGCATTGCAGTAGGCATCCGAGAACGAATCGAGGTCGACGCGACCGTCGAGCAGCATCGCCGCCAGCACATAGTCGATGGAGAATTTGCCGCGAAACCCCTCGGTCGGTTTGTGGAAACGCACGATATGCAGCAGTTCCGGATACACATCCACTTCCAGTTTGGCCACGTCGTCGCACTTGATTCCATGCTCACGGATCAATTCCTGCGCCGCATCCAGCGCACGCAGATTGGCCCCACAACAGGGATAGCGCTTGATGGTCAGCCCCGGATCGACGATCGACCAGACCTTGCACAGCGTGTCCGCCATTTTTTCCAGTGTGTAGTTGCCCGGACCGTGGAACGCCGAGAAAAATCCGTAATCGCCTTCGATGACATCAGGGTCGCCAAAATAATCTTTCTTCGCCAGCAACACCGAGGTCACGCCGGCGCGTGCGGCATTGCCGGCATGAATGCCCTTGCCCCAGGTGCCGAAATGCTGCGTCAGTCCGCCGGCATTGGCTCCGGCAAGGCCGATGGCGACCGCCATCTGTTTGGGGTTCAGCTTGCAGATACTGCCTGCCGCTGCTGCCGCCGCCAGACAGCCATAAAGCGAGGTCGGATGAAATCCACGCCGACGCAATGTCGGCTCATGCTGCCGTCCCGAGGATGAGGTCCGCTCGAATACTTCGAGACCGACGCAAACCGCGTTCACCAGATCAGCACCGGTCGAGCCCTCCTGTTCGGCCACGGCCAGCGCGGCCGGCAATATGCAGGCGGTCGGATGCGAGAAGCCGGTGTCGTCATAGTCCAGCAAATGCGACAGCGAGCCGTTGGCCCACGCGGCTGAAACCGCATTGGTGCGCACATTGGTCCCCAGCACGCGCGCCTGCGGCGTGCCGCCCTGCTCACGCGTGACATCGATAACGATGCGCCCCGAGGGCTCCACCGTCGCGGCAATGCCGACGCCGGCGCAATCCAGGATATGCCGCTTGGTCGCGGCAATGGCCTCCGCACTGATGTCGGTGATGCGCGTCCTGCTCGCGAACTCTGAAAGTATTGCCGTTGCTCCCATGCCTGACTCTCCAATTGAAATTCTTCGATCGCGAGGATATCACTGCGCCAATTCGAATTGACACCTATCCGGCGCCTTGTTGTGATTTTCGTGATTGATCGGGATCCAGAAATCAGGGACGAGGGCGAATGGCCTCCGTAACACCAGCAGATTTTCTTTGATGGGTTCTAGGATGCGACTGCCACGGGCCGCACGCCCTGCTTCTCCATAACCGACTGCAGCACTTCGTAGTAATGCCAGCCGTTGATGCGGGTGCGTCCCAGAAAGATCGTCGGCGTATTCATGATGCCGATCTCGCGCGCCTGGTTGACGGCAAGCAGCGCGCGTTCGGCGAAGATGCGCTCTTCCAGCGCAATCCTCATTTCACGCGGATCGATCCCGACGCGTTCAGCGGCGGTAATCAGCGTTTCCGGATCCCCGATGTCACCGCCTTCGGTCCACATCAGGTCATAGACTGCCGTCTTGTACGGAAAATCCAGGCCCCGGGCCTGCGCAAACTCAAGCGCCTCGAAGGCAAGAAAACTGTACTGCCGCTTGTCCGGAATGCGCATGCGCGGAAATTGCTCCGGCGCCATCTCCTTGATCCAGGCCTGCAGCCGCTCGCGGCGCGCGCCGGCATCGGCCAGGTCGCGCGGACTGCCCTCGGGCGGCGTCTCCGGATGCAGCCAATGCGGGCGCCACATCGGCTGCACGTCATATTCCCTGGCCAGGCGATCAATCTGCTCGACCGCAAGGAAACTATAGGGGCAGACAAAGTCGGCAAACACCACCACCCGAAATGGCTCTGACGCTTTTTGCGCTTCTGTCATGTGCAGCCCTCCTTGAGATATTCAATGAACGCTCAAATTGCCCTGGCCATGGCTTCGGCCGCCTCGACGGACAGACCCTCGCCGGTAATCCCGCCGGCGAGGGCATCCTGATCAAAACTGAGGAAAGCCACGCTCGCACCCTCACTGCCGGTCATCAGCGGTTCGGCCGGCTGGTCGTCGCGCACATAGCGAAAGCCCGGCGGGCCAATCTCCTGCCCGCCCATGATAACGGAACCTTCCAGCACCACTTCATAGCGCCCGAATACAGGCGCCGGCATGCCCAGTGCGGCATGCGCCGGCGCCCTGAGCACAACCGCGGCTGGGCCGAAATCCGGCGGCAACAGCAACTTGTAGGAAGAATGCTCACCGCCCGGCAAGGGCTGCCACTCGGAATCCGACGCCAGCGAAGCAAACAGTCTCCCGCCCAGATTGATCTGCCTGCGCGCATCGAGATTCGCCATGGAAATGATGCCACCCGCCTTCGGATGCAACACCAGCATGTCGTGATTGCCGGACACGGCAAACGGCCCATACGGCATGTTGTGGTCGGTGTAGTGAATGGCCAGCGGCTCCAGATGCTTGACCCCGCGCGGAAAATCCATCGCGCCACTGAGCAGCAGTTGAAACTGCGAGGTCAGGTGCATGTGCGCATACACCGAAGGGCAATCATCGAATCGGAAGCGCAATGCTTCCGGTCCGCCGTCTTCTCCCGAAAGCAGCACCTGGCAGGCAAACGCGATTCCCTCCGAAGCGCTCCGCTTCCAGGGCATTCTTGCTGAATCAACGATATAGCAGGATGGCATGCGGGTCTGTTACACCAAAATTGAGGGCAAGGCCATTCTATGCAGCCTGTGCCTCAATTGCAAAACGACATTCATCAGGAACCGGCTGCAAATATCCCGGCCCGGGTCAGCCCGAAACCCGAGCAATTGCACCCACCGTCGGCCACAGCCCACGCCGGAAGCCAGCCAAAGCGATTTTTCTTGATCTATATCAAATGACTTGCTGCTAAACGAGAGCGCTTGCAGGGTATTCTTACGGCACATCATGACGCCATCAACAGCACCCCAAATTCAGCGAACTCGCCCTACGCACCTGACAGTCGCATCCGCAACAACGCGGCACCACCAGCCTGGCTGATCACGATGGATGCCGCAGTCACAACCAATGCCACAACTAGGCCCGCAGTAAAACCCGAGTTGGTCTGTCCGGCGGGATCGCTGCGCGCACTGCAAATGGCAGTGGATGCCGGCGCCGATGCCGTCTATCTGGGCTTGAAAGACGCCACCAATGCGCGCAATTTCGCCGGGCTCAATTTTGACGACACCCAGGTTCGTGCCGGTGTTGCCTACGCTCACGCACGCGGCGCGCGCGTGCTGATGGCGCTGAATACCTTTGCCGATGCGCGCGATACCCGCCCATGGTTTGGCGCCGTCGACACTGCCGCCACCATGGGAGCCGATGCGCTGATCGTCGCCGATACCGCCGTGATGGCCTATTGCCGCGACCATCATCCCAAGCTGCGCCTGCATTTGTCGGTGCAGGCCTCGGCGACCAGCTACGAAGCCATCGAGTTCTACCGCCGACATTACGGCATCCAGCGGGCCGTGCTGCCGCGCGTGCTGACCTTGTCGCAGGTGGCGCACCTGGCCCGTCTGAGCATGGTGGACATCGAAGTATTCGGATTCGGCAGCCTGTGCGTGATGGTTGAGGGGCGCTGCGCCCTGTCATCCTACGTCACTGGCCAGTCGCCCAATAATGCCGGCGTCTGCTCGCCGCCGTCGGCGGTGCGCTGGCAACACACCCCCTCCGGTGTGGATGCGCGACTGAACGGCGTGCTGATCGACCACTATGGCCCGGACGAACCACGCGGTTATCCCACCCTTTGCAAGGGCCGATTCGACGTGGCCGGCGAGCGCGGCTATGCCATCGAGGAGCCAACCAGCCTGAACACCCTGGCGATCCTCCCTGAACTCATTTCGATCGGCGTAAAGGCCATCAAGATCGAAGGTCGGCAGCGCAGTCCTTCCTATGTCGAACAGGTGACAAAGGTATGGCGAACAGCGATTGATTCGGCCTGCGCCGCACCGCAGCGCTATAGCGTGCAACCGGCCTGGAGCGCGACCCTGACGCGCTTTGCCGAAGGCCAGCAGCACACGCTGGGCGCCTATGACCGGCCGTGGCGCTGAAAGCCCCCAGAACATGACCGCGCCCGACTCACTTCCTGGCCGACTCGCACTGACCGTCAGTGCCGTGCAATATCACTGGCCGCGCCAGGTCATGCTGGACTTCTACGATGAAATGGCTGAATCGCCCGCCGATACCATCGTGCTGGGCGAAGCGGTTTGTTTTCGCCGGCGCGAATTGAAATTGAGCGACTGGCTGGCACTGGCGCGCGACCTGGCCACTGCCGGCAAGGAAGTGGTGCTGGTTACGCGGACACTGATTGAATCCGAAGCCGACCTGCGCACCGTACGCCGGCTGACCGAGCAGCACGAATTCCTGATCGAAGCAGGCGACGCCTCGGCATTGCAACTCTTGCCCGATAAAACACCGTTCGTGCTCGGCCCGCATCTCAATATTTACAACCGTGCCGCACTCGCGGAGCATGCCGCGCTGGGCGCGACTCGCTGGGTGGCCCCTGCGGAACTTTCGCTTTCCATGCTGGCACTGATCAATCCGCCGGACGATCCGGTACCGACCATCACAGGAGCCGCCATGCAGACCGAGGCATTTGCCTTTGGCCGCCTGCCACTGGCGATTTCGGCACGCTGTTTCACGGCCAGGCACCACCGCCTGAACAAGGATGAGTGCGAGTTCCGTTGCCTGGACTATCCCGATGGCCTGCTGCTGTCGAGCAGCGAAGGTCTGCCTTTTCTCGTTCTCAATGGGACTCAGACGCAGTCAGCAGCACAACACTGCCTGATCAGCGATGCCACCGCACTGCGCGCAGCCGGCGTGTCGCGCCTGCGCCTGTCACCTTGCGCGCAACGCTTTGGAGAGGCGCTGGACTGGTTCGATCGGGTCATGAATCAGGGCGTTCCGGCCACTCAAGCGCTGCCGGCCCTGCAGGCCATGAGCCTGCCCGGTGGATTGAGCAATGGCTATGCACACAACCGCCCCGGCATGAACTGGACAGACCCATGACCATACCGCGAGAGACGATGCCGCCAAAGCGACATGAACTGCCACCCTTGTTCGAATCACTGGGTACGCATTTGCGCGATGGCCTGCGCCAGGTCGTCGCGCGCCTGCCCATAGAACCTCCCTCGTTTGTGCTGGCACGCGTTCTGGATCGCGTGCTGCTGCCTCGACTGGCCCATGACACAAGGCAGGCGCTGCAGGGTCGCACCGTTGAACTGGTGATCAGTGACCTGGGCATACGCGTGCGCTTGCAACTGGACTATGCCGGTTTTCGCGTGGCCTCCAGCCGTGGCGAAGCCGAGTTGCGCATCCTTGCCCCCGCGAACAGCTATATCCGCCTGATGCGTGGCGAGGACGATGCCGACCGGCTGTTCTTTGAGCGCGCGCTGGTCATGGAGGGCGACACCGAACTGGGGCTGATCCTTAAAAATGCGCTGGATGCCATCGGGCCGCTGCTGACCTGGCCCGGCCGACCGGCTTGATGGGCCAAACTGTTGCTCCGACCGTGAACTTGCTGAATCACGGATATTTATTCACGGCGATGTCGCCTTGTATGCCTCCCACTTCAGAGGAAACACTGCGTTCGCTTTTTCCCCATTTGAGACTCGTTCAGAGTTTCCATAGGTAACACAGTGCATTCACAAGCTACTCACAATTTACGCATCCGCAATATCGAAACGCTGCCCATCGTGCAGGGCGGCATGGGCGTCGGTGTATCGGCGCACCGACTGGCCGGAGCGGTTGCCGAAGCAGGGGGCATCGGCACCATCTCCAGCGTGGACCTGCGCCGCCACCATCCGGACCTGCAGAATCAACTCCTGCGCAGTCGCGACAAATCAGCCATCGATGCGGCCAACCTGATCGCACTCGATCGCGAGGTGAGGGCGGCGCGCGAGCGCGCCGGCGGACGCGGCATGATTGCGGTCAACATCATGCGCGCGGTATCCGAATATGCAGCCTATGTGCGTCAGGCCTGCCAAAGCGGCGCCAACGCCATCGTTGTCGGCGCCGGCCTGCCACTCGATCTGCCGGAACTGGTCGCCGATTACCCCGATGTCGCGCTGATTCCGATTCTGTCCGAATCGCGCGCAGTCGGGCTGGTGCTCAAGCGCTGGAAACGCAAAGGCAGGCTCCCGGACGCCATCGTCATCGAGCATCCGCGTTATGCCGGCGGCCATCTGGGCGCTGCCAAACTCGAAGAACTGCATGATCCACGCTTTGACTTTGCCCGGGTCGTACCCGAAATCCTCGCATTGTTCGATGAGATGGGCATAGAACGCGGCCGCATTCCCATCATCGCCGCCGGCGGAATCAATTCGCCCGAACGCGTGCGCGCAACGCTGGCCACCGGCGCCAGCGCCGTGCAACTGGGCACGCCCTTCGCAGTTTGCGCCGAAGGCGACGCGCACCCGGAATTCAAGCGGGTGCTGGCCGAAGCAAAGCCAGAGGACATCGTCACCTTCATGAGCGTTGCCGGTTTGCCGGCCCGCGCGGTGCGCACGCCCTGGCTTGAACAATACCTGGAGCGCGAAGCCGGCAAAATGCGCCGTGCACACGAACGGCTGTGCACCCTCGGCTTCGAATGCCTGGTGCAGTGCGGCCTGCGCGACGGACTGCAAAAGAGCGGCCAGTTCTGCATTGACCACCACCTTGCCGCGGCATTGCGCGGCGATGTCAAGCACGGGTTGTTTTTCCGTGGCTCCGAAACAGTGCCTTTCGGTTCGGTCATCCGGCCCGTGCGCGATCTCATCGACCATCTGCTCGGCGCAACGATGGCGGTGCCCGTCGGGGTTCCCGCATAACGTGCCCATGAGCAGCGCATTCCCCGGTTTTTCCGAATCCGCCCCGGGCTTTGACGAACCCTTTGCAATGCTGGCTGCCTGCCATGACCGCATCGAGGCACAACTGCGCATCCTCGAGCGCATGGGCACACACCTGGCCGCTCGCGGTGCAGACACTGAGGCGATCGACGCGGCCAGACATGTGCAGCGCTATTTCGAAACGGCCGGACCGAACCATCATGCCGACGAAGAGTGCGATTTGTTTCCGCAACTTGAAGCCCATGACGAACTGATCCCGCTGCTCCAGGAACTGCGTAGAGACCACCTGCGCATGCAGGAGTTGTGCACCCCACTGCTGCTGGTCTTGCAAACTGTTGCTACGGGCCGCGCTGAAGGCTGGCAGCCTCAGCTCGTCGCCGATTTTTGCACGCTCTATCGTTCGCACATGGCCTGCGAAAACACCCGACTGCTGCCTGTGGCCGAGTCGCTCCTCGCTGCCGCTGACAAGTCACGGCTGGGCAATGCCATGGTGGCGCGGCGAACGCAACGCGCCTGATTTGTCATTCGTCATCCAATCACACCACGGGGACATCCATGATCACCGAACGAATCGACGCCATCACACTGATTCCGGATGCGTGGCGACGCGCCGACCCGCCCGCACCCAAGAGCGTCAAGATCGAAATTTCACCGCGCTGCAATTATCGCTGCGGTTTTTGCGCCCTGCGCACGCGTGAAGTGCAGCCCAAATGGGACATGGAACCCGCCCTGTTTCGCCGCATCACCGCCGAGATGCGCGACGCCGGCGTGCAAGAGATCGGCCTGTTCTATCTGGGGGAGTCCTTCATGGCGCCACGCCTGCTGGTCGATTGCGTGCGCTACCTCAAACGAGAACTGGCCATCCCCTACGTGTTCCTGACGTCCAACGCCTCCATGGCCTTCCCGGAGGCGGTTGAAGCCTGCATGGCCGAGGGGCTGGATTCCCTGAAATGGTCGGTCAATGCCGCCGATGAGAACCAGTTTACGCACGTCATGGGCGTTGCCGGAAAACTCTTTCACCGGGCACTGACAAACATCGAATCCGCATTCAAGCTGCGCAGCCAGGGTGGCTACGCGACCAAGCTGTACGCCTCATCGATCCGCTACAACGGTGAGCAGCAGGCCAAAATGGAGCAGTTGCTCAACGAAAAGGTGATTCCTTTCGTGGACATGCATTACTGGCTGCCGCTGTACTCCATGGGCGCATTCGCCACCGAGCGAGAAGAACAACTCGGTTACCGCCCCACTGCCGGCAATCAGGGGCGCATCGGCGCATTGCGCGAACCGCTGCCGTGCTGGTCTGCATTTACCGAAGGGCATGTCACCGCCGAGGGCAAACTGTCCGCCTGCTGCTTCGATGCCAATGCCAACTGGACCATGGGCGACCTGAATACCCATTCCTTCATGGAATGCTGGAACAGCCGGCCCTTCATTGCGCTGCGCGATGCACACCTCAGGAAGGACGTCACCGGGACTGTTTGCGAGAAGTGCGTGGCGTATTCGTAGTCAATGCCAGCCCCACGCCGCTCTCCTGCCGTCAAGGCGTCAGATGCAATGCGGGCCGCGCGCTGCAGGTACTCATTCGCTTGTGAATGCATTCCCGGCGCCCGGCGTTCCGGGCGGTTTCCTTGATCCATCTCAAAGACAGGCGGCCAGTGCGGCCTATCATGACTCAACAATCGCGGGAGTATGACCGCTAACGTCAGGAGTCAACATGACCACATCTGCCCTTGCCGGGACTGCAGCAGCACACCATTCACGCAACCAACTGGTTCTCGATACCGCCCTCATCGAAAAGTACAACGCTTCCGGGCCCCGTTACACCTCCTACCCCACCGCGGACCGCTTCCATCCCGGCATCACGGCCGAACAGTACGTGAATGCGCTGCAAACACGCTTTCGCCAGCGCACGACAAAGGCCAAGGCCGTCTCGCTGTATGTGCATATTCCATTCTGCAATACGCTGTGCTACTACTGCGCGTGCAACAAGATCATCACCCGCGACCACAGCCAGTCGAACCGGTACATCAACTATGTCGGCCGCGAAATCGGCATCGTGCGCAAGCTCATGGAGGGCGACGCCTCCGGACATATCGTCGAGCAGTTGCACCTGGGCGGCGGCACGCCGACCTTCCTCGCGCATGCGGAAATGACCAAGCTCATGAGCATGCTGCGCGATGCATTCACATTCTCTCCCGAGGCCGAAATATCGATTGAAGTGGACCCGCGCAAGGTCAGCGCGGACACCATCGCCTTTCTCGGCCGGCTCGGCTTCAATCGCATTTCGGTGGGCATCCAGGACTTCGACCCGCTGGTGCAACAGGCCGTCAACCGCATCCAGACCGAGGCGGAAACCATGACCGTCATCGAGGCGGCACGCGCCAACGGCTTTGTCTCGGTGAATGCCGATCTGATCTACGGACTGCCGCGGCAGACCGTCGCCGGCTTTGCACAGACCCTGGACAAGGTCATCGCCGCATCGCCCGATCGCATCGCGTTGTACAGCTATGCGCATGTGCCGCATCTGTTCAAGCCGCAACGCAGCATCCAGTTCGACACCCTGCCCAGTGCCCAGACCAAGCTTGCGATCCTGGCCCTCGCCATCGACAAACTGGGCGAGGCCGGTTATGTATATATCGGCATGGATCATTTTGCCAAGCCCACCGATGAGTTGGCCGTCGCCCAGACCGAGCACAAACTGCACCGCAATTTCCAGGGCTACTCGACCCGACCCGACTGCGACATGCTGGCCTTCGGAGTGTCCGCCATCGGCAAGGTCGGCGCCGCCTATGTCGCCAATGTGAAGACGCTGGACGAGTACTACACGCATCTGGATGCCGGGACGTTGCCGGTGATGCGCGGCGTGGAACTCGATGCCGACGACCTGCTGCGCCGAGACGTGATCCAGAAACTGATGTGCGATTTCGAACTGGACTTCGCCGCCCTCGGTAAGCAATACCAGATCCCGTTCAAGACGTATTTCGCGCCCGACCTCGCCGCGCTGGCGCCGCTGGCCGCTGACGGCCTGGTGGAACTCGATGACCATTCGGTCAGGGTCACCCCGCGCGGCCGCCTGCTGGTGCGCACGGTGGCGATGCAGTTTGACAAGTACCTGCGTGAAGCGAAGTCAACCGCGAAGTATTCCAAGGTGATATAAGGAATCCCCCTATTTCCTCCTTGGACAGGCGACCGCTGCTGACCTCCACGGCGTCGCCCGCAAACGCATGCACGATCCCTTTCCGGCCATCACCGAATCAGGCGCAACGGGGGAAACAGCCAGGCTGTTTGCCGACATCCGGCAGGTCGTCGGCGTGCGCGTGGTCAATCTGGTGTGGCGCCACCTCGCTACCATGGATGGCGCGCTGGCCGCTGCATGGAACGCGGTGCGGCCGTTGTATATCGATGGCATCGTGCATGCCGAAGCGCTGCAATTCCGCACCCGCATGGCGGTGCCACGACTGGCTTCGCTGGCCGGAGACGAACCACCAGGTGTCGATGCCGTGCTGGCGACCTACGATCACTCCAACACCATCAACCTGTTCGCTCTGGGCGCACTGCTGGAAAAATTGCGCGGCGACAGCGACGCGCATGAGGCCCCCGCCAGGGGCGCACGCATGCCAGCACCCGACCTTGTCCTGCCGCCGCTGCTATCGGAATCCGACGTCGCCTCCGGCACCTGGGCGCGCGTGCAGCGCCTGAACAGGATGGGCGACCAGGAACAACCGCTGATCCTCGCCAGCATGTACCGGCATCTGTCGAACTGGCCGGCATTCCTCGAACGCGTGGAGGCCACGCTGGCCCCGGCGCAGCAGGATGGATCGCTGCAGCGCTGCATTGACGAAAACGCCACGGCCGCCCGCTCGCGTGCGCGTGTCATCGCGCAGGTCATCGCGCAGGACAACGAATTGCCGGCCCTCCCTCGCGAATCAGGCAAAAAAATCGAGACGGCCATTGCTGCATTCATCGATCACGCCATCAACAAGATGGTCACGATCTGTCGGGCCATCCGCGTGGCGCGCGGAACTCCCCTCTGAACAATCGACTGGATCATTGCGGCACGCATACGGTGTTATATTCATTTCACCATGACTAATCACTCATCTGAACACACACCAGTGCAGCCCGACGCGGCCGAGATCATCGCGCGCCATCTGGCGAACACACACTATGCAGACCTGCCCGCGCCCGTCGTGGCGGCGGCCAAGGCCGGCATACTCGATACCATCGGCTGCCTGCTGGCGGGCACCGCCTGCGCCGAGGTGGAAACCATCACCGCGCTGATGCAACGCTGGGGCGGGCAGGCCAGCAGCACCGTGATCGGCTATGGCGGCCTGAAGGTGCCGCCGGCCAGCGCCGTGTTCGCCAATGGTTCCGCCGTGCATCAGTACGACTACGACGACACCCATGACGCTGCCATTTGCCATCCCACTTCGGCCAGCCTGGTGCCGGCACTGGCAGTGGCCGAGGAACGCGGCGGCGTATCGGGGCGCGACATCATCACCGCCGTTGCGCTGGGCAATGACCTGACCAGCCGCGTGGCGGGCGCCATCATCGGCAGAACGATTGACCATCCCTGGTTCAAGGCACCGGTGTGCGGCCTGTTTGGCGCCACTGCGGCCTCGGCCATCATCCTCGGCGCCAACGAAGCACAGCATCTGCACGCACTGGGCCTGACACTGCCGCAAGTCGGCGGCACCTGGGCGAGCCTGCACGTAAAGGGATCCAGCGTGCGCTCGATACGCGATGGCCTCGCCTATCGCAATGGCGTGCTATCGGCCGAACTGGCGCTGCAGGGCATCCGCGGCGACGGCGAAGTTTTCGACGGAAAATACGGGTTCTATCAATCGTTCTACCGCGGCCAATACAATCGTGACGAACTGGTCGGCGATCTGGGCCGGCGGTTCGAGACCACGCGAATTTCGCTCAAGCCCTGGCCATCCATCCGCCACCTGCACTCCACGCTGACGGCGGTGCTGGAAATCATGACGAAACACGCGCTGCGCTTTGACGACATCGCCGCCGTCAATCTCGAAGTGGGTCAGGTCAACCTTGACCGCTGCCGCCCGGTGTCGCTAGGCAGCGTGCCCGCCAATCACATCGACCTCCTGGGCAACATGCACTTCGCGGTCGCCGCCGCCATCCGTCATCGCAACGTGCCGCTTGCCCTGTACCGCGATACCGCCATGGCCGATGACGTAATCCGCACGGCCATGCCCAAGGTGCACTGGACATATGACGCGCGCCAGGATGGCGCTTGGACGCTGGAACCGGGCCGCGCCGAAATCGTCACCACCAGCGGTGCACGGCACGCTGCCGTCTGCAACATCGCGCTCGGCCACCCGGACAATCCCATGAGCGAAGCGCAGCGGCATGCCAAGTTCCGCGACTGCGCGCAAACGGCGCGCACGCCGCTGCCGGCCTCCCGCGCCAACGAGATCATCGAACTGGTGGAGCGCCTGGAGAACGTGGCTGATATCGGATGGCTGATGCAACTGCTGGCGTGAGCAGTTATGCTATTTGATAGCATTTCAATTATTAAGTGCTTTAAATAATAGATTATTGTATTTTATTGATCACAATACAAATTATGTCTCCATACGATACCGGCCAATTTCAAAGCAGCAGTAACCCACCGGATGCAGCGACACGCAACCGGGTTTTGCATCCATTGAAGAGAGTGTAGTAATGAGAAAGATAGGAATCATCGACCAGACCTTCCGTGATGCCCCGCAGTCATTGTGGGCGTCGCGCATCAGCACGCCCATGATGCTGCCGGTGGCTGCGAAGATGGACCGGATCGGCTTTGACTACATGGACGTGGGCGGCGCCGGCGCCATCGTGGACGTTGCGGTTCGCCATATGAAAGAGAACCCCTGGGAGCGCACGCGGCTGCTGCGCGAGCGCATCACCATGACCCCGATGGCGTTTGCCGTGCGCAGCCGCAACGACATCGGTTTCAAGATCATCCCGCAGGACATCCAGTTCCTCTGGATCGAGCGCCGGGTCAAGGGCAGCAGCGGCCTGCGCGTGATGCGGCTGAACGATCCGCTGCAGGATCTGGACAACATCATTCCCCCGCTGAAGTACGCCAAGCAACTCGGCGCCTATACGGTGGGCGCGCTCGCCTACGGCCTGAGTCCGGTGCACACCGACGCGATGTACGCCCGCAAGGCGAAGGAACTCATCGCACGCGCCGATGTGAGCGCCATCATGCTCAAGGACGCCGGCGGCCTGCTCACGCCGGACCGCATCCGCACGCTGGTACCGGCGGTGAAGGCCGTCATCGGCGACCTGCCGCTGGAACTGCACAGCCATTGCATGACCGGTCTTGCGCCGCTGGTCTATCACGAGGGCGTCCGGCTGGGCGTCACTCAGGTGCACACCTCGATCTGGCCGCTGGCCAACGGCAATGCCCAGCCGGCCATGCAGACCATGGTGCGCAACCTGCGCTCGCTGGGTTATCAGGTAGACACCGACGATCGGCTGGTCGCGGAAGTCAGCGAACATTTCCTGAAAGTGGCCAAACAGGAGGGCAAGCCCATCGGCACGCCGATGGAATATGACGCCTTTCATTTCGAGCATCAACTGCCCGGCGGCATGATCAGCAATTTCAAATCACAACTGGCCGACATCGGCATGTCGGAAAAGCTGCCGGCGATTCTGGAGGAATGCGTGCGCATCCGCGGCGAACTCGGATGGCCCATCCTCATCACGCCGTTCGCTCAGATCGTCGGCACGCAGGCCTTCCTGAACGTGGTCAACGCTGAGCGCTACAAAGTCGTCACCGACGAAGCCAAGCGCTACGTGCTCGGCCACAACGGCAAACTGCTGGCCCCGGTGGACCCCAATGTGCTGGACAAGATCATCAACAACGGTTCGCCTTCGATACAGTCCAAGATTGAGGAGCCCGAACCGGGCGTCCCGGCGCTACGCAAAAAATATCCGAACATGAGCGACGAAGAACGCCTGCTCCGATATTCCTATGCCGGCACGCAGGTGGACGACATGCTCGCCGCTGGCGCCATGCAGACCGACTATCGATACCAGACGCCCGAATTGCGCCTGCTGCAGGCGCTGTCCAAAGGCCCCAGTCGCGCGCGCGTGTATATCCAGAAGAAGGATATGCTCATCGACATCAAGGGTTGACTTCGAGGGTTAACGTCGAGGGCTGACTTCGAACGGCATCACACCAGCCTCAACGCACCTGCCAGTAACGCCGATGAACGTCGCGCTGCGCTTCGACTGAAACGCCGTCCCCGGCAAACCGGTAGGTCAGCGCGCCGTCGCGGTCGCTGCGCTCGCGGCTGACCGCGGCGTAACGCTCCCACACGTCGGCCCTGGGGTGCCCGAAGCGATTGCGATAGCCCACCGTGAACACCGCGTGCGCCGGCGCCACCGCCCTGACGAAATCCGGCGTCGATGATGTGCCGCTGCCGTGATGCGGCACGATCAGCACATCCGTCGCCAGCGCGCCGGATTGTGGTGCGAATTGTTGTGCGAATTGTTGTGATAGGGCGCGCGCGACCAGCAGACCTTCGGCTGCCTTCTCGATGTCACCGGTCAGCAGCGCCGAACGGCCATGCGCTTCGATGCGCAACACACAGCTCAGGTCATTGGGACTGTCCGTACGCTGCTCGCCGCGCCTTTGCGTTCGCCTGCCCGAGGCCTGCATCGACACCGCACCCAACTGCTCCGCCGTCGGATGCAACCACGCGAACTTCACGCCATCCCATTCCCAGCGCTGCCCGGCGGTACAGGGCAGCCGGTAGCGAACCGGGCTGTCGGGCAGCAGTTCCGGCGGCACCGAGGACACCAGCCTGCCGGTGGGCACCGCGGCCAGCACCGAGCGCGCGCCGCCGACGTGATCGTTGTCGTTGTGCGACACCGCCAGCACATCGAGATGGTTGATGCCTTCCCCGCGCAGGTAAGGCACGATGACACGGTTGCCGCTGTCGGCCTGCGTGCTCCACATCGGCCCGGCGTCGTACAGCAGCGCATGGTTCTGCGTGCGCGCCAGCACGGCAAGGCCCTGGCCCACGTCGAGCACCGTCAGCCACAGCTCACCGGCGCTCGGTCCGCGCGGCGCCACTGCGAACATCGGCACCATCAGTACCAGGCCCAACACACGCGCGGGAATGCCGCGTGGCGCCAGCAGCCAGGCCACGCCCAGCATCGCCAGCGGCAATGTCCACAGCGCCGGCGCATGCTGCTGCCACACCGCGACGTCCAGCGCCGACAGCCAATTCAGAAAAAGCATCAGCCATTCAAACACCCAATGCGCCAGTTGCAGCAGACCATCGAAGGGCAGCACCGCGCCCGCCAGCGCCAGCGGCGTCACCACCAGGCTCACCACCGGGATGGCCAGTGCATTGGCCAGCGGCGACGCGATCGACACCTGGCCGAACAGCACCAGCAACAGCGGCGCGAGGCCGATGCTGACCGCCCATTGCACGACACCCCAACTGTGCAACCAGCCGCGCTCGGCCAGTCGGCCGCAGCTCACGTAAAAAATCAGCGCCACCGCGCCGAAAGACAACCAGAACCCCGGTGACAACACCGCCCATGGATCGAGCAACAGCACCGCCAGCAACGCCAGCGCCAGCACGCGCGAAGCCGAACCGAGTCGATCGAACCACAACGCCAGCGCCACGACTGTCACCATGTAGAAGGTACGCTGCGCCGGCACGGCAAAGCCCGACAGCAGACTGTAGGCAAGCGCACCCAGAGAGCCCGCCATTGCTGCGGCCTTCTGTGCCGGCAACCGCAGGGCCAGCGCCGGCACGCGACACCACACGCCGAACAAGAACCACGCGAACAAGCCCGACACCATGGTCACATGCAGACCGGAGATGGACATCAGATGCGACACGCCGGTGCGCGCGAACACCTGCCAGTCGTCGGCGGAGATGGCGCGCTGGTCGCCGATGGCCAGCGCAATCAGCACGCCGCGATAGCGCTCATCGGGCAGCGCCCGCCAGAAACGCTCTCGAATCGCCTCGCGCAAGGACTCGATGACATAGGCAGGTCGCGCCACGAACGCATCCAGCCGCTCGGGCCGCGTAACGGTGCTGCGTGCCGCCCGGATATAGCCGGTGGCGCGTATGCCGCGCTCCAATAGCCAGGCCTCGTAATCGAAGCCATGCGGATTGGCGCTGCCATGCGGCCGGCGCAGCCGAACCGTCAGCCGCCAGCGCTCCCCTGCCCGCAGCGGCGGCGCCAGTTGAAAGGTCTCTTCATCCATGCCGTTGTACCAGGCAAGCTGAATATGGCGCGGAATGTTCTCACCGGCCGCGCCGGAAGGGGGCGACTCGACATCAAACTCGAAGCGCACTCCGCGATCGAAGGGTTGCGGCAGGCTGGCGATGACGCCGGTGACCACGATGTCGCGCCCCTCCAGGCCGGTGTCCAGCGCATCGGCGAGCCGCCAATGCGCCAGCAGCCCCGACCAGCCGAAGCCGAGCACGGCCGTGAACAGAAAAACCAGCACGCGCCCCATCCATGCCGCGCGAAAGCGAAGCACGGCCAATGCGAGCAACGCGCACAGCGCACCAAGCGCCAGCCACTGCGCATCAGTCGGCAGGTCCGCCTGCTGTTGCAGCAGCAGCACACCCGCGGTGAAGCCGATCGCG
>CANKAJ010000021.1 GCA_947479645.1 Betaproteobacteria bacterium | reverse complement strand
GTGACGAGCGATCAGCATAAGCGGCCACTGATATGACAGGCGGAGACCTCGTCTCGGTGCGCAAGAATTCAACATCTTAAGGAGCTTCCATGAGCATGCGGATTTGGCATCAGAGTTTCACGACGCTAGCGCGTGTACCCGAGTACAACGAAGCGCTACGCAAACATATTGCCAGAGTCGTGCGGCCCGATACAGAAGTGGTTGTGCACGGAACCCACTCCGGCACGCATGGGCACAAACCGACTGACGGCCCCAGTACAGATGTGGGGTTCGCCTATTTTCAGGCGCTGCATTTACATCAGTTCGCCTATGCCGCCATTCTTGCAGAGGAACAGGGTTTCGATGCATTTGCACACACAACGCTGCCTGAGCCAGGGCTGCGGGAAATTCGAAGCCTGGTGTCAATTCCTGTGGTTGCCTATGGGGAGAGCGTGATGCTCACCGCCTGCCAATTGGGATTGAAGTTTGGCGTGCTGCTTTTTATCAAGGAGATGATTCCGCAAATCGAAATGAATGTGCGCAATCATGGCCTGGAGAGTCGCTGTGCCGGAATCCGCCATGTAGGGTTCTCCTCATCAGAGGTCATCCCGAATGTGGGATTGCCTCCGAAAATCATGGAAATTTTCTACGAACGTGCGCATCAGCTGATTGCCGATGGTGCGGATGTAATCATTCCCGGGGAAGCGCCATTGAGTGTTCATCTGGCGACTGCGGGCATCAACCGGGTGGACGATGTTCCTATTCTGGATGGCGTTGCTACTACGCTGAAGGCGGCGGAAATGATGGTGGACCTCAAGCGCCAGTTGGGCATCACGCGCAGCACGCGCGGCTACTACCAAGCGTTGCCTCCCCGCGAACGTGTAAAGGAGTTAATGAGGCTTTACGGGATCACCAATTTGTTTGAGGCAAGCTGAAGGCGATCGGAGCCGGACTTGATTTCCAGAGGCTGGCTAAATTGAAACGAAGGAGCAACCAATGCGTATCTTGAAGAGTGTTTTTTTGACAGCAGGCGCAATCGCAGCTGTCCTATCACAGTCCGTGCTCGCCCAGTTCCCGGAGCGCGCAGTCAAGATGGTGGTGCCCTACACGCCAGGCGGGCCGGCAGACTTGCTGGGGCGATTTGTGGGACAGAAACTGGGGCAAGGGTGGCAACAGCCGGTGGTGGTTGAAAACAAGCCGGGCGCGGGTCTCAGCGTCGGGGCTGAATTTGTGGCGAGGTCTGCGCCTGACGGTTACACCATGTTGATTGGCGCGTCCTCCATGCTTGTGGACACGGGCGCTGGCGGGCGCTCGCCCGCGGAAAATTTGAAGGACTTTGCATCTGTTTCACTGGTGGGCAGCTTTCCACTGGTGCTCGTGGCGAGCAATGCGCTGCCCATGCGAAACGTGCGTGAGCTCATTGAGTATGCGAAGGCACATCCGGGTGAGCTTAATTTTGGATCTTCAGGCAATGGCAGCCTGACGCACCTCGCCGGGGCGCTTTTTGTCCAGATGACGGGTGCACAGATGGTTCATGTCCCTTATAAAGGCATCAACGAGGCCCTCATCGATCTTTCAGCTGGGCGCGTCCAGCTTTCTTTCGCTGGTGCCCCGATTGGATTACCGCTGGTAAAAGCCGGCAAGATGCGGGCGCTGGGTGTAACCAGTGCAAAGCGAACCGGATTGGCGTCGGACCTGCCCACGGTGGCCGAGGGCGGTTTGCCAGGTTACGACGTAACGCCCTGGTATGGGGTACTGTCGCCCGGTGGCACTCCTCCTGCCATTGTCACCCGCCTGCACAGGGATATTGTCAAAGTGATGGAGTCTGCTGAAGTGCGGGAGATGTGGAAATCCTGGGGCGCCGATGCCACATACAGTAAAGCGCCGGAAGAATTTTCGGCTCTCATGCGTGCGGAGGCTACGAAGTGGGACAGGCTGGTGAAGCAAGGTGGCGTGAAGCTGAATTGAGCGACCAAAACTTGCGTTTGGAATTTTGAATTGCTCAGCTAAAGGGAAGCTGAGCAATAAAACGACTGGCTACGCGAATTGTGGGCCCCGGCGTTTGCTCACACGCTTAGCCGGGTAGTCATTGCCGGAGAGTCGGTAATGACCAAGGCCCGGCAAATCTGCCGGGATGGCCAGTAGCTTCACTTCGTCGACTTCCGATTAACGGATGCCCGATACTTTCAATGCACTTGCAACGTCGGAAATGAGGCCGGCCCTGATCAGGCCGCGGCGGATTTCTTCCTTCTTGGCCTTGTCTGCGCTGATTGCCGGTGGGCGAACCCACGACGATCGCAATTCACCCAATTGAACAAGCGCCTCCTTGTTCGAGGCAGTGGAGCTGATCGGTGTACGCTGCAATTGATATTCGTAGATGGCATCCATCAGTGGCACTGCGAAGGAATTGTGCAACTCCTTGGCCTTCTGCGCCGAACCCGTCGTTGCTTCATACACCAGTTCAACCCATTTTTCGGTCGCCACAACGCTGATGCCAAGCAACGCACCGGGTGCGTTATGCATCAGCATGCCCAGCAGGGCCGGTGCATCGCACGCAGCCAGCACGGCGAGACGGTCGTGAAGGGCATCATGGAGCTCGGCGTACTTGGTCGGTGTCACGGATGCAGCTTTGATGCCGACGACGTTGGGCAGATCCGCAATGCGTGAAAGTGCCGCCACCGAATAGGCGCAGCCAGTTGCATCCGGGTACTGGAAAACAATCATTGGGAGCCCGACTTCGCGATCCAGTCTTTCGAACACCGAGTAGACCGCATCAGGATTGTGCGCCAGATGTCGATAGGGGCGGACATCGAACAGTGGTAGAACCAGCAGCATATCGGCACCCGCTGCCTTGGCATTCAGACCTTCCTTCACCAAGTGGGCGATGGATTGGCCATGGATGCCTGCGACCAGTTTCTGCGTTTTCGGGATGACCTTTCTGGCGGCAGCGATGACCTGGCTGCTCTCTTGCGAACTGAGAGTCAGTATTTCGCCAGCATGGCCGTTGACTGCAATTCCATAAAGGCCTTTGGCCGAGCTTACCCGTGCGACATGCTCCGTCAGATTCTTGAAATCGATGGAGCCATCGGCATTGAAGGGGGTTACGGTGGCAGATATCAAGCCGCGAATTTCCATGGCTGTCCTTGAATTGAGTTGGTGGTGAATAAGCTGAAAATGCGCGCGCCGCGATGGCGCGCTACCCGGGGAATTAGAGCATTTCGATCTGCAATTAGCAACACACAAACCTGAGGTCGGGTCGTTCAGGTGCAGGTGTTCTTCAATTGTCGATCTTGATATTGGCAGCCTTGATTACCTGAGAGAACTTGATCATGTCAGACCTGATCCTGGCGTCAAACTGCTCAGGGGTGGAAGGCGATGAATCAATGCCCTGACTGTCCAGATTGTCCTTCACATCAGGCAAGGAAAGAATTCTGCCGATTTCAACTGAGAGCTTGTCGATAATCAATTTTGGTGTGCCCACCGGGGCGATAACGCCAAACCAGATCGTTGGTTCGAAATTGGGCAGCCCAGCCTCAGTGAAGGTCGGCATCTGAGCCAGAGATGACATGCGGTTCTTGCCGGAGACGGCGATGGCCTTGAGTTTTCCGGCCTTGATCAGGGAGATGACGTTTAATGGCACAACAAAGGATAACTGCACCTGGCCACCAACAAGATCAGTGATGGCAGGGCCGGCGCCCTTGTAGGGGATATGAACCATTTTTACGCCCGCCCTGATATTGAACAATTCCCCGGCGAGGTGGCCCGGCCCGCCGTTGGCAGGCGAGGCGTAATTCAATTGACCTGGACGGACCTTTGCATAGGCGATGAACTCCTGCAGATTGCCGGCAGGGACGGCGTTGTTGAGTGCAAGCATGTATTCGCTGCTCCCAAGCAGGCTCACCGATGCAAAATCCCTGACCGGATCATAAGGCCAGTTCGGTATCAGCAATGGATTGATCGCATGGTTGATGGATGCGAGCATGATGGTATAGCCGTCGGGCGCGGAACGCGCCAGCGCCTCAGCTCCGATAAGCGTATTACCGCCGGGCCGATTATCGACGAGTATCTGTTGTCCCCAGGTTTCGGTCATTTTCTGGCCGACAATACGAGCCAGCACTGAAGTACTGCCGCCCGCTGCAAATGGCGTGATGAACCGGATCGGTTTGCCGGGATATGAAGTCTGCGCTGTCGCGACGCTGATCATGCCGGCGGATAATCCGCAAGCCAGCAATAACGATGCAAATTGAATGCAAAACTTGCTTACTGAACCTGCGCTCACTGAACCTCCATTAAGGAATCAATACATTCTGAGCAGAATTTCACTCAGTTCTTGTGGTGCCGTGATCATTGCATCATGACCGGTTGCCAGTTCAAGGTACTCCCAATCCTGGCGACTGATTGCATAGCGAGCGCTTGGATCGGTGGTCGGGAAGGGCGGATCCGTGCAGCGAATATAGGTGCAGGGAACACCGTTCCCAATCGGATTTCGTAGTGGCACCGGCGTTGAGTAACTGCCCAATGGTTGCGGCGTCAGGTGTCGCCGCACCCATGCGGCATCCGCCGGATCAAGGACGCCGAAATCCAGATCAGGCGGCGGCGCGATGCTCAGGCCTCCCGGAGACTCGCTCGCCTGTTTCAGGCGCGTCTCGCGACGATTTGAGGGCAGCGCATCCAGGTAACTCTTGCCAGCTTCGGGGAGCCCGGCGTCCAGAAAGACGAGCCGGCGAATTCGCTGCGGCATCCTGTCGGCCAGGCCAGCGACCGAGCGCCCTCCATAGCTGTGTCCGACCAGAACGATGTCCGACAGTTCTTCAAATTCAATCACATTGACGAGATCCTGAACGAAGGTCTCCATCGTGATGCTGCTGCTCAGGAGATGAGAGCGCTCGCCAAGTCCAGTCTGGGTAGGGGTGAATACCCGATGGCCGCCAGCGCGCAGGCGAATTGCGACACGTTCCCAGCACCACCCACCGTGCCATGCTCCATGCACCAGGACATAGGTTCCCGCCGTCTTGTTCTGGTTCATAGATATCATCATAATAGTAAATCCCCTTTTATTGCATAGAACTCAATGTAGGGATTGATATCAGTCCTAATCCAGCGTTGCACCGGATTGCCGGGCCAGCGCCGCCTGTTTTTCTCCTTGACGCATCAGGTAAGCGCGGTAGTGTTCCGGAGAGGGAGAGGGGGCCGCCTCAATGGCGAGTTTTGCAAGCTTGTCGATGACCGAAGTTTCGGCCAGGGAACGCTGGCTTGCATCAAACAGCTTTTTCACGATCTGGGGTTGCAGGCCGGCAGGACCTACCAGTCCGAAGCTCACGACGATCTCAAAGCCCTTAACGCCGCTCTCCGCAACGCTGGGCACCCCAGGCACAACTGAGGACTGCTTTTCCGAAGTGACTGCCAGTGCGCGCAGGCGGCCCGCATTGACCAGGGGCATTACGGTCGGGCCAGATGCGAATGCCAACTGGACATCCCCGGCGATCAGTCCTTGTGCGCCCTGGGCGCCGCCTTTGTAAGGAACATGCACGATATTGGTTTTGTTGACATCATTAAAGTAGACCCCGGCCAGATGAGTTACGCCGCCATTGCCGACAGATCCATAGAAATACTTGCCCGGAAATTTCCGGACGCGCTCGATCAACTGGGCCACATTGGTCGCTTCAAAGGCATTATTGACGACCAGCACCAGCGGTGCTGAGACCCATTGCGTCACCGGTGTAAAGTCGCGCGCCCCGTCATAGCCGACGTTCTTCATGAACACCTTGTCGATGCCGTAGTTGAATGGTTGGGCGATGAACAGGGTGTAGCCATCCGGTGCCGAGCGGGCCACTATTTCCGCGGCGATGGTCGTCGTTGCTCCAGGCTTGTTGTCCACCAGAATGGGCTGGCCGATGATCCTGGTCATGACTTCCACAACAACCCGCGCGACGGAATCGGCTCCTCCCGCCGGAGGATAGCCGACGACCAGCCGTATCGGTTTCTCAGGATAGGTGCCCTGTGCTATCGCCGTTCCGGAAAACGTTGCGAAAGTGGCGAAACTGATGAGCAGAAAAGCGGCACGAGATCGCAGTTTCATAAAGCCTCCTTCTTGGGTGTGGTCGATCCGGACGGTAACAGCGCGATGGTAGAGCTTTGATGGTCAAACGACTCTAGCACAATCCGCAACCCCATCAGGGCTGGGAAGTCACAACGAAACCGTCGGCGCGTTTTGCCGGCTTTTTGCTGCGTGACTACTTATTCGCAAGCTGCTCGCGCGTCAGCAGAAAGACAAAGGCATCGCCTGCGCTGGTCTCCAGCCAGGTGAAGGCGGTACGCGGGCAAGCCTTCTCCAGCACCGCACGGTTATGGCCTATCTCCATGACAAGCAACCCATTTGGCGCGAGGAACTTCACGGAGTCGGCCATGATGCGCTTCACCAGGTTGATGCCATTGCCACCGCCGGCCAGGGCCAGTTTCGGTTCACTGCGGTATTCATCAGGCAGGGCACGCATGGAGGCGGCATCGACGTAGGGCGGGTTGGCGATGATGAGGTCGTAGCGGCCGCGCGGGACTTTGCTGAACAAATCCGACTGCAAGAGCCGAACACGGGACATCCGATGTTTTCGCACATTGATTGCGGCGACAGCCAGTGCATCGGCTGAAATATCGACCGCATCGACTTGGGACTTCCTGAATGCTTTCGCTGCGAGGATGGCGAGGCAGCCCGACCCTGTGCACATGTCCAGAACCCGGCTGATTTTTCCGGGGCGCTCAATCCAAGGTGAAAATTGCTCTCCGATCAGTTCGGCGATGAAAGAGCGCGGCACGATAACACGCTCATCGACATAAAACCGTTCACCGGACAGCCAGGCCTCGTGCAGCAGGTAGGCAGCGGGTTTGCGGGTTCTGATGCGTGCAGCGACCAAGTCATCGGCACGGCGCTCCTCGGATGCGCTGAGTGCGCGATCCAACTGCTGCAACAGGTGTGTCGGGGTGACGCGGCAGGCGTGGGCCAGCAGCCATGCCGCCTCGTCATTCGCATCCAGCGCGCCATGCCCGAAATACACCTTTGCCCGACGCAACCGGCGGGCAGCCTTGAGTATCCAGTCTTCGGCGGAAACGACCATTCAGGGCTTGAGCAGCTTGACCAGCGTCTGCAGGTAGATATCCTTCAGCGGCTCGATTGCAGTCAACTCGATGTACTCGTTCAGCTTGTGTATGGTGGCGTTGACCGGGCCGAACTCCACGACCTGCGGGCAGATGGCGATGATGAAGCGGCCATCCGAGGTGCCGCCATCGGTGGAAAGGACCGTCTCCACGCCGCACACTTCGCGGGCCGCTGCTGAGAGCGCTGCGGTGAGTTCTCCCGGTGGCGTGAGGAAGGGCATGCCTGACACCCGACACTTGAGCGAGTACTCCAGCCCGTGCTTTCTCAGCACGGCTTCGAGGCGCTGCTGCAGGTTTTCAGGCGTGCTCTCTGGCGAGAAGCGGAAGTTGAACAGGATTTCCAGTTCGCCGGGGATGATGTTCACCGCGCCGGTACCGGAATGAATATTGGACATCTGCCAGGAGGTCGGCAGAAAGAATTCGTTGCCCTTGTCCCATTCGATGGCGGCCAGTTCAGCCAACGCCGGCGCCACCTGGTGGATGGGATTGCGGCCCAGGTGCGGATAGGCGATGTGGCACTGTATGCCTTGCACCCGCAGAGAGCCGCCCATTGAGCCGCGCCGACCATTCTTGATCATGTCGCCGAGGCAATTCACTGAAGTCGGCTCGCCGACGATGCAGTAGTCCAGGGTCTCGCCGCGGGCCTTGAGCAATTCCACCACCTTGACGGTGCCATCGGTGGCCGCGGCTTCCTCGTCAGATGTGATCAAAAACGCGATTGACCCCTTGTGTGAAGGGTTTTTTTCGACGAATTGTTCTACCGCCACGACGAAGGCGGCGAGCGAAGTCTTCATGTCGGCTGCACCGCGCCCGAACAGCTTGCCGTCGCGCTCGGTGGGAACGAACGGATCCGAGTGCCACTGGTCCAGCGGGCCGGTTGGCACAACATCGGTATGCCCGGCCAGGCAGACTACCGGATGTTCGGCGCCACGGCGCGCCCACAGATTGGTCACACCGCCGGAGGACAGGGTCTCCAGCTTGAATCCGATGCGCGACAAGCGCTTGCCGATGACGGTTTGACAGTCAGCGTCATCAGGCGATACCGAACGCCGCGCGATCAGATCGCGAGTCAACTCGAGCGTAGGACTGTCGATGACCGTGTCGGGGTTGTCTGACTGAGATAGTGGGGTGGTTTGCAAGTCGTCGTATCCGGAAGTATTCAGGAAGTTTCGCCGGTATCCAGCTTGAATTCGCTGAACGAGTTACTGTTCGGATCAGGAGCAGGCTTGGCCGGTTGCTTGTCCTTGTCGTTGCCACCGCCACCGCCACCGCCACCGCCACCGCTGAGGGAACTGCCGGCTTCGGTATTGTTGATCAGCCAGAGCAGATTGGTTGCAGAGTCTGCATTCAGCAGCGCCTCTTCCTGGGTAATGGAGCCTTCCTGAAGCATCTTGAACAGGGCTTGCTCGAAGGTCTGTGATCCAGGGGAGAGGCTTTTCTCCATGGCATCCTTCATCTCGTTGATTTCACCCTTCTGGATCAACTCGGCCATGTGGCGTGTGTTCAGCATTACCTCCACCGCCGCATTTCGACCGCCGGCCTTGTTCTTCACCAGGCGTTGGGAAACGACGGACTTCAGCGTGGCTGACAAGTCCTCCAGCAGCGCGGGCCGGTTTTCCAGCGGATAGAAGCTGATAATCCGGTTCATGGCGTGATAACTGTTGTTCGCATGCAATGTGGCAAGGCACAGGTGGCCAGACTGGGCGTAGGCAATGGCCGCCGCCATGGTGTCCTTGTCCCGGATTTCACCGATCAGAATGCAGTCCGGTGCCTGGCGCAGCGCGTTCTTCAGGGCAGTCTTGAAGTCCAGCGTATCCGTGCCGACTTCACGCTGATTGACGATGCATTTCTTGTTCTGGAAGATGAATTCGACCGGATCTTCCAGTGTGAGGATATGACCGGGCTTCTGCTCGTTTCGGTAATCGAGCATGGCTGATAGCGAGGTTGATTTTCCGGAGCCGGTGGCACCCACCATCAGGATCAGCCCGCGCTTCTCCATGATGATTTCCTTGAGGATCGAAGGCAGATTGAGTGTGTCAAACGCCGGAATGTTGCCAGGAATGTAGCGCACCACCACCGCCGGCGTGCCTTTTTGCCGGAACGCGCTGATCCGGAAATTGCCGACGCCTTCAACTGCCGCAGCCGTATTCAGCTCGAGGGTTTCCTCATACTCCTTCTTCTGTTTGTCCGTAATGACTTCGTAAAGCAGGGTGGTGATGGTGGCGGAGTCCATTACCTTCTGATTGATCGGAATCGCGACCCCGTTGATCTTGATGTTGATCGGCGATCCGACCGACATGAAGATATCCGAGGCCTTCTTTTCAGCCATCAGTTGGAACAATCGCTTCATCGCAGACATGGGTCTATTCCTTCCAGGCGTGGTCGTGCGGAGATCAGTCCCCGCGCAGCAGTTCGTTGATACTCGTCTTGGCGCGGGTCTGCGGCGTTACCTGCTTGACGATCACCACGCAATACAGACTGTACTTGCCATCCGCCGATGGCATTGACCCCGGTACCACAACCGATCCGGCTGGAACGCGCCCGTAGTAGACGCGGTCGTTGACACGATCGTAGATCTTGGTGCTTTGGCCGATGAATACGCCCATGGAAAGCACGCAGTTTTCCTCGATGATGACGCCCTCGACAACCTCCGAGCGCGCACCGATGAAGCAGTTGTCTTCGATAATGGTGGGGTTGGCCTGCAGCGGTTCGAGTACGCCGCCGATGCCGACGCCACCTGACAGGTGCACATTCTTTCCAATCTGGGCGCAGGAACCTACCGTGGCCCAGGTGTCCACCATGGTGCCTTCATCGACGTAGGCACCGATGTTGACATAGGAGGGCATCATCACCACGTTCCTGGCGAGGTAGCTGCCACGCCGCGCAACGGCCGGCGGGACCACACGAAAACCGCCCGCGGCAAAATCCTGGGGCGAGTAGCCAGAGAACTTGGTCGCCACCTTGTCGTAATACTGCGTAGAGCCGCCGGGCATCACGGCGTTGTCCTGCAGCCGGAAAGACAGCAACACCGCTTTCTTGACCCATTGATGGACGACCCAATCACCATTGAGTTTTTCCGCCACACGCAGAGTGCCTGCGTCCAGTTGGCTGATCACCTGCTCGACGGCGTCACGCAATGGCGCAGGAGCGGAGGAGGGGTTGATCGATGCGCGGTCTTCCCACGCGGCGTCTATGATGGTCTGCAAGTCGGGCATGATGGCTCTCAGTTCTAGATTATTATTATCAATACGGAAATAAGATGCTTACTTAATAGGAATTAAGGTAAGAATAATTATCAAATCATTTTCTATGAGTAGAGTGCTTTGGCACACTCACCGATGCGCCTGGCGGCTTCCACGCATTCGGTCAGCGGGGCTACCAGTGCGATGCGAATGTAGTTGGTGCCGGGGTTGCCGCCGGTGGTGTCACGCGCCAGATAGCTGCCAGGCAGCACTGATACATTGAAGCGCCGGTACAGTTCGCGCGCAAAATCCACATCTGAAGCGGGTGTCTTTATCCAGAGATAAAAGCCGCCTTCGGGCATGGCGGTCTGCAGCGGTGCGCTGATCAGCGGGAGCACAGCCTTGTACTTTTCCACATAAAGCCTTCGATTCTCGCGCACGTGGACTTCGTCGTTCCAGGCGGCGACGCTGGCTGACTGTATCGTGCCACTCATGGCATTGCCGTGGTACGTACGATAGAGCAGGAACTTCTTCATCAGCTCTGCTTCGCCCGCGACAAAACCGGAACGCATGCCGGGAACATTGGATCGTTTGGAAAGGCTGGAAAAAATGATCAGGCGCTTGAAGTCCGTGCGTCCCAGCATGTGCGCAGCCTGAAGCCCGCCCAGGGGAGGCTGGCTTTCATCGAAATACAGTTCCGAGTAGCACTCGTCCGAGGCGATGTAAAAGTCGTACCGGTCGGCCAATTCAAACAACTCTTTCCACTCGGCTAGCGGCATGACTCTTCCGCCGGGATTGGAGGGTGAGCAGGTATAAAACAGCTGGACACGCTTCCATATGGCTTCGGGTATGGCCTTGAAGTCGGTCGGGATGTGCGTGTTCGCCGGTGTATTGAGATAAACCGGATCGGCGCCAGCCAGCAGCGCCGCACCTTCATAGATTTGATAAAAAGGATTGGGAGAAACAACAACTGGCTTTGGCCGGGTCCGGTCTACCACCACCTGGGCAATGGCAAACAAGGCTTCGCGCGTGCCCATGACCGGCAAAATCTGGGTTTCCGGGTCGATGGAGGGAAGGTCGTAACGGCGCTTGAGCCAGACGGCGATGGCATTACGCAATTCGGGTTGCCCAAGGGTCAGCGGATATCCGGCCAGCCCGGCCAGATTGGCGGTCAGCGCCTGCTTGATGAACTCCGGTGTCGGATGCTTGGGTTCGCCGATATAAAGGGGAATCAGCGAATAGGCCGGGTCAGGCGTGACCGTGGCGTACAAAGCCTTGAGTTTTTCGAAGGGGTAAGCCTGGAGTCGGCCGAGGTCTGGATTCACGATATCTTGTCTGCCTGAAAATGCCGCTTTGTTGCGGCAAGCGCGCAATTATAAGAGGTACGTGCACAGCGGGGTAACTCAGATCGGTGGAACGCGGATTGCCATTCCGCCGATTGCGTTACATGGTGATGCCGAGCTGATCCGCAGAGGGTAGAGGCAGCGCAATATCCGTTGTCCATCCGCGCTTGCGGTGTTCGGCAACCACCGTGGTGTAGATGCCTCCGCGTACGAAAAACTTTGCAGTCAGGCGCATGAAGCGGGGTTTCAATGCGGAAACCAGATCATCCAGAATGGCATTTGTCACCGCTTCATGGAAGGCGCCGGTATCCCGAAACGACCAGATATAGAGTTTGAGACCTTTTAATTCCACGCATTTCTGATCCGGGATGTAGTCTAGGAACAGTGTCGCGAAATCGGGTTGCCCGGTCATTGGACAGAGGCAGGTAAACTCCGGAATCTGCATGCGAATCAGAAAATCCCGACGCTGGTTTGGGTTGGGAAAGGTAGGCAGTTTTTTGCTGGATTGGGAGGGCATGAATGCGGGTCAGGAGTGCCTGAAGTATATTGTTTTCCGGTTGCCGATGCAGCCGGATGAATCAGGGGAAATGGTATTATATTTCTGTAGCTCGCTGCAGATATTTCCTGTGCGTAGCATGGCAATCCTCCTGATTTACTATACCGTTTGAATGTTTAGTCCGGCTTAGTGCCGTTTATTTACCTTTTTTGCAGAAATACTCGTGCGCCTCACACAAATCAAGCTGGCCGGTTTCAAATCGTTTGTCGAACCCACACTCGTCAATGTCCCCGGAGATCTGGTCGGTGTTGTCGGTCCCAACGGGTGCGGCAAGTCGAACATTATCGATGCCGTGCGCTGGGTACTGGGTGAGTCACGTGCTTCAGCACTGCGTGGGGACTCCATGCAGGATGTCATCTTCAATGGCTCAACCTTGCGCAAGCCCATTTCTCGCGCCAGTGTTGAGCTGGTGTTCGATAACAGCCTTGGCAAGGCTGCCGGGCAGTGGTCGCAATACGCCGAAATTTCAGTTAAGCGTGTGCTGACGCGTGAGGGCGAATCGTCGTATCTCATCAATAACACGCATGTCCGCCGGCGCGATATCCATGACATCTTCATGGGTACGGGTCTCGGGCCACGCGCATACGCGATCATTGAACAGGGGATGATATCCCGCATCATTGAGGCCAAGCCGGAGGAGTTACGGGTTTTTCTGGAAGAGGCAGCAGGCGTATCAAAATACAAGGATCGCCGGCGCGAGACGGAGAATCGTCTGTCGGATACCCGCGAGAATCTGTCGCGGGTGGCAGACATAAGGCAGGAACTGGGGACCCAGATTGAAAAACTTGAGCGTCAGGCCGAAATTGCCCGTCGCTTTAACGATCTGTCTGCAGAGCGCCAGCACAAGCAGAACCTGCTTTGGTTACTGCGGCGCCAGGAGGCGGAGGCAGATGAGCTGCGCTATCACCGGGACATCGAAAAGTCGACCGTCGAACTGGAGGCTGAGACGGCGCGGCTGCGCGAGATCGAAATGGAGCTGGAGCAGACGCGTGAGGAGCATTATGCCGCAGGCGATGCGCTGTCTACAGCACAGGGCGAGCTTTACAATGCCAACACGGAAGTAGCACGTCTGGAAGGTGAGATCCGTTTCGTGTCGGAGACTCGCCAGCGAGTCGAGGCACAGCTTGGCCAGTTGAACATGCAACTGGAGAATGGCAGTCGTCAGCAGAACCAACTGGAGGAAGCCGCTGCTCTCTGGCAGCAGCGCAAGTCCGAGGCCGAGGAGCGTGCCATTTTGGCGCGTGAGCAGGCCTCAGACGAAAGTGCGCGACTCCCCGGAATGGAGGAGACGCTACGGACTATTCGGGAAAGACTGGATGCTGAACGTCGTTTGCTGGCCAAGGCCGAGCAGTCTTTGCAACTGGAGAATACGCACATTGCACATGCGGACCGTGTGCTACAGGGCTTGTCAGCACGCCAGTCTCGACTTGACACGGAACGGGCTGATCTACTAGCGCCAGATCAGGATGCGCTGGAGTCACTGATCTGCGACATTGCCCAGTGCGAATCTGATCTTGCAAGCCAAAAGGCGGCGCTTGCACAGTTGGAGTCAGTTCGCAGCAGCACTGCCACTGAGCGGCATGCCGCGCTGGAGCATGTGCAGTTGTTGGAGCGCGAGAAAGCGGCGCTCGACGGGAGACTCCTGGCGCTGCAGCGAATACAGAATCAGGTGGATGAAAACGGGAAGATCCACAACTGGACCAGCAGGCAGCAACTGACGGGAAAGCCACGCCTGTGGCAGAAGATTCGCGTTGAACCCGGTTGGGATGTCGCAGTTGAGTCGATATTGCGTGATCGTCTGCACGCAGTGGAGATCGGGGACGACGACGCGCTGAAGCGCCTGTTGGACGAACCGCCACCCGCAAAGCTGACGGCCGTCACTCCCTTCTCTTTTGGTGAAGGCTCCTGCATTCAGGGCGAACCGGGACTGAAACCCCTGCTTGATATGGTTACGCCGCTGGATGGCGCGCTGCAACCATTGCTGGCGGCGTGGTTGAGTAACATTTATGCAGTGGAGGGGACCCCGGGACTGTTTACTCGGATGGCGTTACCGGGAAATGTGGTGCTGGTCACCCGGGATGGTCACCAATTTAGTCGTTTCGGCGTCGCATTTCATGCCCCTGACCCTTCCGATTCCGGAATCCTTGCCCGGCAACGGGAAATTGAGGGACTCGAGGCTGAACTGCAGCAGCGGTTGGTTGTGATTGCCGCTTCCAGGGCGGACCTTGATCGCCTTGACACCGCTGTGGCGGAGCACGACCAGGGCCTGATACGGTTGCGCGCGGCCGGTGTGGAACTCAAGCAGCGTGAGCATGACTTTCGTCTGGAACATGTGCGGCTGGTGCAAAGCCAGCAGCGGTATCGTGAGCGTGCCGAACAGATCAGCGCCGAACTGGCGGAAATTGCCGTCCAGCAGGAGTCGGAACTGGTCAGCCGCTTGGAGGCCGTTGATGCGGTGGCCCGTCATCAGGAGTCCATCGACTCGGTCCGATCAACCTTGCAGTCGATCACTGCCGAGTTCGATATTGCGGCGCCCGAACTCGAAGCGCAGCGCGACTCGATTGCGCAGGCGGAACGAAATGCTCAGCAGGCTGCGTTTGCCGAGCGGGAGTGCACAAGCAAGATTGAGGAAATCGAAAGAACACTGACTACGCTGCTCGAACAAACGCATAGAACAACGCAACAACTGGAAGCGCTGAGCCAGGAAATCGCAGGACTGCATGATGAGGGTCTGGCGGAACAACTTCAGGCGGCACTGACAATCCGTGTTGGCAAGGAGCAGGATCTGGCCAATACCAGAACGCGGCAGGAAGTTACAACATCGGCCTTGCGCAATGGAGAAGAGGCGCGCACCGCTACTGAACAGAAATTGCAGCCGCTTCGAGACCTCACAGCGGATTTGCGCCTCAAGGAACAGGCTGCTCATATCAATATGGAGCAGTATGCCGGGCAACTGGCCGAGGCCGGAGTGGACGACACCATGACTGCGACGCTCTCTGCGGAAATAAAGCAGGGGCAAAGACCTGGACCCTTGCAGGGCGAAATAACGCGTCTGGGTGCCGCCATTAACGAGTTGGGCGCGATCAATATGGCGGCCCTGGAAGAACTGGGTACCAGTCAGGAGCGCAAGGCGTTTCTTGATGCACAGGCCGAAGATCTGGCAACGGCGCTCGAGACGCTGGAAAATGCCATACGCAAGATTGACAGTGAGACGCGGCAATTGCTGCAGTCGACCTTTGATATCGTCAATACTCAGTTTGGACTATTGTTCCCGACGCTTTTTGGCGGGGGCGAGGCGCGCCTGACCATGACCGGAGAGGAAATTCTGGATGCAGGCGTTGTGGTTACCGCCAGACCGCCAGGCAAGAAAAACTCCACTATCCACCTGCTGTCCGGGGGGGAAAAGGCGCTTACGGCGATTGCGCTGGTGTTTTCTTTCTTCCAACTCAATCCGGCACCGTTTTGCCTGCTGGACGAAGTGGATGCGCCGCTGGATGATGCCAATACCGGGCGATTCTGCGATTTGGTCGCCCGCATGTCCAAGCAGACGCAGTTCCTTTATATCAGTCACAATAAGCTCACTATGGAGATGGCCACGCATCTTGTTGGGGTGACCATGCAGGAACAGGGCGTATCACGAGTCGTGGCTGTCGATATCGACGAAGCATTGAAGCTGAGGGAGCCTATCGCCGCATGAGCGAATTGCAAATGGGTCTGCTTGCCATCGGCGTAATTATTGTCGTGGCGGTGCTTGCATACAACAAGTGGCAGGAGGTGCGCTATCGCCGTCTTGCCGAGCAAAACTTTGGATCCGGTCATGAGGACGTCCTGTTGCGCCCGGGTCAGGCTCCCGTACTCGGAGAGAGTGTTCCTGTAGATGGCGTTTCCAGACATCCGGAGCATTCGCGTATAGAGCCCTCGCTTATTGACCCCTCCGTCATAGCTGATGCACCGGACCAGCCCGATGAGCCTAATGATGCTGTTGATGGTGTAGCCGGTGACGCCCCGGCCAAGCCCGGCCTTGTCGAGCCCGCTGAGGCCATCATTGATGAGGCAATTGACTATGTCATCGAGTTTCGGACCGACGTTGATGTGGGAGGAAGTCAGGTTATTGATGCAGCGGTCAAGCGCCTCACGGGATTTACTAAGCCAGTCAATCTGGAGGGTTTTGATGAGTCGGGTGGCGGTTGGACGCCCTTGAGTCATGCGCACCAACGACAGTTGCTGCGTGTGGGGCTGCAACTGGTTGACAGGCACGGCGTGCTGTCTGCACCGGATATGGATCGGTTTGCCAAGGCGGTTTATGATCTTGCGGTACTTGCAGGTGCCCGCGCTGATGCGCCCGATTTGGCCGAAGTCGCTCGACGCGCGCAACTCCTTGACCAGTTCTGCGGTGATGTTGACATACAAATCGCTCTTAACGTGGTTCCGGATGAAGGTTTGTTTTCCGGGACTCAGATTCGTGCTCTGGCCGAATCTGCCGGGTTCATGCTTGAAAGTGACGGGCGCTTTCGTCGTCGCAACGAGCAGGGCGATGAACTATTTGTGCTGTCCAATGCGGGCAATACGCCATTCCTGCAAGGGGCTCTGCAAGAGATGGAAACCGCCGCGCTCATGTTCGAATTTGACGTTCCGCGTGTCTCTGGCGGTGTGAATTCCTTCAATCAACTCGCCCGGATAGCTGGGCAGTTTGCATCTACATTGGGCGGACGGCTGGTTGACGATAATCGTGCCAATCTCACCCCTGCTTCCCTTGCGGCAATTGGCAAGCAGCTGGAATCGATATATGCATCCATGTCCGATCAGGGGATACCGGCTGGCAGTCCGCGCGCGCTGCGGCTGTTTTCCTGAGCCAGACTCGTGGAAGTACCAATGCAGGCGGCAGAGCGAGCGTCGAAGCTGCGCGAAGCTCTAAATCACCACAATTACCGCTATTATGTTCTTGATGATCCGGAACTACCGGATGCTGAGTACGACAGGTTCTTTGGTGAATTGCAAGCGCTGGAAGCTCAATTTCCGGACCTGATTACGAGCGACTCCCCTACGCAAAGGGTCGGCAGCACTCCGCTTTCCGCGTTCGAGCAGGTTGCGCATCGCATTCCCATGCTTTCGCTCAATAACGGCTTTATCGATGACGATATCGTGGCCTTTGACCGGCGCGTGCGTGAAATACTGGAGGTCGATACAGTCGAGTATTCAGCGGAACCCAAATTCGATGGTCTTGCCATCAGTTTGCGCTACGAAGGTGGCTTGTTTGTTCAAGGAGCAACCCGGGGGGACGGTTCGACTGGCGAAGATGTCACGCAAAACCTGCGCACCGTGCGTGGCCTGCCACTGCGGTTGCGGGCAGGTGCTCCTCGCCTGCTCGAAGTCCGCGGTGAGGTTCTGATGTTCAGGCGCGATTTCGAATTACTGAATCAACGCCAGCGCGAGATGGGAGACAAGGAATTCGTCAATCCTCGCAATGCGGCAGCCGGCAGCCTGCGGCAGTTGAATCCTCGTCTTACTGCAAACCGTCCGCTGCGTTTCCTGGGCTATGGGATTGGGGAAAGCGCAGGTGAAGTTCTGCCGGGACGGCATTCCGGATTGCTGAGCAGGCTCGCTGATCTGGGTATTCCGATCAGTTCTGAACGTGCTGTAGTGCGGGGTGTCGATGGATTGCTTGGCTTTTACCGCAAGCTCGGCACGCGCAGGCCGGCACTACCCTATGAAATAGATGGGGTAGTCTACAAAGTGGATGATCTACGCGCGCAGGAGCAACTCGGTTTCGTGTCCAGGGCACCGCGTTTTGCGCTGGCACACAAGTTTCCGGCCGAAGAAGCGATTACCGAGGTTCGCGATATCGATGTGCAGGTCGGCCGCACCGGGGCCCTGACACCGACGGCACGCCTCAACCCTGTATTTGTTGGAGGCGTGACGGTGACGAATGCCACGCTGCACAACGAAGACGAAATGCGGCGCAAGGATATTCATATTGGCGACACCGTTGTAGTTCGCCGTGCCGGGGATGTCATTCCTGAAGTGGTTCGCGCATTGCCGGAACGGCGCCCTCCGGACGCGCGTCGTTTCACTATGCCTGTAACTTGCCCTGCTTGCGGGTCCGCGGTCGTTCGCCTGCCTGACGAGGCAATCGCTCGCTGTTCGGGCGGCCTGATCTGCCCGGCTCAGCGCAAACAGGCACTGCTTCACTTCGCATCCAGGCGCGCGATGGATGTGGAGGGCTTGGGCGAAAAGATTGTCGATCAACTGGTTGACCGGGACCTCGTTCGCGCTGCTTCAGACCTCTATCGGCTTAACGTTTCCGTGCTGGCTGCACTTGACCGCATGGGCGAGAAGTCGGCCCGGAATTTGATCGATGCAATCGAGCACTCCAAGCAGACCACATTAGAGCGATTCATTTATGCGCTGGGCATACGCAACGCAGGCGAGTCGACTGCGCGAGATCTTGCCAGGCATTTCGGCAGTCTGGATCGGCTGATCACAGCCACAGAAGAACAGTTGCAACAGGTTTCGGATGTTGGACCCGTGGTTGCAGAATCGATCCGTCGCTTTTTCGCCGAGAAGCATAATCTTGAAGTGATCGATCAATTGAGGGCGACTGGAGTGCATTGGCCCGAACATGAACCGGCCGTGGCACCGGCAGCCGGAGTACTGGCCGGTAAAACCTTTGTATTGACCGGGATTTTGCCTTCCATGAGCCGTGACAATGCGCGCCATCGTATCGAAGCACAGGGTGGGAAGGTGTCAGGGGCGGTTTCGAAAAAGACTGACTATGTCGTCGCGGGCGACGATGCGGGAAGCAAACTTGATCGTGCCAACGCCCTGGGAATCAAGGTAATTGATGAGTTGCAATTGCTCGCAATGATTGGCGAAATCGAATCAGAAACAATCAGGGAAATAAATCAATGAAGAAGTTGACCAAAGCGGTATTTCCGGTAGCCGGCATGGGTAGCCGTTTTCTGCCTGCCACCAAGGCCAGTCCGAAAGAGATGATGCCCATCGTGGACAAGCCATTGATTCAATACGCTGTTGAGGAGGCAGTTGCAGCCGGCATTACTGACATGATTTTCATAACGGGCCGCAACAAGCGCGCAATCGAGGACCATTTCGACAAGGCTTACGAAATTGAATCGGAGTTGGAGCAACGCGGCAAACACGAGTTGCTGGCCATCATTCGCGGGATCATTCCGAAGCATGTCAACTGCATCTATATTCGCCAGTCAGAAGCACTGGGATTGGGGCACGCCATCTTGTGCGCACAACCCATTGTTCGCGATGAGCCTTTTGCAATTATCCTTGCCGATGAACTGATCGATGCCAAACCTGCTGCGATCAGTCAGATGGCAGCCATTTTTGAGCGCGAACAATGTTCAGTGCTTGGCGTACAAAATGTCCCCCGTGAGCAAACTCAATCGTATGGCATTGTAAAGACCGAGCCTGAAAGCGGCCTGGAACGCATTACCGCAATCATTGAAAAGCCCGCTCCGGCCGTTGCCCCGTCCACCCTGGCTGCCGTCGGACGATATATCCTGACGCCGACCATTTTCAAGTACCTTGCGTCCATTCGGCCGGGAGCAGGCGGCGAACTTCAGTTAACCGATGGAATCGCCCTTCTTCTTGAGGAAGAGCGTGTTTTTGCCCACCAGATTCTGGGTACGCGCTATGACTGCGGCTCCAAGCTGGGCTATCTCAAGGCGACGGTTGGATATGGCGTGAAACATGATGAGGCTGGCCCCGAGTTTCGTGAATGGCTAAAGGAGTTCCAATAATGCTTCCCATCGAGAAAGCTTGGAGCCTGCTCCAATCGGCCGATCTGATTTGCGGAGAAGAAGAGGTCACCGGTGCGCTGCATCGTATTGCGGCCGACATCACCAGGGATCTGGGAACACGGTATCCGCTGGTGCTGTCCGTCATGGGCGGAGCAATCTGTTTTGCCGGGCAGTTGCTGCCTTTATTGCGTTTTCCATTGGATCTGGACTACATACACGCCACGCGCTATGGCGATGCGACATCGGGGGGCGAACTGACATGGCGCGTAGAGCCGCGCGAGAATGTTCGCGGCCGTGACGTGCTTGTGCTTGATGACATTCTGGATGGAGGTCATACGCTTGCGGCAATACGCGAACGCATCCTCTCCATGGGCGCTGCAAGCTTTCAATGCGCCGTTCTCACCGAGAAGGATACCGGCGTGGCAAAGCCGATTCGTGCCGAGTATGTGGGTCTCAAACTTCCCAATCGATACGTTTTTGGCTGCGGCATGGACTGCAGCGGTGCCTGGCGCAATCTTCCTGCCATTTATGCAGTCAAGGGCATGTAAGAGATCATGCTTGGAATAATTGGTGGCAGTGGCTTGTCGAAGTTTTCGAGTCTTGGTGGCGCGTCCGGAAAAGTCGTGCCTACACCCTACGGTGACCCCTCCGGACCGCTGGTGTGCGGCCACATCGGCGGATGTGCGGTCGTTTTTCTGGCACGCCACGGGCAAGGGCATACGATTCCTCCGCACCGAATCAACTATCGCGCAAATATGTGGGCACTCAAGGACCTTGGTGTCACGGACGTCGTTTCGGTCGCTTCAGTGGGTGGAATTCGCGCAGACCTGGGCCCCGGATGCCTGGTAATACCCGATCAGATCATTGACTATACCTGGGGGAGGGGCGGTACCTATTTTGAGGATGATGCGCCAGTCACGCATATTGATTTCACACATCCTTATTCACAGCCATTACGTCAACGGATTCTTTCTGCCGCTTTGGCGTTGGGCGAATCCGTTGTCGATGGGGGAGTGTATGCGACAACGCAGGGTCCTCGACTTGAAACGGCTGCAGAAATTGACCGCCTGGCACGTGATGGCGCCGACATTGTAGGCATGACCGGCATGCCAGAGGCGGCACTGGCAAGAGAGATCGGATTGCAGTATGCGGCTATCAACGTCGTCGTCAATCATGCGGCGGGTCGTGGTGACAGTCATCATGCAATCAGCATGGATGCGATGACTGAAGTACTGAGGCAGGGCATGGACAGGGTTGTCATTCTCATTGATTCAATGGTGTCGATATGATTCGTGATGTATTGCGTATGGGCGACCCGCGCCTTTTGCAGGTTGCCAAAGAGGTTGAACGCTTTGATACCTCGGACTTGCATGCACTGATTGCCGACATGCGCGACACGATGGCGCATCTGCATGGAGCAGGCCTGGCTGCACCACAAATCGGGGTCTCGTTGCGCGTGGTGATTTTTGGTGTGCAGTGCAATCCGCGTTATCCCGATGCGGAGGAGGTTCCTGATACGGTACTGGTGAATCCTGTCCTGACTCCATTGGATGAGGTCCAGGAAGAAGGCTGGGAAGGCTGCTTGTCGGTGCCTGGGATGCGAGGAGTCGTTCCCCGCTTCGTGCTACTCCATTACAAGGGATTCGACCAGTATGGCAAGCCTATTTCGCGGGATGCCACGGATTTTCATGCTCGTGTAGTTCAGCATGAATGCGACCATCTTGATGGAATTCTTTATCCAATGCGAATCCGCGATTTTCGCCAGTTCGGCTTTATTGACGCACTGTTTCCAGGTCAGACGGAGTCAGCTGAAGACTAGCAGCTACAGCACTTGATTCTGCGTAGTGAAATTCATAAAATATGATAATAATATGAGGGTAATCCATTATGGATAATGGAATATATTGTTAATTGGATAATATATTGATTGGCTTTTTTGCAGGAGTCAGTTCTTGACATTAAGCCTGTAATACGCCGAGCAAGTCCTGCTCCAGCAAGAGCACTGTGCGTGGATGGGACAGCGTCTCGCCTGACACAAGAAAGACGTCTTCAGCTCGCTCCCCAAGCGTTGTTATTTTGGCTGTATGCAGATTGACCTGATATTCGCCCAGGACGCGCGCAATTGCGAACAGCAGTCCGGGCCGGTCACCCGCCGTGATGGACAACAAATAGTATTGGCCTTTTTCATCGGGACGAATATGCACTTCGGGCGTGATCGGAAAATGTCTGGATTGGCGCGAAATGCGTCCCCGTGCCGGAACCGGTAGCGGCGACTGATTGATGAGCCGATCTGTGAGTTCGTGCTCTATCAACCGGATCATGTGTCGATAATCGTGCGACTTTCCAGAACCCATGACCTGGAATGTATCCAGGGCATAGCCGTGTCGGGTGGTATGGATTTTCGCGTCAACGATGTTATAGGCAATGGTTTCAAAATAGCCGCAGATGCGCGCAAACAGATAGGGTTGATCCGTTGTGTAGATCAGAACCTGCAATCCTTCCCCGACTGGCGACAAACGTGCCCTGACAATGGGCTTTCCAGTCTCGACCTTGCTGCTGAGCAGGCGGGCATGCCACGAGATGTCTTTGGCATCGTGTCTTAGAAAGTACGGTACATCCAGGCGCTTCCACAATTCCGTCTCGACACCGTCGGCAAGCGCGTAAAGGCGCAGCAGTCGTCGAGCCTCATCCTGCTTGGTCTGAATATCCTCTGCAGAGACGATGGGCTTGCCTGACAGTCGGCGGCGGGTGGCCTGATATAAATCCTCAAGCAACTTGCCCTTCCAGGCATTCCAAACTTTGGGACTGGTTCCCCGAACATCGGCGACCGTCAACAGATACAGCGCCGTAAGCTGCCGTTCATTTTGAACCATGGTGGCAAACCGTTCGATGACGTCAGGGTCGGAGAGATCCTGCTTTTGCGCAACCGCCGACATGGAAAGGTGGTGCTGCACCAGGAACTCCACGAGTGTTGCATCCTCGCCGACAATGTCGTGTTGCTTGCAGAAACGACTTGCGTCTACACGCCCGAGTTCGGAGTGATCTCCGCCGCGTCCCTTGGCAATGTCGTGGAAGAGGGCGGCAATATAGAGGAGCCAGTGACGCTCAAAACCGGCAATCAGGCGGCTGCACAGTGGGTGCTCGTGTGCAAATTCCAGCATGGTAAAGCGTCTCAGATTCCGTATGACGGTCAGAATATGCTGATCTACAGTGTAAACATGGAAAAGATCGTGTTGCATTTGCCCGACCACTTTTCCGAATGCCGGGATATATCGCCCCAGTATTGAATACTGGTTCATGCGCCGCAATTCGTGAACAATGCCACGTGGCTGCTTGAAAAACTCGATGAAACGGGCGCGATTTTGCGCGGAGCGCCGGAATTGCCCGTCAATACGACTGCGAGCACGCCACAAGGCACGCAGCGTTCCGGCGGTCATTCCTTTAAGTTCGGCATGCTGCTGTAAGAGCAGGAAACTTTCGAAAATTGCTTCTGGCTGTCGCTCAAAGAGGTCCGCTGAACGCGCATCCAGAAGTTCGCGCACCGCCTGAAAGCGCTCATTGATGATCTCACCTTCGGTGTCATTGTCGGGAAAGATGGCAGCCGCCAGATTTTGCAGAATCAGCGCGTTCAGTTGCGTCACCGTCTTTGCCGTACGGTAATAACGCTGCATGACAATCTCGCTGGCTCTTCTGTGCGCAGTAGCTCCATACCCCAGTTCGTTTGCCAGTCTGCCCTGATAGTCAAATAAGAGCCGATCTTCACGTCGTCCGGCCGCATAGTGGAGCCGGACGCGCAATCGCTGCAGCAGTCGTTCGCACGCATGGAGCTGCCGTGCTTCGATTTCAGTGACAAAGCCGCGCCTGGCCAATTCCTTCCAGCTTCGCCCCAAGCCGCTGGCACGGCCAATCCAGAGTATGACCTGCAAATCCCGCAAGCCCCCTGGAGCCTCCTTCAAATTGGGTTCAAGGCTGTACGGACTGTCCTGGTACTTCGCATAGCGCTGCTCCTGCTCCAGTCGCTTGGCCTTGAAGAATGCTTTGGAATCAAATGCCTTAGTAGTTGCTCCCTGAAATTGATTGAACAGTACGCGACTACCGATCAAGAGCCGTGCCTCCAGCAAACTGGTTTGTACAGTGACATCCTTGGCTGCTTCATCAACGCATTCGGCGATGGTGCGTATGCTGTGACCGACTTCGAGGCCGATATCCCAGAACAAACCGACTATTTCACCGAGAGTTCTTGCCAGCGCATCCCCAGGGTGGTGCGGCAGAAGGATGAGAATGTCAACGTCGGAATGCGGATAGAGTTCGCCTCTGCCGTAGCCCCCTACTGCAAGCAAGGCCAAGCCAGATGGCATGTCCAATCGGCGCCATATGTCCTTGAGTGTGCGGTCCACCAGCATACGTTGCAGTCGAAGCAGCCTGGGCGCATCACCGTTGCTTTCGAATTGCGCTTGCAAGGTAACGCGTTCCGTACGCAACTGCTCCTTGACAAGGCCGAACCGGTTGCCAGGCGTGGTTTCAGACTGTATTTGAAGCATGTAGGTTTGGTGGCCCTAAGTTACGAGCGTTGCGGGAGGCATTCCAGGCGATACGGTAAGCACCTCGTGACCCGTTTCGGTTACTAGTATGGTGTGCTCCCATTGCGCCGACAGACTGTGGTCTTTGGTAACAATGGTCCAGCCATCGGCCAATTCGCGAATGGCGGCGCGTCCTGCGTTGATCATTGGCTCAATTGTGAAAATCATTCCCGCCTGCAACCGTATGCCGGTTCCGGGGCGACCATAATGAAGAACTTGTGGCTCCTCATGGAACTGACGCCCAATGCCGTGCCCGCAAAACTCTTTCACCACACTGTAACCTTGTGATTCCGCGAGTTGCTGAATCGCCGCCCCAATATCCCCGAGCGAGGCACCTGGACGCACTTTTGAAATTCCCAGCCACAGGCACTCATAGGTCGCTTCGCAAAGGCGTTTTGCTTGTATGGAAGGGCTTCCGATATAAAACATGCGGCTGGTGTCGCCGTGGAAGCCTTCTTTGATGACTGTGATATCGATGTTAAGGACATCCCCATTCTTGAGTACGCGATCGCCGGGAATACCATGACACACCTGATGGTTGACCGAAGTGCAGATCGATTTTGGGAAAGGTTTGTATCCAGGCGGGGCGTAATTGAGCGGGGCAGGTACTGTCTTTTGGACGTCCACCATGTAGTCATGGCAAAGTGTATCGAGCGTTTCCGTGGTAACGCCGGGTTTGACGTAAGGCGCTATGAAATCCAGAACGTCGGCGGCAAGACGTCCGGCAATCCGCATACGTTCGATGTCTTCCGTGTTTTTTATATTTATTGCCATAGTGAGCTGCGGTTTCCGAGCAAAAAGCGTTGAAGTGCGGGGCGTACACAAGTACGAGCGCAAACGAATACGCAGATTTTAGTGAAGTCTCATCGATGGGAGTGACTTAATACCCTGTTTGCAAAAGGAAACTCGCGTCTTGGATGGATTTCATGTTATCCTGCAAGGCTTGTAGATGAACAATTATCACATATTGCACGTCTGCTAAACTTTGCTACTCCCCCGTTAGGGTGCCCCTTGCAAGATATTGCTGGGTTATTGGGATGGAGTAGTGCCGAATAACCCTAACCAGGAGAAGATTGAATGTCGACTACCATGCGCCAGATGCTTGAAGCAGGCGTCCATTTTGGGCACCAGACTCGTTACTGGAACCCGAAGATGGCACCTTACATTTTCGGTCACCGCAACAAGATTCACATCATCAACCTCGAGAAGACGATGGTGATGTATCAGGAAGCGACGAAGTTTATACGTCAGCTCGCTTCAAACAAGGGCACAATTCTTTTTGTAGGTACGAAGCGGTCCGCGCGTGAAATTATTCACGAAGAGGCTGAGCGCTGTGCAGCGCCCTTCGTTGATCATCGCTGGCTGGGCGGCATGCTTACCAATTTCAAGACGGTACGTCAGTCCATAAAGCGTCTTAAGGATATGGAGTTGATGGTGACTGACGGCACAATGGAGAAGCTGGCGAAGAAGGAAGCGCTCGGCTATCAGCGTGAGTTGGCCAAGTTACAACGCAGTCTGGGTGGAATCAAGAATCTGGAAGGCTTGCCTGATGCGCTGTTTGTTGTTGATGTGGGTTATCAGAAGGGGGCGATTGCCGAGGCAGGAAAGCTTGGGATTCCGGTGATTGGAGTTGTAGATACCAATCATTCACCTGAGGGCATTTCGTACGTAATACCTGGCAATGATGACTCCAGTCGCGCTATCCGCTTGTATGCACGGGGGATCGCGGACTCCATTCTGGAAGGTCGTAATCAGGTGATACAGGAAATCATATCGGGTGGCGCTGACGATTTTGTAGAAGTGGAAGAGCAAGACGCAGAAGCAGCTGACCAGGCACCTTAAGCGCTGATTTTTGCAAAAATCAAAAGGGGCGTCTGCCCCTTTTTTTGAATCTGGATGGTACTTCGGTACGTGTACGTAATGGAGCAGAAGATGGCGGAAATAACCGCAGGTATGGTAAAGGAATTGCGCGAGAAAACCGACGCGCCAATGATGGAATGCAAGAAGGCGCTTACAGAGGCGGCCGGTGATCTGACTAAAGCTGAAGAAATTCTACGGGTGAAACTGGGTAACAAGGCCAGCAAGGCGGCCTCACGGGTGGCCGCAGAAGGTATAGTTGGCGTTCATGTTTCAGCGGATGGCGCGCTTGGCGCAATAATCGAAGTGAATTGCGAAACAGATTTTGTCGCTAAGAACGAGGATTTCATTTCGTTTGTAAACACACTTGCTCAAATCGTTGTCGAGAAGAATCCAAGTGACGTCGCAACCTTGTCATTGCTGTCACTGGGCGATACTACGGTGGAAGATGAGCGAAAGAGGCTGGTTGGAAAGATTGGTGAAAACCTGTCCATTCGACGTTTTGTCCGTGTTCCGGCCAAAGGCAAAATTGGGCAGTACATTCATGGCGGGGCGAAAATCGGCGTCGTGGTGGATATTGTCGGAGGCGATGCAGAACTAGGGCGGGATCTGGCGATGCATATTGCTGCAGCCAAGCCAGTGGCATTGTCCAAGGACGAAGTGTCCGCCGACGTGATCAAGAAAGAACGCGATATTGCCGCTGCAAAAGCTGCTGAATCTGGAAAGCCAGCCAATATTGTTGAGAAAATGGTCGAAGGCAGTGTGCAGAAATTCCTGAAAGAAGTCACATTGCTCGGACAAATTTATGTAAAAAATGACAAGCTGACCATTGAAGCGCTTCTCAAGTCGAAAGCAGCCTCTGTGTCTAGTTTTGTACTTTTTGTCGTGGGAGAGGGCATAGAGAAGAAGGTAACTGATTTTGCGGCAGAGGTAAAAGCGCAAGCCGATATGGCGACCCGTGTTTGATGCAGTGAGAATGGATACATGACAGCACCTAAATATAAGCGAATATTGCTCAAGCTGTCAGGCGAAGCGCTGATGGGAGGCGATCCATTTGGCATAAATCGTCAGACAATCGATCGAATTGTCAATGAGGTGGCCCAGGTCATGGCCCTGGGTGTCGAGATGGGCGTCGTGATTGGCGGAGGAAATATATTCCGTGGTGTGGCGCTTGGTGCAGCCGGTATGGACCGAGCCACAGCTGACTACATGGGAATGCTGGCCACAATAATGAATGCGCTGGCGCTGGCTGACGTCATGCGGCAAAAGGGTATTAACGCGCGCGTTCAGTCAGCAATCAATATTGAACAGATTGTAGAACCCTATATTCGTCCCAAAGCTATCCGTTATCTCGAGGAAGGTAAACTGGTCATTTTCGCGGCAGGTACAGGTAATCCGTTCTTTACCACAGATACTGCAGCCGCATTACGAGGCACTGAGATTGGTGCCGAAATGGTCTTGAAAGCGACCAAAGTGGATGGCGTCTATACAGACGACCCAAATACGAATCCAGAAGCAACTCGGTATGATCGCTTGTCGTTTGACGAGGCAATCGTCAAGAATTTGAAGATCATGGATGCGACTGCGTTTGCCCTTTGCAGGGACCAGAAACTGCCGCTCACGGTATTCTCTATCTTTAAACCGGGTGCCATGAAGCGTGTTGTTATGGGTGAAGATGAAGGCACCCTGGTTCATGTCTAATTATGGTCCGGCGCTCGCTGGCCTGATCTGAAAAGGAATCAATCATGAACATCGCCGAAATTAAAAAAAGCGCGGAACAGCGCATGCAAAAATCCCTGGATGCTCTGAAGGCGGATCTGGGAAAGGTAAGGACTGGCCGTGCACATACTGGAATCCTGGACCATGTCAGTGTTGATTATTACGGTACGATTACACCGATTTCACAACTAGCCAATATCTCCTTGATTGATGCGCGCACAATTGGCATTACCCCTTGGGAAAAGAAGTTGATCGGCCCCATCGAGAAGGCGATTCGTGATTCCGATCTGGGACTAAATCCGGCCACCCAGGGTGAGTTGATTCGAATTCCGATGCCGCCGCTAACCGAAGAGCGCCGGCGGGAACTAATTAAAGTGGTAAAGGGCGAGGGTGAGAACGGGAAAGTGGCGGTACGTAATTTGCGACGCGATGCAAATACAGCTTTGAAAGATCTGCTAAAAGCCAAGTCCATCCCTGAGGACGAGGAGCGACGCGCACAAGATGATATCCAAAAGCTAACTGATCGCTTCATCGTTGAAATCGACAAGATGCTTGCAGCAAAGGAAAAGGACCTCCTGTCGGTTTAGTGCTCGTAATCGAGCAGCGACGATCAAGCAAATGGCCATCTTCCAAAGTTCGACGCGAAAGATACCAATTTCTGGGGATGTGCCTCGTCACGTAGCAGTGATTATGGATGGCAATGGGCGGTGGGCTAAAAGTCGATTTCTTCCTCGTGTCGCAGGCCATCAGCGTGGAGTGGAAGCGCTGAGGGTGACCATACAAACCTGCATCAAGCGACAAATAGAATTCTTGACTGTTTTTGCATTCAGTTCAGAAAATTGGCGGCGGCCTGCAGCCGAAGTGTCCGTGCTGCGACAGATGTTTCTCGCTGTTCTTGAAGATGAGCTTGAGAAAATTCATGAATATGGCATTCGGCTCAAGGTAATTGGCGATATCGAGCCCTTTGGCGAGCGCATTTGTGAGCTGGTGCAGAGAGGCGAAGCGCTGACAGCGGAAAATCACAAATTGACACTCACTATTGCCGCCAATTATGGCGGCCGCTGGGATCTTCTGCAGGCGATGAATCGCGCAGTTGAAAAAAATAGCGCCCCAGTTACTGTATTTACTGAAGAGTTGTTAGCCCCTCATCTGGCGATGAGCTATGCCCCGGAGCCAGACCTGTTCATACGGACTGGTGGGGAGCAGCGCATAAGCAATTTTCTACTGTGGCAACTTGCATATACTGAACTTTATTTCACTACCACCCTTTGGCCGGATTTCAATACGGCGTCTCTCGATGAAGCAATCCTCTGGTATCGACAGAGAGAGCGACGCTTTGGACGTACAAGCGAGCAACTGGAGTCAGATCAGGAAAGCAAAGCCAGATCCGGACGCCCAAAGTTAGCCTGAATTCATTCACCCTCCCGGGAATCTCCTGCTTCATATGCTGAGTCAGCGTATTTTGACTGCATTTATTCTCGCAGTCCTATTTATTCCCGCCTTGTTTCTGCTTGCTCGCGAAGCATGGATTCTAGTTACATTTTGTGTACTTTACGGTTGTGCATGGGAATGGGCTGGTTTGAGTGGATTGACAGCACTCAAGAGGATTCCCTATACACTGTTCATTGTGTGTGTCGCAATTGTTATTACCTACACTGAATTGTCTTGGACGCACAAACTGGCTTATTGTGTATCTCTACTATTCTGGATATTGATTGCCCCTTGGTTGCTTTGGCGGCGCCCCAGGATTACAGGTATAGTCCCCAGGCTCCTCATGGGTACGGTGGTATTGATACCCGTGCAGTTGGCGCTCGTCGAACTTCGCACCATTATGCCAGGGCTCTTATTGGCAATCATGGCCATAGCCTGGGTATCTGATTCTGCGGCTTATTTTACGGGACGCTCTTTTGGTCGCCACAAACTGGCCCCCGATGTTAGCCCCGGCAAGACCTGGGAAGGAGTATATGGCGCGCTTGCGGCGGTATTGAGTTATGCGATCATCAGTACTCTGTTCATAAAGCCGTTGATTACCCCCGGGTGGCTTGCCGAGCATAGTATGCTCCCCACTCTGTTAGTGATGCTCTGGTTGGTGCTTGCGAGTGCCGGTATTGTTGGGGATCTGCTGGAGTCCTATTTGAAACGCATTGTCGGCGTAAAGGATAGTAGTGGTCTGCTGCCGGGTCACGGCGGTATTCTGGATCGGGTAGATGCACTATTGCCGATATTGCCGATTGCAGCGCTTTTTTATCTTGGTTGAACTGCCATGCAGCAAGTAGCCATACTAGGAGCCACCGGGTCCATCGGAAAGAGCACGCTGGATGTCATAGCGCGACATCCGGATCGGTTCAAGGTGCATGTGTTGACCGCGAATACCGCTGTTGACGAGCTTGCTGCGCTGTGCCGACAATTTCGTCCAAGGATCGCTTGTATTTCGAATGAAAATGCGGCTATTGAGTTGCGGCGCCTTATACAGGATTCCGGGCTGAATACCGAGATACTGACGGGTCCTGACAGCCTTGTTCAAGCCGTGATCCAGCCGGAGGTGGATTGCGTGGTAGCGGCGATAGTCGGCGCCGCAGGACTGGCTGCGACGCTTGCGGCGGCAAATGCGGGGAAGCGCATTCTTCTGGCAAACAAAGAGGCACTTGTGATGGCCGGTCCGATTTTTATGGATGCTGTCCGTGCCAGTGGGAGTATTCTGCTTCCGATCGATAGTGAACATAATGCCATTTTCCAGTGTCTGCCCTACGAGAATAGTCGAACCTTGCAACAAAAAGGGGTCAGAAAAGTCGTGTTGACTGCATCTGGTGGTCCTTTCCGACAGCGACAGCGTGACGAATTGAGCAGAGTTACGCCGGATGAGGCCTGCGCTCATCCCAATTGGGTGATGGGACGAAAAATTTCCGTTGATTCGGCCACGATGATGAACAAGGCACTGGAAATTATCGAGGCGCACTGGCTCTTTGACGCGAGTAGCGAGCAAATTGAAGTGGTCATTCATCCACAGAGTGTCATTCATTCAATGGTTGAGTACGCAGACGCATCTGTTATCGCTCAGCTCGGTAATCCTGATATGCGAACGCCAATCGCCCAAGCCTTATCCTATCCCGACAGAATTGAATCAGGGGTGTATTCCCTCGATCTGGCATCAATCGGCACACTCACTTTCGAGCGGCCAGATATGGATCGATTTCCTTCGTTGCGAATTGCCTATGAGGCGCTGGCAGCCGGCGGAACTGCGCCGACGATCATGAATGCCGCCAATGAGATTGCGGTAGCCGCATTCTTGAATTTGCGCCTACCTTTCTTGCGGATAACCGATGTCATCGAAGAGACGCTCTCGTTAGTTGACGTAGCAACGATCAGGTGTTTGGACGACGTGCTCATCGCGGATAAAATTGCGAGAGAGTGTGCGACGAACCTGATTTCAGAACTAAAGGTAAATGCGGCGTGAGTGTCCTTGTCACGATAGGTGCTTTCCTGGTGGCATTGGGTGTGCTGATTGCAATTCACGAGTTAGGACATTTTTTAGTTGCGAAATGGTGTGGCGTAAAAGTTCTGCGATTCTCACTGGGCTTTGGCAAAGTATTGTGGGAACGTCCCTTTGGACGTGACGGGACACAGTGGTCGCTTTCGATCCTGCCTATCGGCGGCTATGTGAAAATGCTGGATGAAAGGGAGGGCGTTGTTGCAAACAGCGAACTGATGCGCGCCTTCAATCGACAGCAAATCTGGAAAAGAATAGCTATTGTTTCCGCAGGACCGATTGCCAATTTCATATTGGCAATATTCGTGTACTGGGTCCTGTTTCTCAATGGCGTGCAGGAAGCAAAACCCATATTGGCAAAACCGGATGTGCAGTCAATAGCGGCACTTAGTGGGCTGCAGTCAGGTGAAACCATCCGAGCGATTGATGGGGAAACCATATCAACTTGGCAGGATGCACGCTGGCGGATATTGCAGTCCGCGATAGAAAGGCGTCCCGTACAGTTGGAAGTAATCAACACCAAAAATGAACTGGCCTGGCGTAGGCTGGATCTGACTGGGTTTCAGATTGACGATCTTGAGGGGGACCCTCTAAAAAGAATTGGATTGCGTCTGTTTCGTCCGGTGGCGCCACCGGTCATCGGAAAACTGGTCCCCAATGATGTGGCGGAGATAGCCGGCTTGCGTCCGGGGGATCATGTGTTGTCCATCGATGGTATAAAAATGGGATCGTGGGATGACATAGTTCAAGCTATCCGCGAACATCCCGGGATGCAGATTACAATTGAAACTGTGCGGCAAAATGAAAGAATGCTTGTTTCACTGACTCCGCAGTCTGTTCAGAGCCCAGAAAAAAGTGATGGCCGAATTGGCCGGATTGGTGCAGGCCCGGAATTGCCTGAACAGGCAATGCGAGACCTGATGACTGTCATGCACCATGGTGTGCTGACATCTTTTCGCATGGCTGTAATCAGGACTTGGGATACGGCTACTTTCAGTTTGCGTATGATTGTTAAAATGGTCACAGGTGATGTATCGTGGCGCAATCTTTCTGGGCCAATTACGATTGCCGATTACGCGGGGCAGTCGGCGCAACTCGGATTGGCGCCATACCTGTCTTTTCTCGCTTTGATCAGTATTAGTTTGGGTGTTTTGAATCTGCTTCCCATCCCGTTATTGGATGGCGGACACTTGATGTATTATATGATCGAGTTATTCAAGGGAAGTCCGGTTTCTGAGCGCATGATGGATATGGGGCAGCGTCTCGGCCTCGCGTTGTTACTTGTACTAATGGCTTTTGCTTTTTTCAACGATATCAGTCGTGCGCTTTCCAGCTAATGCCCTGTTCGAAAACTTCTGCCTGTAAAAAGGCATTTTCACCATCGCGGCGAGATGCCGAATTATGAAAAACAATATGCTGCATCGTTATATGTATCCGGCTGTTCTGGCACTTGCTCTTTTGCCTGGGTTGGCAAGTGCATTCGACCCTTTTATCGTTCGCGATATTAGAGTCGAGGGTATTCAACGCATAGAAGCCGGTACTGTATTCAACTACCTGCCAGTCAAAGTCGGCGAGACGATGACTGATGAGAAAGCCGCTCAGGCCCTGCGTGCATTATTCGGAACCGGATTCTTCCGCGATGTGAGACTGGAAGTTGAAAAGGATGTATTGATCGTTTTCGTCGAAGAACGTCCCGCAATCGCAGCGCTTGATTTCGTAGGGATGAAATCCTTTAAACCAGAAGACATCAAGAAGTCATTACGTGACGTAGGATTTCAGGAAGGGCGTGTATTTGATCGAGCCCAGCTTGAACAGGCTGAACAGGAGATTAAGCGAAACTATCAGTCTCGAGGTCACTATGCAGCTCAGGTCACAACTACTGTTACACCATTGGAACGAAACCGGGTTGGGATCAATTTTTCAGTGGATGAAGGTGAAGCAGCAAAAATAAAATCGATCAATATCGTAGGAAATCAAGTATTCCGTGACAAGGACCTACTGGATTTATTTAATTCCCAAACGACGGGATGGATGTCCTGGTACACGAAAAATGATCAGTACTCTCGCCAAAAACTGGCCGGGGATCTTGATGGGCTACGTTCGTTTTATCTTAATCGCGGCTATCTTGATTTCACTATTGATTCAACGCAAGTATCAATCACTCCTGAGAAGCGTGACATCTACTTAACGATAAATATTACCGAGGGAGAAAAGTACACGGTAAGTGGCGTTAAATTGGGTGGTGAACTGCTAGTTCCGGAAGAAGAGCTTCGAAAACTGATAACACTGAAGGAAGGCGAGGCGTTTAGTCGTGAAAAACTGACTGAGAGTACAAAAGCGATTACAGATCGTCTCGGAAGGGATGGTTATGCTTTCGCAAATGCCAATGCAGTGCCTGAACTTGATCGCGACAAACGTACCGCCATGTTCACGGTGATGATTGACCCCGGGCGGCGTGTCTATGTGCGTCGAATCGATGTTGTGGGTAATAGCCGTACCAGAGACGAGGTTGCTCGTCGAGAACTTCGGCAGCTTGAAAACGCCTACTACGATACAGAGAAAATTCAAAACTCGAAGAAACGTCTTGAAAGAACCTCATTTTTTTCAGAGGTCAATATAGAAACACCGCCAGTGGCGGGTACTTCGGATCAGGTTGATGTCCTTGTGAAGGTCAAAGAACAGCCAACCGGGGCTCTGCTTTTAGGACTTGGATTTTCGACCCAAGAAAAAGTGGTTATCCAAGGCTCAGTTTCGCAAAATAATGTATTTGGAAGTGGGAAAGCGCTTTCAATAGCAGCCAATACCAGCAAGGTCAACACCAACCTAGGAGTGTCTTATACCGATCCCTATTACACAGTGGATGGTGTGAGTCGTGGTTTTGATACTTATCTTCGTCGAAGTGATCCAAGTTCCTTGTCGCTCGGAAATTATAGAACCCTCTCTCTAGGTGGTGGAGTGCGGTTTGGTTACCCGGTCACCGATGTCGATCGCATCAGTTTTGGACTGAGTGTTGACCGGACAAAACTTGATACCTTCTTTGATTCGCCGCCCCGCATCTTGGCTTTTACTTCACAATATGGATCGTCCTATTCATCTTTACTGGGTTCTACTGGGTGGCAGCAGGATACTCGAGACAGCGCAATCTGGACCACCAGCGGACATGTGCAGCGCGCGACAGGGGAGTTCGCAGTTCCACCGGGTAGCCTGAAATACTACCGCGCCAATTATCAAAATCAATGGTACAAGCCTTTAACGAGAACCTTGACTTTTATGTTGAATGGAGAGGTTGGCATTGCAAATGGATTTGGAGGCCAACCTTTACCCTTCTGGAAGAACTACTATGCTGGTGGTGCAAATACAGTTCGTGCCTTTGCGCCCAATTCATTAGGTCCTACGGATGTTGATGGCTCTAGGCTAGGGGGAAATAAGCGCATTGTTGGGAATGCGGAATTGTTATTTCCCATGCCGGGCGTTGGCAATGACCGTTCCATGCGGCTGAGCGTTTTTCTTGATGCTGGCCAAGTTTATGGGAACGGCCAAAAAGTGGACTTGGGTGACATGCGTTATGGTGCCGGACTCGGATTTGCTTGGAACTCACCCTTTGGACCAATCAAAATTAGTATTGCAAAGGCCTTAAATGAAAAAGTAGGGGATAGAACTGATCGTATTCAGTTCCAACTCGGACAAGTGTTCTAGTCGAACGGTATAATTCAAAGTGATACCGTAAGGGAACCACAGCGTTCCTTAGGAGATGAAGGTGATAAGTAAGCGTAGCTTAGTGTTGGGTTTTGTTTTTCTAATAGCAAATTCTACATTTGTAGGAAGCGCTGTTGCTCAAGGGCGTATCGGCTTTGTCAATTTGGATCGAATACTTCGAGACGCAGCCCCAGCCGTGCGTGCTCAGAAGAAAATTGAATTGGAGTTCTCCAAACGAGATCAGGAATTGGCCAAGATGGCCGATCAGCTCAAACGGGTACAGGACAATCTGCAGAGAAATGCGCCTACTATGTCCGAGACTGAACGACGCAACAAGGAGCGTGAACTGACCGATCTTGATCGTGACTTCCAACGCAAGCAAAGGGAATTGCGTGAGGATCTTAATCAACGACGCAACGAGGAATTGGCGGGTATTCTTGAGCGCGCCAATAGGGCAGTGCGCCAGATTGCTGAAGTTGAGAAATATGATATCGTTTTTCAGGAAGCTGTCTGGGCGGATCCTCGAATTGACATTACGGATAAAGTCATAAAGGCTCTGGACGATAGCAAACCTGCAGCGAAGTAAGGATCGGGCCATGGTGACCATGGCGCCCAAGCCTACAAAGCTAGCTGCGTTGGTGGAATGTATTGGCGGCGAACTTCTTGGCAATCCTGACACAGTGATAGATCGGATTGCATCGCTGCAAAGTGCCGGACCTGGCGACATCACTTTTTTGAGTCAGGCAAGGTATAGACCACTGCTGAAATCAACGCGCGCTGCAGCAGTAATATTGCCCTACTCTGAGCGAAATACAACAGATCTTCCGAGAATTCTTTGTGATGATCCCTATTTGTACTTTGCTCAAGTTTCAAGATTTTTGGAACCTGCACCAAAACCCATTCCAGGCGTGCATCCCTCCGCGGTAATTGAAGCAGACGCTCATATCGCTGCCACCGCTCAAATTGACGCAAATTCGTACGTTGGATATCGAGTACATATTGGCGAGGGCACTTGGCTTGGGCCTGGTTGCTATATCGGGGATGATAGTGTCATAGGTACAGACTCAAAACTCCATAATGGGGTCTCGGTTTATCCAGGCTGCAGAATAGGAAATCGAGTGATATTTCACGCTGGTGTTGTCATTGGGGCGGATGGTTTTGGATTGGCGCTGAAAGATGGGGCTTGGCTGAAGATTCCTCAAACGGGTGGAGTAATCATCGGTGACGATGTTGAAATTGGCGCGAATTCGACCATAGATCGCGGTGCGCTTGATGACACCGTAATAGAGGATGGCGTAAAACTTGATAATCAAATTCAAGTAGGACACAACGTTCATATTGGTGCTCACAGCGCGCTTGCTGGTTGTGTCGGAATTGCTGGCAGTGCGCGTATTGGACGACATTGCACTATTGGTGGTGGTGCGATAGTACTTGGTCATCTTGAAATTGCTGACCACGTGAATATTTCAGCTGCCACCGTTATTACGAAATCGATACTCAAGTCGGGAACGTACACCGGTGTCTATCCTTTCAGTGAGCATCGGCAATGGGGACGTTCTGCAAGTGTTGCCAGAAACCTGGATGCTTTGGAAGCGCGTATTCGAAAACTCGAGGACTTACTTTCAGCGGTGACGCCTGACAGTCCCAAGCGGATCTCCGAATCCATCGACACGAAAATCAAGCGCCAACGTACGCGCAAATCTACCAGAGGCTGAATTATGGATATTCATGAAATTCTTCAATATCTCCCGCATCGATACCCGATATTATTGGTTGATAGGGTTCTGGAATGTGAACCGGGAAAACATATAGTCGGGATCAAGAATGTCAGTATCAATGAGCCCTTTTTTCAGGGGCATTTTCCTCATCACCCGGTCATGCCTGGTGTATTGATTATTGAAGCATTGGCCCAAATATCAGCGATTCTGTCATTCAAGACCTTGGGGAATAAGCCGGATGAAAAATCGGTCTACTACTTTGTAGGAATAGATGATGCACGGTTCAAACGTCCGGTAATCCCAGGAGATCAACTCCAGTTAGAAGCGCGTATCGAGCGAAATGTGCGAGGGATATGGAAATTCTTGGTACAGGCAAAGGTTGGTGAAGCACTGGCTGCTGAAGCCAAACTGATGTGCACTGTACGGGCCATATGATTCATCCAACTGCGATAGTCAGTCCGGACGCAAGATTGGCAACCGGGGTCAGCATCGGTGCTTATTCAATAGTCGGTGCAAATGTCGAAATTGGTGAAGAAACAATCATAGGCTCGCATGTGGTAATTGAAGGGCCGACTCGTATTGGTAGGAATAATCGCTTTTCACCATATTCATCGATCGGTGGAGCGCCCCAGGATAAGAAGTATGCCAATGAGCCAACTACACTGGAAATTGGTGATGGAAATACCATTCGGGAGTTTTGTACGTTCAATCGCGGCACTGTTCAGGATGCAGGTTCAACGCGAGTAGGGAATGACAACTGGATGATGGCGTATGTGCATGTTGCACATGACTGCCAGATCGGAAACCACACCATATTTGCGAACAATGCCCAATTGGCAGGCCATGTCATTGTTGGGGACTACGCCATTCTGGGCGGTTTTACCGTGGTTCATCAGTTCGTGCATATTGGCATGCATTCAATTTCAGCAATGGGAACTATCCTGCTCCAGGATCTGCCGCCATATGTAACAGCAGCAGGCAATACTGCTCGTCCTTTTGGAATCAACTCTGAGGGTCTGAAGCGACGTGGATTTACGCCCAATGCCTTGGCGAGCATCAAGGCTGCCTACAAAACGCTTTATAAGTCGGGGCTGACGCTTGAGCAGGCGAGAACTGCGCTTGCCGCACAAGCCTCCACAACGTCTGAACTGTTGCCACTGGTGGCTTTTCTGCAAAGATCTGGTCGCGGCATTATCAGGTGAAGCACGACTCGAATGGCCCGTTAATCGGCATGGTTGCTGGTGAGGCCTCAGGAGATTTCCTCGGGGCACATCTGATCACCGCTTTGCGTAAGCGAATGCCGGGAATTCGATTTGCTGGTATTGGTGGCCCTAACATGGAGGCCGCTGGATTCCAAAGCTGGTTTCCAATGGAACGTCTGGCGGTTCGAGGCTACGTGGAAGTACTGCGGCACTACGTCAGCATTGTTTCAATGCGTCGCAAACTGGCTCAACGTCTGCTTTCGGAAAGTCCTGCGCTTTTTATAGGAATCGATGCGCCGGATTTCAATCTGTCGCTTGAATCAGTGCTGAAGCGAAAGGGGATTCGCACATTGCACTATGTCAGTCCGTCCATTTGGGCGTGGCGTGGCAGTCGAATTCGCTCTATCGGTCGTGCCATTGACCGGATGCTTGTGCTCTTTCCGTTTGAGGAAGAAATTTATAAAAAGGCTGGGATACCGGTTAGTTATGTTGGGCACCCGCTCGCCGATATCATTCCCGTTAGCGATCAAACGTATTCTGCAAGAGAACAATTACGGCTGCCACCCGTTGGTAACGTCATAGCCTTATTGCCAGGTAGTCGGCAATCAGAGTTACGCTACATGGCATCCACGTTCATTCGTACAGCCAGGAAAATTGAGCAATTGCGGCCAGGGAACCACTTCCTGGTTCCGCTCGTCACAAGGCAAACCCGAGAAATCTTTGAAACAGCCTTGTATGCTGAAGAAGCGCAAAACCTACCTCTGACGATTTTATTTGGTCACGCCCGTTCTGCCATTGCTGCGGCTGATGCTGTGCTTGTGGCCAGTGGTACGGCAACACTGGAGACAGGGCTTTTTCAAAAGCCGATGGTAATTACCTATCGAATGGCAGAACTAAGCTGGCGCATCATGTCTAGAATGCGTTATCAACCATGGGTGGGGTTGCCAAATATCATTGCAGGCGAATTTCTGGTTCCGGAATTCCTCCAGCATGAAGCAACGCCGGAAAACCTTGCTCAAGCCGTGATTAGCTCTTTGACCGATCCCATTGTAAGGGGAAGGTTACCGCAGCGGCTCGAGGCCATTCACTTGCAACTGAGGCAGAATACCGCTGAACGTGCGGCGGATGCCGTACTTCAATGCCTGAACTAACTTACCACTTGGTCTGCGGTGTTGACGAGGCCGGTAGGGGACCTCTTGCAGGTCCGGTTTATGCAGCGGCAGTCATACTCTCGGGTAATCACACCATTATTGGTTTATCAGACTCCAAGAAGCTCACTGCCAAGGCAAGAGAACGGCTGTCTATTGAAATCAGATTGTCTGCAATTGCATACGCTGTCGCTTTTGCAAGTGTCAGCGAAATCGACGAAATAAATATCCTTCGCGCATCTTTACTGGCGATGCAGCGTGCAGTCAATGCCCTGAAAGTTCAGCCGGATAAAGCGCTTATAGATGGCATTTACTGCCCCAAACTAAGTTGCCCAGTTGAGGCTGTTGTCAGAGGTGACGCAACGGTGCCTGCCATTTCTGCTGCATCCATCCTGGCAAAAGTGGAGCGTGATGCGGAAATGCTCCGTCTGCACAAACAGTATCCAGACTATGGCCTGGATCGTCATAAAGGCTATCCGACTCGTGATCATCTGGCGGCGATTGAGCGGCATGGCGTATGTGCAATCCATCGTCGTAGTTTTGGCCCGGTTAAGCGTATTCTCGATCTCGGGGAAAAATAATGAACCCAATACGATCCCGTGACAATCCCCAATATAAACTGCTCAATAAACTTGCCACGTCTAGCCGCGAGCGTCGACAAAGTAAGATGACTCTTCTGGACGGGGAGAAACTGATTGTCTCTTATCGAGATACCGCCCAAACCGCTCATATCCTGGCCATAAGTGAAACTGCGTATGCCGAATCCGAACAAAGGGCGCTATTCGAAGAGGTATCCGCCGATAACCGATTATTGATCACAGATCAATTGCTAAAAGCGGTTTCGCAGGTTGTGACCACGACTGGTTTGATTGCCATTGTAAGGATACCTGAACCTGCATCATGGCCGGACAATCCAGGTACATGCCTACTGCTTGAGGACATTCAGGATCCGGGTAATCTGGGGACCCTATTGCGAACTTCAGCGGCTGCAGGTGTGAAGCATATCGCGCTGTCTAAGGGATGTGCTTCTGCTTGGGCTCCCAAGGTATTACGTGCAGGTATGGGGGCGAACTTTCTATTACATATCCACGAAAGCGCTGATCTGGTGGAGATTGCTAGGGGTTTTAAAGGAAAAACCATCGCTACCCAGCCGCGTGCCGAAAAAACACTTTATGCCGCTGATCTATCAGAGCCAGTTGCATGGCTATTTGGCAACGAAGGTGCAGGACTCTCCGGCGAGTTGCTACAAACGTCCACTGAGAAAGTACGCGTGCCAATGTCCGGCGCCACAGAGTCCATGAATATCACTGCTGCTGCAGCAGTATGTTTGTTCGAACAGCTTCGTCAGATCAGCGTGAAAAAATACGGAGTGAATTTTCAATAGACTCATTCGAAGTGTGCAAGAGTTCGTATTTTTCTAAAAAGTGCGCCGTTCCAGCTTCATGTCCTGCACCAGCGTCGTAGCAATTTCTTCGATCGATTTGGTCGTCGACGAAAGCCAGCGAATTCCTTCGCGTCGCATCAGTAATTCGGCTTGCGTTACCTCGTGTCGACAATTCTCGAGCGTGGCGTACTGACTATCCGGGCGCCTTTCCTGTCGAATTTCCCGCAAGCGCTCTGGCGCAATAGTCAGGCCATAAAGACGTGAGCGGAAGGCCTGAATTGGCACAGGCAGTTTCATGCGTTCCAGATCTTCCGGAATTAATGGGTAGTTTGCTGCCTTAATTCCAAATTGGAGCGCAAGGTACAGGCAGGTTGGCGTTTTTCCACTCCGGGATACTCCGACCAGGATGACGTCCGCTTTACTGAACTCACGCGCGGAAACACCGTCATCATGCGCTAGCGAAAAGTTGATGGCCTCTATTCTGTCCTTGTACTCCTTGATGTCCATTGCACTATGAGACCTGCCAATGGTGTGAGTGGACTTCACCCCAAATTCAGATTCCAGTGGCACAAGAAAGCGCTCGAAAAAATCAAGTACAAAGGCGTTTGACTTGTGGATGATATTTCGGACATCCTCATTGACTAGGGTTGTGAAAACAACTGGCCTGGCATTTCCGGCATGCAGGACTTCATCAATGCGTCCAACACAAGCATGGGCTTTTTCCACAGTATCTATAAATGGTATTGTGATCTGATTGAATTCTATTCCCTCAAATTGGGTGAGAAGACTGTGTCCCAGCATTTCGACGGTGATGCCTGTGCCATCCGAGACAAAGAAAACGATGCGTTGTGATTTTTCCGGCATTGGGTCAAGGTGTGTTGAATGAGAAAGCGCAATTGTGCGCGCATCACAGGTACGACAGGTAAAATACCTGCATTCCACTGAATCATCAATATCGGGGATTTCAAATGACAGCGGGAAAATACGTGGTCAACTTTGACTCGCTTCGCATGAGCGATGTTGAGCATGTTGGTGGGAAGAATGCTTCTCTTGGGGAAATGATCAGTCAGCTTAGCAAAGCTGGGATTCGTGTTCCAGGTGGATTTGCCACCACCGCGGAGGCTTTTCGTGAGTTTCTTGCCCATGATGGTTTAAAGGATCGTATCGATGCGAGCCTTAATATACTAAATATAGAAGATGTCGAGGCACTTGCAAAATGTGGTGCGGAAATTCGCGGCTGGATTGCCACGATTCCGTTCCCTGCGCAGCTTGAAAAGGCAATTACGGATTCATATATCGAGCTGATGGCGGGCAGTAGCTCTGATGCCGCAGTAGCTGTACGTTCCAGTGCAACTGCGGAAGATTTGCCGGATGCGTCGTTTGCGGGGCAGCAGGAAACCTTCCTGAATATTCGTGGCATTGACAACGTTCTCGCTGCGGTAAAACACGTTTTCGCCTCACTATATAACGACAGAGCGATTTCCTACCGGATCCACAAGGGGTTCGAGCATTCTGAGGTTGCACTATCGGCTGGTATTCAGCGCATGGCCAGGAGTGATCGCGGGGCAAGTGGCGTAATGTTCAGCATGGATACTGAATCAGGATTTCAGGATGTGGTATTCATTACGGCATCCTGGGGGCTTGGTGAAATGGTGGTTCAGGGAGCGGTCAATCCCGATGAGTTCTATGTGCACAAGCCGATGCTGGGCGGAGATCACTTACCGATCATCCGACGTACCTTGGGGACCAAGGCGCTGAAAATGGTATATGGAGACTCGTCGATGGCGGGGCAATCCGTCAGAACAATTGATGTCGAGGAAGCGGCGCGAAACAGCTTCTGTCTCAGTGATGAGGATGTTCTCGAACTCGCGAGCTTCGCTGTGAAGATTGAGGATCATTACCAGCGCCCGATGGACATTGAGTGGGCCAAGGATGGAGTTGACGGAAAGCTTTATATTCTGCAAGCGCGTCCGGAAACAGTTAAATCGCAGAAATCGGCTAACGATCAAGCCCGTTACCGCCTAAAACAGACGTCTGAACTGCTGGTGTCAGGTCGCGCCATTGGGAACAAGATCGGTTCTGGGAAGGTAAGAGTCGTAAAGGACGCCTCCGAAATGGGAAGCGTTTTGGCTGGTGACATTCTGGTAACTGACATGACCGATCCGAACTGGGAGCCTGTCATGAAACGAGCGGCAGCGATTGTGACCAATCGTGGTGGAAGAACCTGTCATGCGGCTATTATTGCCCGGGAACTTGGAATACCAGCAGTTGTTGGTTGCGGTGACGCGACAACACGATTGAAAATGAGCGAAGCTGTAACCGTTTCCTGTGCAGAGGGAGATACAGGGTACGTCTATCGTGGACTGCTTGATTTTGAAGTCTCATCAAGACAGACGGAAAAGATGCCAGTATGTCCCGTCAAGATCATGGTCAACATTGGCAATCCCAATCTGGCGTTTGAATTTCAGAGTCTTCCTAACGATGGTGTTGGGCTTGCGCGTCTGGAATTTGTAATAAACAACATGATCGGCATTCACCCTAAGGCTGTGTTGGAATATCCCAATCTTCCGTCACAATTAAAGAGCGATATTGAGCGTGCGGCCCACGGATACGCCAACCCACGCGCTTTTTTCGTTGAGAAGATGGTTGAAGGGATTGCAACGATTGCTGCGGCATTCTGGCCCAAGCCAGTGATAGTCCGATTATCCGATTTCAAATCGAATGAGTATCGAAAGCTGGTTGGAGGCATTCGCTATGAACCGGAAGAGGAAAATCCAATGCTGGGGTTTCGAGGGGCCTCCCGCTATATTGCTGAGTCATTTCGGGATTGTTTTCAGATGGAATGCGAGGCAATGCGGAAAGTGAGGTCCCAACTTGGGTTGACTAACGTCGAGATCATGATTCCGTTTGTGAGAACGGTGGCTGAATGCAAGAGCGTGATTGATCTGCTTGCGGCCAACGGTCTGGCGCGTGGAAAAGACGGATTGCGACTGATCATGATGTGCGAATTGCCCTCGAACGCGCTGCTTGCCGAGCAATTCTTAGAGTATTTCGACGGCTTTTCTATAGGCTCGAACGACCTGACTCAACTCACGCTGGGTCTGGATCGTGATTCCGGCCTGGTCGCTGATGCCTTTGATGAGCGGAATGCGGCTGTGAAGGCTTTATTGCGTATGGCTATTCAGGCGTGCCGAAAATCCGGAAAGTATGTGGGAATTTGTGGTCAGGGCCCTTCCGACTATCCGGATTTTGCCCGCTGGCTGATGCAGGAAGGAATAAGCAGCATTTCACTCAATGCAGACACGGTTACGGATACATGGCTCGCATTGGCAGCTGATTCTGGATCGGTGACCCCACAACAGGCACTGCAGGGCTAGATACGGAACTCAATCGGGATCAAGCCTGTCAGCGCCCGCGTAACAAGCGCTGCTGCTCACGTTGCCAATCCTTGTCTTTCTCTGCGTTTCGCTTGTCGTATTGTTTCTTGCCCTTGGCCAAGCCGATTTCGAGTTTGATATTGCCTTTAGAGTAATGCAGATTGATTGGAACGAGGGTGTAGCCTGCCCGATCAACCTTTCCGATCAATTTCTGAATTTCCTCTGCATGCAGAAGCAGTCGACGGGAGCGTACCGGATCAGCGACTACATGTGTAGAGGCGGCTTGAAGAGGGCTTATATGCGCTCCAATCAGAAACACTTCGCTATCACGTACAACAACGTAGGCTTCCTTTAGCTGAGAGCGTCCGGCACGTATGGCCTTGACTTCCCATCCCTGCAGCGCAATACCGGCCTCCAGACGCTCTTCAATGAAGTAATCGTGGAAAGCTTTGCGATTTTCAATAATGCTCACGCAGGTGCCTTTCGTTAGAATGTCTCATTTTACCGTTTGAATCCCATGGCTGCGGTTGAACGTTCCGTACTTGTTGAGCACAGTGCTCTTGAAATGCAGGCACTGGTAGAAGATATTGATTCCTACCCACGTTTCTTGCCATGGTGCGGTGGCACCACAGTGGTCTCCAGGTATCCTGGGCGTGTGGTTGCCACTATAAAAATTGACTATCGTGGCATTCGTCAGGAATTCACCACTGAAAACATCTCAATTGCCGCGGAGTCCATTCGTATAAAGCTCGTATCGGGTCCGTTCCGTAGCCTGGAGGGTGAATGGCGTTTTCGAGCACTTGGTGACAAGGCCAGCAAAGTCAGTTTGCATCTGGAGTATGAATTCTCAGGTCGGGTCTTAGACGTAGTACTGGGGCCGGTATTCCACTATATCGCGGACAGTCTGGTCGAGGCATTTGTAAAGCGTGCCGACGCATTCTATGCCCACAAATGATGCGCCAGCAGGCACCTTGATAAGCATCGAGGTCATTTTTGCCTTGCCGGCTAAATATGTAATCGAAAAGCTGAAGCTTCCGAGTGGAAGCACCGCTGAGAATGCGGTTCTGAAAAGTGGGATGGCGAGTTCCTTCCCCGAAATCAGCGTCGGAGTAAGCCAGTTATCCTGTTTTGGGCACCTAATTGGATGGAAAACTCAATTGCATGATGGTGATCGCGTCGAAATCTTGCGCCCCCTTGCTGCTGATCCCAAGGAGTCTCGCAGGCGTCGAGCCAGGATTCAGGCTGTAATAAAAATCGGGCCGTGCAACTAGAAAAATGCTTGAATTAAGCCTAGAACCATTTTCCCGGCTTGCAATTTACTTGCACCAATCCTGTACAGATTTACGGGCCTTTTCAATTTCGGAGGCTGTCTGCGCATCATCCAGATAATAACGCTCACCCTTGTCGTCCATCCTGGCCTGCCGTCCCCCCGCTTCCAAGCCGGCTAATTGAGCTCGGGATGAGCGACAATTGTCCTCGCGTCCTTTCGCTTCGGTAAGCTTCTCCTGCTCCTTCTTTCGGGCATCCTCCTGTTCGACACGACGCTTCCGAAAGTCCATCTCCATTTCTGCAGGGGTTTTTGGGCCAGTGGACTTTGCTGTTCCAGTAGTATTCGTGCCCGTCCCACCGCTGGCTACAGATGGCGCCGCGTTTGCAGGTACGTTTTGACGAACACTCGAAGTCTTGGTGTTTGCAGGGCAGGGGGCCTGTGAATAAACGATCCTGCCGTTGGAATCCACGCATTTATTGACCTGCGCCTGGACCAGACTGGCAACTGGGAGAGCAGTAACTATCAACGAATATCGGAGGAGCCTGATCATATAAAACGTCCTCAAATCAAAAGGGGCATTTTCCAGTGTTACTGAAAGCGCTTCAACAACATAATTACTTATAATGCATGGGGCAACGTAAGCGGCACTGCAAAAGAGTTTTTAGCATGAATTTACCTGCATTTGCGCAACGCGTATAATAAGAATTTGCGCCGGAACAGTCTATGCGCGTAATTCCCAGAGCTCTTACTTTTGACGATGTCCTTCTCGTTCCCGCTCACTCTACGGTTCTTCCGCGTGATGTTAATCTCGCGACCCGGTTGACTCGGAATATCAGACTCAACATACCGCTTGTCTCTGCCGCCATGGATACCGTCACCGAGGCCCGGCTGGCAATCGCCCTTGGCCAGGAAGGCGGAATTGGCATAATCCACAAAAATCTCAGCATCAAGGCCCAGGCAGCCGAGGTTTTGAAGGTCAAACGCTACGAATCTGGTGTCCTTCGTGACCCAATGACGGTTGCGCCGACGGTTACGGTCGGGCAACTTCAGGAACTCACGCGGCAATACAAAGTATCAGGATTTCCGGTCGTCGAAGGTGGAAAGCAGCGCGGCAAAGTGCTGGGCATGGTTACGAATCGAGATTATCGTTTCGAGACCAATCTCGCATTGCCTGTGAGCGCAATCATGACTCCACGGGACCGCCTGATCTACGTTAAGGAAGGTTCCAGTCCGGAAGAGGCCAAGGCCTTATTGCACAAGCACCGCTTGGAACGCGTATTGGTCGTCAACGATGCTTTTGAGTTGCGCGGACTGATTACTGTGAAGGACATCCTGAAGTCGACGGAGTACCCGAATGCGTGCAAGGATGAGCAGGGGAAGCTGCGTGCAGGGGCAGCCGTTGGTGTCGGAGAGGGAACAGAAGACCGTATAGCGGCTCTGGTTGAGGCAGGAGTGGATGTTATCGTCGTTGACACTGCGCACGGGCACGCCCAGGGTGTTCTGGATCGAGTCCAGTGGGTCAAGAAAAATTTCCCGAAGGTTGATGTAATTGGCGGCAACATCGCGACGGCGCAAGGTGCACAGGCCCTTGTGGACCATGGTGCGGATGGAGTCAAGGTCGGAATTGGTCCTGGTTCAATTTGCACGACACGCATTGTTGCAGGTGTTGGCATTCCGCAAATTACAGCTATCGAAAATGTCGCCTCCGTGCTCGACAAGAGCGGTGTTCCCTTCATCGCAGATGGCGGTATTCGGTATTCCGGCGATATTTCCAAGGCGATCGCCGCTGGCGCGCACTCGGTGATGTTGGGCAGCTTGTTTGCTGGAACGGAGGAAGCGCCTGGAGAAACGATTCTCTACCAAGGTCGATCTTACAAGTCGTATCGCGGCATGGGTTCATTGGGAGCGATGCAGGATGGGGCGGCAGATCGCTACTTCCAGGATCCCGCTAACAATGCCGACAAACTCGTCCCTGAAGGTATCGAGGGCAGAGTGCCTTACAAAGGAAGCGTGCTCTCGATCATTTATCAGTTGAATGGCGGATTACGTTCAAGCATGGGGTATTGTGGTTGTCAGACTTTGGACGAACTGCGTACACGCGCCCAGTTTGTGGAAATAACATCAGCAGGGATCCGCGAGTCTCACGTTCATGACGTGCAGATTGTCAAGGAAGCGCCCAATTACCGCGGAGAATAGGACTTTGGCAAAGCAGGAGGCGACCGCAGCCCAGGTTCGGCATGGTAAGGAGCAGCTTTCCAGTGTCCATGATCGCATCCTGATCCTCGATTTCGGTTCACAGGTTACTCAGTTAATTGCACGTCGCGTTCGTGATGCCGGCGTATATTCTGAGCTTCACCCCTACGACATCAGCCCGCAGTTCATCCGGGATTTCGCACCGCGCGGCATCATATTGTCCGGAAGTCACGCCTCGGTCTATGAAGGTGATACGCCTCGTGCACCGGAGATTGTTTTTGAGTTAGGAGTACCTGTACTCGGCATTTGCTACGGAATGCAAACCATGGCAACCCAGCTTGGAGGCAAGGTCGAGATGGGGCAGATGCGGGAGTTTGGCTATGCGGAAGTCAGGGCGCGTGGGCATACACGGTTGTTTGATGGCATAGAGGACTCAAGAACAAGCGAGGGTCATGGCATCCTCAAGGTCTGGATGAGTCATGGCGACAAGGTGACCGAACTGCCTCCCGGGTTCAAATTAATGGCATCCACCGACTCATGCCCAATTGCCGGAATGGCTGACGAGGTCCGAGGCTTTTACGCTGTTCAGTTTCACCCGGAAGTCACTCATACATTGCAGGGAAAGACGGTACTTACTCGCTTTGTGCGAGAAATTTGCGGCTGTCGCGGCGATTGGAATATGCCTGATTACATCAGTGAAGCCGTCGCGAAAATCCGCAGCCAAGTCGGTACAGAGGAAGTCTTGCTGGGGCTTTCCGGTGGAGTGGACTCTGCAGTTGCCGCTGCCTTGATACACAAGGCCATCGGCGATCAATTGACCTGCGTCTTTGTTGACAATGGACTTCTGCGCCTCAATGAAGGCAAGCAGGTCATGGATACCTTTGCCCGCAATCTTGGCGTCAAGGTAGACATGGTTGATGCCAGCGAACGCTTTATGAATGAACTTGAGGGCATTACCGATCCGGAGCAAAAGCGCAAGATAATCGGCAGGGAATTTGTTGAGGTTTTTCAGGCTGAGGCCAAGAAATTCCCAAAAATAATGTGGCTCGCTCAAGGCACCATTTATCCGGACGTGATTGAGTCTGCAGGGGCAAAATCCAAAAAGGCGCACACGATCAAGTCCCACCACAATGTTGGTGGTCTGCCCGAAACATTGCATCTCAAACTGTTGGAACCTCTGCGCGAATTGTTCAAGGATGAAGTTCGTCAACTTGGCCTTGCGCTCGGTTTGCCGCGCGAAATGGTCTTTCGTCATCCTTTTCCTGGTCCCGGTTTGGGCGTGCGAATTCTGGGGGCGGTGAAACGCGATTATGCGGAATTGTTGCGTCGCGCCGATGCCATTTTCATGGATGAACTTTGGGCCATGAAGGATAGTGATGGCGTCAGCTGGTATGACAAGACTGCGCAGGCCTTTGCGGTGTTTTTACCAGTCAAGTCTGTGGGCGTCATGGGTGATGGGCGTACATATGAATACGTCGTTTCACTGCGCGCGGTGCAGACCAGTGATTTCATGACGGCAGATTGGGCACCACTACCATACGAATTGCTGGCACGCGTGTCCAATCGCATCATCAATGAAGTGCGCGGCATTAATCGGGTTGTGTACGATATTTCAAGCAAGCCGCCGGCGACGATCGAGTGGGAATAATTCGGCGTCCTTCAGCGTCTATCGGGATCAGTCGAAAACATACTATAACACATTGATATAAATAATAATTGTCTGTCGAGATGTATCGCGGTGTATCGATGGGGTGCGTTTCGGTCTGACGGTAAAACTGACGGTAAGTATTTTCGATCAGGATCTGAAAAAACTTTACCGTCACTTCAAAAAGCAGACTGACGGTAAAAAATATTACAAAAAGTACAATAAAAACAATTATATAAAGAAGTTATAGCGCCTATTTTTTCGTGACGGTAAAATCCGTGCGGAGGAGGGCGTAACGATGCTGTCAGATGGAACGCTGAGGGGCCTGAAACCCAGGGCCACCGCATACAAGGTTGCCGACCGAGACGGCATGTACGTGACCGTCTCACCCAAGGGCACGATCACTTTTCGACTCGACTACCGGCTCAACGGGCGGCGGGAGACGCTCACGATCGGCCGCTTCGGTGCCAGGGACGGAATTTCCCTATTACTTGCGCGCGAGCGCTGCGCAGAGGCCCGCAAGGCCATCGCCACGGGGCTTTCCCCCAGTCAAGAAAAGCAGCGCGAGAAGCGCCGCCTGTCCGAGGCCAAGACCTTCGAGCAATTCACCAACCGCTGGTTAGAAGAATCACGGATGGCGGAGAGCACCAAGTCGATGCGAAAGAGCATAATCGACCGGGACATCCTGCCGGCATTCCGAAACCGCTTGTTGACCGAGATCGGCCCGGAGGACCTGCGTAGCCTGTGTGCGAAGGTCAAGGAGCGCGGTGCGCCGGCCACGGCGGTGCATGTCCG
>CANKAJ010000020.1 GCA_947479645.1 Betaproteobacteria bacterium | reverse complement strand
GGCTATCCGCTCGTGAAAATTTCAGCACTGCAGGATACGCATGCCTTGCGTGAAAAATTATTGGATGAAACAACCGTATTGGTCGGCCAGTCCGGAATGGGAAAATCCACGTTGATCAATGCACTGTTTCCAGATGCCCACGCCGCGACCCGCGAGATTTCGACATTTCTTTCATCGGGAAAGCACACAACGACACACGCCCTGCTATACCGCCTGGATGAACACAGTGCCGTCATCGATTGTCCTGGCATGCAGGAATTCGGCCTTGCACATGTCGAATGGCGTGAAATTGCAGCCGGTTTCAGGGAATTTCTGCCGTTCACCGATGGATGTCGATTCCCCGATTGCCGGCATCTGCATGAACCCGGTTGCGCCATCGCCAGCGCCGTAAATGATGGGGCTATTTCCCCACGCCGATTGGAACTGTATCGGCGCATCATCATGGCCGAAGCAGGCACGAAAAAGCCATCGGATCGCAGGGGGCATTGATATAGCGGCGCTAATGGAAGTGACTCAATTAAGGCAAAAAAGTGAGCGCATTTTACATTTCACTGAACCGCATTGAGATCCATCACCTGCGCAATCTACTGGAAGCGGAAGGTATCCCTTGCTTCATTCGCAACGAAGCATTGTCCCAGCTTGCGGGCGAGATCCCTTTTCTGGATTGCTCCCTTGAGCTATGGTTGAGCTGCAACGATGATGAAAATCGCGGCAGAAGGGTATTGCAGGATTTTCAACAGGGACCTGCTCGCCTGGCCTCATGGACATGCGCCTGCGGCGAGTGGCTGGAAGGTCAGTTCACTGCATGTTGGCACTGCGGCACAACTCGGACCGACTGATAAACCATGCAGTATTTATTATCAAATTAAATAAAATAGTAAATTACTGCTTACTATAATTAAATTAATGTAATCACAATCTATCTCACCGCTTGCCCCACCCCCAGCAGTAACAGCATCAGCAGATACAGCACCAGCGCTCGCCAGACCAGCCCTACGGTACTGTCTAACATTGGAACATCCGCCTCATCCCCTACGCCCAGAACGGGCCGGTCCCTGACCACACCATCCTGCACAATAGGCATGCCGAGTCGGACGCCCAGTGCACCGGCACCTGCTGCAAGCACGATCCCCAGCGCCAGATCACCCCATTTTCCCGCCTGCATTCTCCAGCAGTAAATGGCATCCTCAAAATCACCGACAACGGCGAACGCAGCGGCAGTCACACGTACCGGCAACCAGTCTATTACGGCGAAAGCATCACGCCCGAATTTTCCAAACTGTGTCAGATCAAAAACCTGTCCGTCCGACTGCACACTATTCGCATCACTCCAGCGATTACGCAAAAACATTGCCAATCGATACAACACGGCGCCCGATGGTCCGGGCAGGATCATGAACCAGAAAACCACACCAAATACATGCCGGTGCGATGCGGTCAGCGCTCCTTCGATCGTGAGCCGTACAACCTCTTCCTTATTGAAGTGATCGCAGTTATGTCCTCTCCATATACCGAGCAATTCGCGCGCCCTGGGCAGGTCATCCTCTTTCAGGGCCAGGTGAATGTCGGTGAAATAATGGCTGAATTGACGAAAGCCAAGCGTGAGATAAAGCACCGAGACATTAAACGCCAGTCCGATTAATGGATTCATGTGCGCCAGAACATAAAACACCAGCCACACGCCAATCACAATGGGAAGGACAGCCACAATCCAGGCGATCGTGCCATGATGCTTTTCACCCGCATTGAACTGTTGTTCAAGAAAATGGGCATAGCGAGTCATCGGGCCAAATAATTGACGGCGATCAACCAGCGGGCGCCATTGCTCGACCAGCAATGCAATGATCAATGAAATCAGGCTCATGATTAACTCATGCAAAAAAATGGTTACGGGGTACTGTCGATCGATGCAATCCCAATAGTGCATTCATGGCCGCTCTACTTCCGACAGCAAACTGTAGAAATTAATCAGCATCGCGGCCGTTGCCCCCCAGATATAGTGGCTGAGATAGGGCAACGCATAATATTTCTGCGGCATCCCGTTCTGTAAAACACTGTTGCACTGATGATTGTCAGTATCGAACAGGAACGTCAGTGGCAGTTCAAATACTTCCTCAACTTCCGACGCATCCGGAGCCAGTTCAAATGGGTGGCGCACGAGTCCGACCACAGGAGTGACGCGATAACCAGTACCCGTCTTGTAATCATCCAGCTGCCCCAGTAACTCTACCTTATCGGATGCCAACCCGATTTCTTCCTCGGTTTCGCGCAATGCAGTATGCGCTGGAGTCAAATCCTCCGGCTCCACGCGGCCGCCAGGAAAGCAGATCTGCCCGGCATGCTGCCTCAGAAAAGGGGTGCGACGCGTCAATAGAATAGTCAGGCCACTGCTTCGCTCTATCACGGGTACCAACACTGCCGCAGGCCGATAGATGCCGTCAGGGGGACCCCGAAGTTCATCGCCTCCAAGCCGAGAACGGCCACGGCGCGATGTGGCGACGCGGGCCCTCAGCCAGGCTGAATCGAAATTTTCGGGACTGTTACAGAACACAAGATATCTGGGATAGTTAAGGTGAGCTATTGTAACGTGCCGCGAATTTCTCCAGCCTCAAGCTTGGAGTCCCGTGCTTTTAGTGCGACATAACGCCAATATCGATTTCGGCGCCTGGAACATGCATCAATTGCCCATCCGGTTCTGTCCCGCCGGGGACTGCGGTTGCTCGAAATGCGATGAAAATTAATTGCCATGGTGCATCCTGCACCTAACGACAGAACTGCCCGCTGCGTTTGTACTGCTCCGTAGCATCCATGAGTGCAGCGAGGCTGCCCGGTTCCCACGCTGAATGACCGGCATCGGGAATGATACGAAAGTCAGCCCGCGGCCAGGCGCAGTGCAAGGCATGCGCCGAAACGATTGGACAAACCATGTCATAGCGACCCTGCACAATGACACCTGGAATATCCCGCAACCTGACAGCTCCTTGCAGCAAGGCATCATCTGGCAAGAATGCCTTGTTCAGGAAGTAGTGCGCTTCAATTCGCGCCAGACCGAGTGCGACCGTGTTATCGCCAAAATGCGCCGCCAGTTCTGCCGAAGTATCGGAGTCAGGCAACAGCGTCGAACATGACCCTTCATAGCGACTCCAACTTTGCGCCGCAGGCATATGTACTGCAGGATCGCGGTTGACCAGGCGACGGTAATACGCGGCCAGCAAGTCGGTGCGCTCCACTTCGGGCAGAAAGCCTGAAAATGCTTCCCACGCTTCAGGGTAAACCGTACGCATCCCGTGCATGAACCAGGCTATTTCACTGCCTCGACACAAAAATATTCCACGCAGAATGAGCCCAAGGCAACGCTCGGGATGGGTCTGCGCGTAAGCGAGCGCCAGGGTACTGCCCCAGGAACCCCCAAACACCAGCCAGCGTTCAACACCAAGAAAAACCCGAAGCGACTCCAGATCGGCAACCAGATGCAATGTCGTATTGTCCAGCAGTTCCCCGAGCGGCTTTGATCGCCCGGCACCGCGCTGGTCATAAACAACTATGCGATAGGCCTGCGGATCAAAAAATCGTCTGTGCTTGGGTGAACTGCCGGAACCCGGCCCCCCATGCAGAAATACGACGGGGATGCCCGCATGATTGCCACACTCTTCCCAGTACATCAAATGAACGGCATCAAGGGGCAGCATGCCACTTGCATTAGGCTCAATGGCCGGATACAAACCAGTCATGTTTCAATAAACCTCAATTCTGAACTTGCCTGGAGTGCGTATATCCCAGGATTCGTTCCGCCTAAGGTGACACATCCGCTCGGTAGTGCGCCCCACTTCCCGACACGCAGTAAAGCGGCCGGCCATTGAACTTGGGCGGCGGGCGGCACTATTTTTTCTTGCCTGGAGATTTCTTCACCGTCGGACTGGCTTCCGGGGTCAGCGGCTGCACCGCAGCCTGTTGCGCCTGCTGCAATATTGTCCACCAGGCGTCAACCGGCGAAGGTGGTGCAGACGCTGTACCCGCAGGGGGTATTTTCATCGCATCCTGCATTGCTCGTGCAGAGTCGGCCACGCCCCCCATTGCTGACAGTGTCGCCTTTTGCATCTCAAGCCCCTGAATGCTCATGCGCAGCACGTTCAAATTCAGGTTAAGCCAGTTTTCCACCGATTTCAGATCAGCGATGCGCTTCTCCAGTTCGGCGGGATCCAGAGTTGGAGTAACCATGCCTGGCATGGGCATACCAAGCGGGTTCCATAACGACTTCAGGAACTCGAATGGGTCTGTGCTATTGGGGAATTGGCTCATGATGACCTGTTCAGGGGGCCGCCCAGTTCAGCAGGGCGAGGAAAAGTCTCGCTCGAAATCCAGTACCAAAATGACAATGCACTACAGATGCTCACATGCAGATTCGACGCCCGGGTATCGTTGACATCACCAACAGAAGCATTTCTGTCTCAGCCAGGATGATCAAGCGTGCGCATCTGCTGACGACCTGAATTCGCATCAGCAACCAGCAATGCGGTCATGTTAACGAGCCTACGGACAGTCGCTGAAGGAGTGACAATATGCACCGGCCTCGCGGCACCAAGCAGCATTGGTCCGACGGTAATTCCATCACCTGCTGTCGTCATCAGCAGATTGAAGGCGATATTGGCGGCATCCAAAGTGGGCATAAGCAGGAGATTGGCCTCTCCCTTGAGACGCGAATTGGGGAAAACGGCCTTGCGCACCTTCTCGTTGAGGGCAGCATCACCATGCATTTCACCCTCAATTTCCAGTTCCGGTTCAATTCTATTGATGATCGCAAGTGCTTCGCGCATTTTCCTGGCGCTTGGTTCGTCGCTACTACCAAACGACGAATGCGATAGCAGCGCCGCCTTGGGTGTAATGCCAAAGCGACGAATCTCCTCCGCCGCAAGCACCGCCATCTCAGCGATCTGCTCAGCAGTGGGATCAGGATTTACATAGGTATCACAGATAAATACGGTGCGATTGGGCAGTACCAGAAGGTTCATGCCGTAATAATGCTTTGCACCTGCTCTTCTGCCGATAACCTGGTCAATGAACTGCAGGTGCAGGTGATGATTTCCAAAGGTGCCGCACAACATCCCGTCCGCTTCACCACGGTGAATCATCATCGCGCCAATAAGAGTCAGACGGCGACGCATTTCAATCTGCGCATATTGCACCGATACACCGCGACGCTCGGTCAGCCGGTGGTACTCCCTCCAGTAATCATGATAGCGGGAGTCCCAATCCTGGTTCACCACTTCAATATCTACCCCAGCCTTGATACGCAATCCGTAGCGCTCAATACGCCGGTTGACCACTTCCGGTCGACCGATGAGTATCGGCATAGCAAGCCCCTCATCGACAACAGCCTGGGCCGCACGCAGCACGCGTTCATCCTCACCCTCGGCGTAGACAACGCGGCGTTTGGGCCCCGCCTTTGCCGCGGTGAAGAGCGGCTTCATGATCAGCCCAGAGTGGTAAACAAATTGCTCCAGAGAGGCTCGATAAGCCGCGAAATCCTCGATGGGCCAGGCAGCGACTCCTGAGTCCACTGCCGCTTTTGCCACTGCCGGTGCAATAACCGTGATCAGGCGAGGATCAAATGGATTCGGAATCAGATAATCGGGTCCAAATTTAAGATTCTTCTCCGCATAGGCAATCACCACATCAGATTGCTCAGCCATGGCGAGTTCGGCAATTGCATTTACCGCGGCAAGCTTCATGGGTTCGTTGATCTGGGTGGCCCCAACATCCAGCGCTCCGCGAAAGATGAAGGGGAAGCACAGTACGTTGTTTACCTGGTTCGGGTAATCAGAACGACCTGTGGCCATGATTGCGTCAGGTCGGGCTTCCTTCACCAACTCCGGAAGAATTTCCGGCTCGGGATTTGCAAGCGCAAAAATCAAAGGCTTATCCGCCATGCGCTTGACCATTTCCGGCTTCAATACCCTGCCTGCAGACAACCCAAGGAAGATGTCCGCCCCACCAATGATGTCACCCAGTGTCCTGGCATCCGTTGGACGGGCATAGCGCGCCTTGTTTTCGTCCATTTCCTGCGTACGCCCCTCAAAGACGACGCCCGCAATATCCGACACAAGGATATTGTCCATACGCAACCCCATGGACACCAACAGGTCAAGGCAGGCCAGTGCCGCAGCACCCGCTCCTGAACATACCAGCTTCACTTTGGCAATATCCTTGCCCACAACCCGCAACCCATTTAGCACCGCTGCACCAACTATGATCGATGTGCCATGCTGATCGTCATGAAACACAGGGATCTTGAGCCGTTCACGAAGCTTTCTCTCGACATAGAAGCACTCTGGCGCCTTGATATCTTCCAGATTGATTCCACCAAATGTGGGCTCCAGGGCGGCAATAACTTCGACAAGCTTGTCGGGATCCAGTTCGTTCAGTTCAATGTCGAAACAATCGATACCCGCGAATTTCTTGAACAATACTGCCTTGCCCTCCATCACTGGCTTTGCAGCCAGGGGCCCGATCGAACCCAGGCCCAGTACCGCCGTTCCATTGGTGACAACACCAATTAGATTGCCGCGCGCAGTGAGATTGCGAACTTCGCCAGGATCGCGGACGATTTCCTCGCATGCCGCAGCGACGCCTGGAGAATAAGCTAGCGAAAGATCTCGCTGATTTACCAGTGCCTTGGTTGGTGTAACAGAGATTTTTCCAGGCCGTGGAAGACGATGGTAAGCAAGTGCATTCTTTTTCTGTGACTCGTCCAATTTGGCATCCGATCGTTGAATTCACTACCGTTCGTATGGCGTGCCGCGAATCATGCAGGTACTCTCAAAGCCAAAGAATGACAATTTCAAAATTTATCGCTGACCAATATTGCAGTCCAGAAAGAGCGTCCGAAGAATCGCCCCCCCGCCAACTGAGCGTAACAAGGTGACGACGCATTATAGCCCACGCAATTGAGGGCCCTTAACTCAAGGCGGAGACCTAACTCAAACACCTGATTGCCTCCAAACGATATCCATCAGGATATCCTTGCAGATGCGTTCTCACTCAATCGGAAAACGGGGTACCAATCAAGCATTGCATCCACGATGCACAATCATTTCCCGTGTCTGGCGACCTGAATCATTCAGAACATCGATTTTGGTGCAACACGGGCTGGATTGGCTAATGGCAGGACATAACGCCCGTCAAATGGCAGCACCTGCAGTTGCAGTAATGGCTGCCTGACGGGGCGCTTGAACAGTCGGCCTGCGCAAGGCTTGCGCAAGCCGCTCTTTTTCTGCCATTACCTTTTGCGAATATAGACTGGCACCGTCTCCGAATGCTCCTGCATAAAGCTGCAACCCAGCCTCAATGCCACCGCCGCGCCGTATACATTCCTTCAGGATTCTGGTGCCGATAAGAATATTGGTCATCGGATTAAGAACGGCCTCGTCACCGCCATACTCAGCCATCTTGTCCTGATGGTGCTGAGGCATGACTTGCATCAACCCCTTGGCACCAAGCTCGCTTTCAGCAATTGGATTGAAACGAGACTCAATTGCCATAACTGACAGAATCAAAAGCGGATCCAAGCCAATCTTCTGACCGGCACGAAAGGCTGCACCAATCCAATGTTCTATTACATCTCCGGCTATTCGATATCGACGGGAAAGATACGTTGCAAGAACTCGATTGCGCTGGCTCTCCTGGTCGACAATGGTCTCGGACAGAGTGACATCCCTGTATGCGCTTCCATCAAAGGCGCCAGCAACATCGTTTGAGCCAAAAATAGATGACTGTCCGCCAAGGAAAAGCATGAGTGCAACCGCAAGCAACCCTGCCAATGCGAAGCCATGGTAAATAATGCCAAACAAGCAACTGCGATCTGGTCTCAAGAAAGACTTGAACTGGATAATGTTCATCACATACCTCCATTTGAGGTTCGCCCAAGTATCAGGCAGCAACCTTCGAGCACACCTCGTGTGCGTCACCACAGCAAAGGGCTGGGTGTAGCTTGATCATTATTGATACAGTGACTTGGAACTATCTAAAGAGCACCAAGGTGGCGAGATAGCCAGTCGGAAATGTAGACGCGCTAAAACAGCATCAAGTTCCGGTACGGATTGGACTACAGGAAACGCCCTGAAAAAATATCATTTTAATTAAAGACTTACATTAAGTCAAATACGAAATACCCCATCACTTCAGAGACTTATTGCATCGCAATATTCATCAATCCTTTCTTTTACAAAGAACCCGGCTTGACGAACCGATGACCTGCTAAACTAATCTCGTCACTTGGCAGAAAAGCCGGGGGATCTTATGTATCAGTCCGAATACTGCGGAGCAGTCCAACCTCAAACTCGGACTGTCCGCAGTCTATCCGGAACCCACTTAGGGCCTTGAGCCGGTTGGAAAAGGCCAAGCTGCTGCAGGATTGAGGGCGGTTCTCACCCCAGGCGTAGCCGGTGCGACCGGGGTCGGAACCTCCGGCGCCTTCAACGGTACCGTCGCCTTTACTGCGGGCTTGCTAGCCTTTTTGACCGGCTTTTTAGCCGCTTTCGTTTTTTTTGCGGTTTTCTTTTTAGCCGGCTTCTTTATGCCGGCTTTTTTCTTGGCCGCTTTCTTTTTTGCGGGTTTTTTAGCTGCCTTCTTCTTTTTCGCAGCCTTCTTTTTCGCAGCCTTCTTTTTCGCAGCCTTCTTTTTCGCAGCCTTCTTTTTCGCAGCCTTCTTAGCTGGTTTCTTGGCCGGTTTCTTGGCCGGTTTCTTAGCCGGTTTCTTAGCCGGTTTCTTAGCTGCTTTCTTCTTTGTAGCCATGGTTTAAATCTCCATCAAGGGTTAAAGGAACAACACAGAGAAACCCATCTGAATCAGCATGGGCTATCCAACCACAGAGGCGAGCCTCGGTGATATGAATGACTGGCCTGACCTTACGAAGGGCGCGCCCCGAAAAGGAACATCACTATCCACTCGAATAAGGTTAGGCTCGACGCTAACCTGAATGCCTTCAATATCGGACGCCCTCCTCCGGGGCTGACGCCGACCCAAGGCATCAACGACAACCCTGGTCACAATTACCTCTACTCCAGACACACGCTCCGACGCGGAACCTTGGCCAAACTTAGAAGCCAGAATTGCCTTGGTCATTGCCGCTAAAATCCTGGAGGATTCAAATCCAGTCGTTGCCCCGTTTCGGCGAATTACCTTGTCGCCCACAAAACCACCATTACCTAGCTGGGAGGACACATCAAGAGAACTCGTACCCACGTTCAACAACATTTTCGATGTGTTCGCGGCAATCTGCATTGACAAACTCCTCATGCTCCTATCGCTCCGCTCCTTGAACTCCACGTGAGCCAAGGCACTTGCTATTCGTCGCATTCAATTGCCGATCCGGAGATGCAGTTACTGTTGCTCAACTTCCCACATTCCATAAATGCCTCTTAGGCACAACCGCAATCCGAGCCATACCACAATATATAGTACTTTGAAACAAGTCCACAACTAATTCTAGTGCGCGAAATTTCAAGTTGCAAGCATATTTGCCGATACTGCCTCGGCGATAGATAGCGGAATGCGCTTGGCAATTCAGATTAGCATGCGTGGTATGGACGAAATGCGCAATTCGCGGCGTGATAATCAAGAGGAAGCAGTACCGGCTTGGGTTGCCTGCCGCCAGAGTTGCAATGGCCCCAATCATTGCAGCGCAATGATTGGGTTACACGCCCCCCTCAGAACCTTACAGAGACCGAGTTAAGCTCTGACCGGAAAAATGACCAATCAAAAAAAGGTCCGGGATCACTCTTCCGACCGGGCGAAATATCCGCATGACCAACAATATCGGAGATGGGGAAGCGAGAACGCAGCAGCGCCGACAACTCCACCAGGCCGGCGTACTGCGGCACAGTAAATTGGGAAGTATCCGCCCCCTCCAGCTCTATACCAATGGAAAAGTCGTTACAACCAACTCTGCCCTTCCATTCGGATTGCCCTGCATGCCAGGCACGATCATGACAAGACACAAACTGCACCAAACTGCCATCTCGACGAATGAAAAAATGCGCGGACACTCTCAACCCACGAAGCGCTTCGAAATAAATATGCTTCGAGCAATCCAGGCTATTGGTAAAAAGCGCCTCGACGAAACTCCCTCCGAACTCACCAGGTGGCAAGCTGATGCTGTGAATTACTAGTAGCGTAATTTGCTCACCAACCGGCCTCTGATCAAAGTTTGGGGACAGCACTCGCCGGCTGCCAAGTATAAATCCGGCCGGATCAATACTCATTCTGGGACCAAGGCAATCTCCGGTTCGCACTTGCGGCCAATACTTTCCTGAAAGGAATTATTGAATACCAAGCCGCGCCATGCGATAGCGCAAGGCACGAAATGTAATCCCAAGCAGTTTTGCTGCAGCAGTGCGATTGAAGCGTGTATGACCAAGCGCCTCGATAATCGCTTCTCGCTCCAGTCGGTCCAGGTAATCCTGCAAAGGCCACTTTGCATCCGCCAGAGTGCCTCCTATCAGACTGGATTCGGCGCTTAAACCTGGGGGACTGAGTTGCAATTCATCGAGGGTGATCTCGTTGGTGCCTGCAAGCGCCAATGCACGCTCCAGAATATTCTCGAGTTCCCTGACATTCCCTGGAAAGTCGTAGCCAATTAAGGCCTCGACCACTTCCTTCGATAGGCGAGGCACTGAACTAGAAGTATTTCCGGCCAGGCGAATCAAGATCGCGTCAGAAAGAATCGGCACATCTTCTCGGCAGTCCCGCAATGGCGGCATCCTAAGCTCAATAACCGCTAACCGGTAATAGAGATCCTGACGAAATTGCCCATCCTCCACCCTCGCTGCAAGACTCTGGTGCGTGGCGCACATGATTCTCACGTCCAACGCATCCTCGCTGATGGATCCCACTTTACGTACACGCTTCTCCTGAATGGCCCTGAGCAGTTTTACCTGCATTGGCAAAGGAAGATCGGCAACCTCATCGAGAAATAGTGTTCCCCCATTGGCCGCCTGAAAGAAGCCGTCATGGTCTGCGTCAGCGCCTGTAAAAGCACCTTTGCGGTAACCGAAAAACTCACTCTCCATCAGATTCTCGGGAATCGCGCCGCAATTGACAGCAACAAATGGCATATCGCGCCTGGCCCCCTTACTATGAACGAGGCGTGCTGCGAGTTCTTTGCCACTTCCGGACTCGCCAGTGATGTAGATGGGCGCCTGGCTACGTGCGAGTTTCTCGATCAATGCCCGTACCTGCACAATTGCCGCACTGCTTCCAAGCAGCCCACGATCATCTTCCCCGGCGACTACCGGTCCGGAGGGCAACGCCAGTGCAGACTTGATCAGTGTGCGCAACTGGTCAAGCGAAAGCGGCTTGGTCAGGTAATCAAATGCGCCCGCCTTTAAAGCGGCAACGGCATTCTCCGGAGTCCCGTAGGCCGTGATCACCGCAACTGGAATATCCACATATTCCGATCCGATAAACCGAACCAGTTCCAGACCATCACCATCGGGCAAGCGCATATCGGTTAGGCACAAATCATGGGGCCTTGAGCGCAGTAACGTCTTGGCTTCCTCAATTGAGCCTGCAGACTGGACAACGAGCCCCATTCGCAACAATGATAATTCCAGCAACTCACGGATATCAGCTTCGTCATCGACAACCAATACTGAGGCCGTATGTGAAGACGTGCGGCGCCGCTCTGGTTGCTTCAACGTTGATTGAGTTGCCATAAGATCCTGAAGTTCGCTCCGACCGGGCGATCGACGTACTCCAGACTTGTGCCATTGGCAGCACACAGTTCTCTGGCAATGTACAACCCCAGACCGGTTCCGCTGCTGAACGTGGTAAAGAACGGCTCGAACAACTGGGACTGCAGATGCGTGGGAATACCGTCACCGTCATCGACGATGTGCAATTCTAGCTGATTGGGACGCCGCTGAAACAGGATGTGCACGCTCGCCACCTGTTTGCGGCAGTGCCGCCAGGCATTGCGGACGAGATTCCAGATAATCTGATTAAAATGCACTCGATCAAATTCAATAGACATGTCGGCAGGCACATCTACGAAAAATACACTTCGATCGATGGAGTTTCTCTGAACAAACTCATCAATGAATGTCGAAAGAAATGCAGCCAGATCAATTGCCTGTAGCTGAATTCGATCCCGGCGTGAAAGCTCAAGGACATCACGCACCATCCGGTCAAGTCGCTCTGCATTATCCCGAATAATGGCAACCAGACGATTCCTGCCCGCGTCCTTGCTTTCTTCCCTTAGCAAGTCACCTGCATGCGTAATAGCTGAAAGCGGGTTGCGTATTTCATGCGCAATGTTGGCGGTCAAACGACCAAGCGCGGCAAGCTTCAATTGCTGCGCTTGGTCTTGCAGCCTGGACTGATCCTCTAGGAATACCAGCGTATAGCTTCCGCCTTCGACGCCGGCGGCAATAAATCGCGCACGTACCCGTTTTCCGCTTCCCGGAAAGTGCAACATCAATACCGCCTGCCCGTCGCCATTGCGCCAGCGAGTCAAGTGTGCTGCCAAATCAGGGGAGTACGACTCTATTTGATCCAATTCCGGCGCCACACAACCCATGAGAGCATCTATGGCGGGATTTTGCTGACGAACTAGGCCATTTGAGTCAACCACCAGGATTGCGTCCTGCACGTCATGTATTACCAACTGGTTGATACGCAGTTGATCAGCCAGATCCGTGCCACGCTGACGTGCAACACGCTCGTTCACTATTACGCGTTGGGCCAGCTGATTAGTGATCAGCGCTGTGGCGAAATACCCTATCGAAAGCAGACCGGGCTGAAAAAAACTGGCAGTGCCTGCGTCGTGCGTAAGTACCCAATAGGATTGCTCAAGCAGTAGTGCGATGGATGCCAGTGCTGCATAAAAAAGCATCAAAGCACCACGGCTCACCAGCGCCGCACCAGCCAGCGAGGTCAGCAACATCACACCTATACCGCTACGAAAACCGCTTGATGCGTACATCATCAAGACCAGCGCAAGAATATCGACAATCACGTGCGTAGACAGCTGCATGTCAAAATATTCCGGCCACTTCCTCATCACCACCTGAAACCCGATTGCCAGCGTCAGATAAGTGCTGCTCACCACACTAAAAAGCCTGGGAGCATGACTACCTAGATTAAGCAGATCTCCATAGGCTACGACCGCAAGGAGGAAAACTGCGGCGACAGAGATTCGGTAAAAATTGAAGTAACGAAGGGAAACCCAGAACGATTCAGTCGCATCACTTGGCCTAGATAGCAATGAAGGTGACGAAAGCACACTTTCCGCCATTATTCTTTCGCCCTCTTTCCGAAATGCCGGCGATGTTCGTCACTGCAGAAGTAACGGCTGCCATCTGAAATTGCCTCACTGCGGGGGACGTTGATTTCACAAAAAGCACAGGGAATCATCGCTTCTGCCTGCAGCGGAGCCTGCTTCCGATTTCGCAAATCGGAAGCCTTGCGCCGCGTTACCGAACTACGTGTCATTGCCTTCAGGACTGCGTAGACGACAATAATGGCTGCGACAAACAGAAAAAGCTTGCCCACGCAGTCTCCAGTTTCAGGCTCGGGAACGATGGCGCATTATAACCATCGACTAATGCCGCAATTTTTCGGCAAGGCAAGCCGAAATCACGGGTTAGGTACCAGCGGATTGGTCGGGGTGAGAGGATTCGAACCTCCGACTCCTGCGTCCCGAACGCAGTACTCTACCAGGCTGAGCTACACCCCGAATCCGACTAAAGCCATCTCAGTACAAACCGAACGCTTCACAACAAGTCAGCAAGGACTAAACTCAGCTAACTATCAGTGGTCACGTTCAACCGCGAAGGAGGCTAATTTTAGCAGAGAATCCTTGTATATTGAATTCGGCAACACAGTCAATGCCTGCCGCGCCTTGAGCGCCTCAGCCCTGGCCGCATCACTTGCATATTCAAGAGCCCCGGAAGCCTTGATTGCGACAAGAACTTCTGCAAAACCGTCTCTGCCCCCTTGCTCAATAGCCCGGCGCACAACCGAAGCATGTTCCGACGCCCCCCGCCGCAGAACGTGAATCAGAGGTAGTGTAGGCTTGCCCTCGTTCAAATCGTCTCCAAGACTCTTCCCTGTACTTGCAGCGTCGCCTGAATAATCAAGCACATCATCGATCAACTGAAAGGCGGTACCCAGATGCATGCCATATTTGGCGAGTCCTTGCTCCACCTCATCAGATGCACCACCCAGAATTGCGCCCAACTGTGCCGCCGCCTCAAACAACTTTGCAGTCTTGCGATGAATTATTGCTATGTAGCCCTCTTCCGAGATGTCTGCATTGTGAGTATTCAGTAACTGAAGCACCTCGCCCTCGGCAATAGTGTTGGTTGCCTCGGCCAGCACCTCCATAACCCGCATACTTCCAACAGTCACCATCATCTGAAACGCCCGCGAATAAAGAAAATCGCCGACGAGGACACTGGCAGCGTTACCAAACTCGGCATTGGCAGTCTTACGTCCTCGACGCAATTGCGATTCATCCACAACATCATCGTGCAGCAATGTCGCGGTATGGATAAACTCCACGACCGCCGCCAAATCAAGGTGACTTTTCCCACGGTATCCGGCCGTTTTTGCGGAAAGAAGTACAAGTGCAGGGCGAAGACGCTTCCCGCCGCCGCCGATGATGTATTCTGCAACCGACCGGATAAGAACCACGTCCGAGTGAAGGCTATGACGAATCAAATCGTCTACGGCCGCCATATCGGCGGCGATAATTGTTCGTATAAACTCTGGCTGCACAGGAAATTTTCTATTAAATCATGACACTACTATTGCCACATCAGCTTGCAATTGGCGAATCGACGATTCGCAGCCACAACTGCAAAAGAAGCCAAGCATAACATGACGCAACTTGTCTGTTGCGCTCCGAATAACGTATAATCCGAGGTTCTCAAGAGCAATTTGCAAGGTCAATCATGTTCGCAGTCATCAAAACTGGTGGTAAGCAATATCGTGTACGTGCTGGGGAAAAGCTCAAGGTAGAGAGCCTAGCCGCTGAAATCGGGTCGGAATTGGTTCTTAACGACATACTCGCTGTCGGTGAAGGAGAGTCAGTCAAGATTGGAACTCCTCTGGTAACCGGTGCGCAGGTAAAGGCCAAAATAATTGGCCATGGCCTCTCCGACAAGGTACTGATTTTTAAAATGCGGCGGCGCAAGCATTATCAGAAGCACCAAGGGCACCGTCAGGGATTTACGGAAATCGAGATCACAGGAATATCGGCGTAAGCATCTGCGCCAAACAGGATCGGGAGAAAAGCAATGGCACACAAAAAAGCAGGCGGCAGTTCCAGAAACGGCCGCGACTCGCATTCAAAACGACTGGGCGTCAAGCGGTTCGGCGGTCAGTTGGTTAATGCGGGTGAAATTATCGTTCGGCAACGCGGCACCCGCGTACATGCCGGTGAAAATGTTGGCATGGGCAAAGACCATACCTTGTTCGCCAAAACTGAAGGGACAGTGGCGTTCAGAACAAAAGGCCCATTGGGCAGGCACATTGTCAGTATCCTTCCCGTGTGAGGGTGCTAAAGTCCTTAAAGGCCCTATCGTCCGCGATAGGGCCTTTTTATTTGTGAAGCATTTCCATGAAGTTCATCGACGAAGCGAAAATAGAAGTTAGCGCTGGCAAGGGCGGCAACGGCTCAGTCTCGTTTCGCCGGGAAAAATTCATTCCCCGCGGCGGACCCGATGGTGGAGATGGTGGACGCGGCGGCAGCATCTATGCCGTGGCTGACCGCAACATCAATACCTTGATCGATTATCGGTTTGCTCGATTGCATCGCGCCAAAAACGGCGAAGCGGGGCGGGGCGCCCAGTGCAACGGAGCGGGATCCGATGACATCTGCCTGCGCATGCCTGTTGGAACAGTAATCACCGATGACGCCACCGGGGAGATCATTGCCGACCTTGCTCGCCATGAGCAGAAGGCCGTTCTGGCACGTGGGGGCCGCGGTGGCATGGGGAACATCAACTTCAAGACGAGTACCAACCGGGCTCCCAGACACGCTACGCCAGGCGAACCAGGAGAAGCGTTCAAGCTGAGACTTGAACTCAAAATACTCGCGGACGTGGGACTGCTGGGACTGCCCAATGCCGGCAAATCGACGTTCATTCGCTCCGTTTCCAGTGCTCGTCCCAAAGTCGCGGATTACCCGTTTACCACGCTTCATCCACACCTGGGCGTCGTTCGGGTGGACACCGATCGCAGCTTCGTCATCGCCGATATCCCTGGGTTGATTGAAGGTGCAGCCGAGGGTGCCGGCCTGGGTCATCAATTCTTGCGTCACCTTGCCCGGACAAAGTTGCTGCTGCATATCGTGGATATTGCCCCCTCCGATCCGGATTCAGATCCTGTCGCCGATGCCCGTGCCATCGTTAACGAGTTGAAAAAATACGATAAGGATCTGTACGAAAAACCTCGCTGGCTGGTACTTAACAAGATGGACATGCTGCCCGATGAGGATCGCGACAAGACCGTAAACGCCTTCTTGAAAAAGTTACGCTGGAAAGGACCAAAATACCTTATTTCAGCGCTGACTGGCGAAGGCTGCCGGGAACTTGCATTTGCGATAATGGCACATGTGGAGTCGCTGCCACGCCCTGAGGAATCGACCAATGAGCATTAAGCGCCTGGTCGTCAAGGTCGGCAGTTCGCTCGTCACCAACCATGGCCAGGGACTGGACCGCCAGGCCATCTCCAACTGGGCTAGTCAGATTGCGCGCTTACGTTCTCTCGGCCATGAAGTCGTGCTGGTATCCAGCGGCGCAATCGCGGAAGGCATGCAACGTCTGGGCTGGGCTCAACGCCCCCACAGCATGCATGAACTTCAGGCAGCGGCAGCGGTAGGCCAGATGGGACTAGTCGAAGTCTATGAGTCCTGCTTTCGAGAACATGGAATCCGCACAGCGCAAATTCTACTGACTCATGCTGACCTGGCTGATCGTCAGCGCTACCTGAATGCGCGCTCCACCCTCCTGACGTTGATGACTTTAGGCGTCATTTCGGTCATCAATGAAAATGACACCGTTGTAACTGATGAGATAAAGTTTGGGGACAATGATACGCTGGCCGCGCTGGTGACCAACCTCGTCGAAGCAGACTGGCTGGTGATTCTCACCGACACTGATGGCCTGTACAGCGCAGATCCCCGCAAGAATCCAGACGCGGTTTTGATCTCGGACGCCAGCGCGTCGGACGAAGGACTCAAGAAAATGGCCGGAGGCACCGGCTCAGCCATTGCACGCGGAGGAATGATCACAAAAGTGGTGGCAGCCCAAAGGGCCGCCCGCAGCGGCGCCGATACGATCATCGTTTCCGGCAAGGAAACTGACGTGCTTATCAGATTGGCCAGTGGGGAATCCATTGGCAGCAGACTGCATGCCGGAACAACGCCTCTGGCAGCACGCAAACAATGGTTGGCCGACCATGTTCAGATTGCAGGCAGACTCAGTCTCGACACAGGTGCAGCCCAGGCATTGAGGGTCGGCGGAAAAAGCCTGCTGGCTATCGGGGTGCAAATGGTCAGTGGAGCTTTTGAACGCGGCGCGGTTGTCGCCTGCATCGGACCTGACGGTATCGAGATTGCACGTGGACTTGTTAATTACAGTGCCGCAGAAGCCCGAAAAATTGCCGGAAAACCTTCAGGTGAAATTGAGGCAATGCTGGGTTACATAAGCGAGCCAGAGCTTATCCACAGGGATAACCTCGTACTCGTCTGAGAATTACGTGATCAAGCTAAGCAGGCCCACCACCGCTTCCAAGAAGAAGGTCCAGTCAATCGCCTTCGCCGGTCGGTTCGCGTTCAATACCTCCCCGCTTCAGATTCGCCACCGCTTCCGCCGAGTTTCGCACTGTGAGCGTATTGATACAGAAGAATCTGAAAGCCAGCTCCGTTTGGTAACCCCTGCCCGCACCACGATAACTGAGCCATTGGGCATTTTTCGCCTGCCCCCACGATTTGCTGGAGCGGCCAATCGCATAAAGTTTTCTCTCCGCTGTATTACAGCGGATACCCTCGAAACTGACGTTTTCACCGCCGTTCGGACTACGTGCGACAATCGCGTAACGAATGACACCGTCCTCACCGACATCAACTGAACTGATATCTATTCGAAACTCAAACGTTCTGACTGATTCCATCGGTACCAGAACAAGACTCTCAGGCTTCGGAAATGCCGGAAGACGCGCCTGCTGCTCGGTCCATTCCTCTTCATCAAAGATACGGCCAAGCAACTGCGCCATTGCTGAAGTACTCAGCAGCATTGAAATCAAAGCTGCTGCCAGCGCGATGCGATTAACACGCATCAAGCAAGATCCTTGATGAGCGCATCCCGCGTTTCACGAACCACTTCAATCGCCGCTTGGCAATGAACATGATCAATACCCACTGAAAGCGACATGCCATATTTCAGTCCCGCCACCATCTCATCGGCCAATTCAAAGCGCAGAAAATGAACTGAGGAAGTTTTTTTCTCATTCTCCCGCTCCAGGTCCTCGTCCGCAATCGCCCAGACGCGCTGGCATCCCTCTACTTGAACCCAAACCTTGTCTTCGATTCCGATCAAGCGTTCGAGCCATACTCGCCGAACCTCCGGATCCGTATACTCAAGCATCATGGTCGCCTTAAAGTTGCGTCCATCTGGAACCAATGGATTGTAGGCATCCAGTTCGTCGCAAATGCGCTCTTCCTCAAATATTCTCTCGACGCGCAACATTTCCTGTATCTGGTAACGAACCGTCATTTCGTCTTCAAATATCAGATTGATATTGTCGTTCAACAGGACCTTGCGGACCTTTTTGTGCGACATAACGCGTTCGCGCAGATGCTGACGCTCTCTCGAGTACGCTTCCAGCGTCAACAGACTGTCACGTGCAATTTTCGGCATAGGTGAAAACACTTTCAATTTAAAGCCCGTAGGCAATGCGCAAAAGAGTCAACGGATGCTCCTTCCTTGCCCTGGTCTCGCCCATTCCCTGCTCAATGTGTCGTGCAGCGATGGCACAATCCGAACTGATGTAATCCGGATCATCCTCTGCCATCTGGCGAAATACCGGCCGACCTATCTTCATGGAATTTGCGAAAAATTCCGATTTCACGCCCCAGGTACCGTCGTGACCTGAACAACGCTCCACGGTATTTAACGTCGTCCCAGGAACCATCTGCAGTATCTCGCGCGTCTTCTGGCCAACATTCTGTACGCGGGAATGACAGGGGATGTGGTATGAAACTCGCCCCAGTTCGCGCTTGAATTCAGTTTTCAGCAAGCCGTCCCGATGTCGGAGTACAAAATACTCAAACGGATCGAACATCGCCTCACGCACCGCCTTGACATCTGCATCACCGGGAAACAACAAAGGCAGTTCCTGCTTGAACATCAATGTGCATGACGGCACTGCAGTCAGAATTGCGTAGCCTTCTCTTGCGAGCTTGACCAAGTGCGGAATATTCAGCACTTTCAACCGCGCCACGCCCTCAAGATCGCCCAGTTCAAGCTTGGGCATGCCACAACACGCCTCCTTCTCGACTATTTGATAGGGGATCTCATTGTGGTCAAGGAGTTTCAACAGGTCGTGCCCGATGCCTGGTTCGTTGTAATTAACGTAGCAGGTTGAAAAAACAGCAACCTTACCCGGGGTGCGCTCACCATTTTTAACTTCAAATTGACGTGACTGCGCAGCCGAGTTGCGAAAACGAGAGGGGCTGTACGGAGGAAGCTGGCGATCCTTGTGTATGCCAAGAACCTTGTCCATGGCTGCGCGCGCCACACCGTTGCTATTGACTGCATTGACAGTCTGAGCAACCACGGGAATTGCAGCCAGCTTGCCCATGGCATCCGTTGATGACAACAGCTTGTCCCTGAAACCCACTTCACCTTTGCGGAACTTCACTGCCTTGGCCCGCAGCATCAGATGCGGATAGTCCACATTCCAATCATGCGGCGGGACATATGGACATTTGGTCATGTAACACAGATCACAGAGATAGCACTGATCAACTACCTTCCAGTAATCCTTCTTTTCTACACCATCCACTTCACCGCTTTTGCCCTCATCAATCAGATCGAACAGCGTAGGGAATGACGTGCATAGACTGACGCATCTCCTGCATCCGTGACAGATGTCAAAGACACGGTGCAATTCCTGCTCCAGCTTTGCCTCGTCATAGAAATCCTGGGACTGCCATTCAATCGCATGTCGAGTAGGAGCCTTCAAGCCCCCTTCACGGGAAGTCATTTATCGACCAACCTAAAGTTATCCGCAAGCAGGGCCGCGCAAATACATACCTGCCTGCTTGCGGAAGCGTGCACCAACTGAATTAGTCGACCAGCGCGTCAAGCGCCTTCTGAAAGCGATTTGCATGCGAGCGCTCGGCTTTGGCCAGCGTCTCGAACCAATCTGCTATTTCATCAAAGCCTTCCTCACGTGCGGCCTTGGCCATCCCCGGATACATATCCGTATATTCATGCGTTTCCCCAGCGATGGAGGCCTTGAGATTATTGCGGGTTCCGCCGATAGGAAGGTCTGTTGCCGGATCGCCGCATTGCTCCAGGTACTCAAGGTGACCATGCGCATGGCCAGTCTCTCCTTCTGCGGTCGAGCGAAACACTGCCGCCACATCATTCTGGCCTTCAACGTCGGCCTTGGCAGCGAAGTACAGGTAGCGGCGATTGGCCTGGGACTCACCGGCAAAAGCCGCTTTCAAATTGTCTTGGGTCTTGGAGCCTTTAAGCTTCATTGCGATCTCCTTCTGTTTAAGAAATGGACTAAAGAATTAATAGAATAACTCTAAATATTCTTGTAAGTGTATAAAAAATATTGCCTTTGATCAAGAAATCAATCTGCAGTAATTACTGTCATGTGCCACTATCATATGGAAGAAGTCGCAATAAAACGACACCGAACCAAATGTGCCGGCTTCGCTCTACTCTCTTACGGAGTCGCCACCACCACTACCACCGCAAGTGCTTCTGATCAGACGTAGATCCCGATTCCTGGGCCGATACCACGTCATCGTGATGACCCCGTCGCTGGTCGCGATGCAAATAATGCGAGAGTTCTGTCAGCGCCTGCTGATAGACCCCTCGCTTGAACTCAATCACCGTATCCAGCGGAGCCCAATACTGATGCCAGCGCCACGCATCAAACTCCGGTTTGACACTGGCCCGCAATGACACGTCGTTGTCCCTGCCGGTCAGCCGCAACAGGAACCAAATCTGTTTCTGCCCGCGATAATTGGTGCGCCATTCCCGCCTGAGCCATTGCGCAGGCACATCGTAACGAAGCCAGTCGCGGGTACGGCCCAGAATTCTCACATGAGCGGGCATCAAGCCAACCTCCTCCTGCAACTCGCGGTACATCGCCTGCACTGGTGTTTCACCGTGCTTGATACCGCCCTGAGGAAATTGCCAAGAATGCTCCCTTACCCGTTTGCCCCAAAAGACCTCATTTCGACAATTACAGAGAATGATGCCGACGTTCGGGCGATAGCCTTCTCGATCGAGCATACTTGTTCCAGCAAAGATTAATTGGATTCATTCTTTCACATTTCCCCCTCAAATTGAAGGCAGTCTGCCGATTAAAAGCACGTCACCGTATGAAATGGCTTCGAGTAAAATGTGACGCCATTTTGCTTCCAGCAGGACAATTCATGCGCGCCAGCCGATTTTTCATTTCCACCCTGAAGGAAGCCCCTTCCGAGGCTGAAATCATCAGCCATAAATTGATGCTCCGCGCAGGTCTGATTCGTCGCCTCGCCGCAGGCGTCTATACGTGGATGCCGCTCGGGCTCCGAGTGGTTCGCAAGGTGGAGGAAATCATTCGCCAGGAAATGAACCGCGCAGGCGCGATCGAATTATCCATGCCCCTGGTCCAGCCGGCGGAACTGTGGCAGGAATCCGGGCGCTGGAAGGCCTATGGCCCGGAACTGCTGCGATTCAAGGATCGCCACGACAGGGACTTTGTGATTCAGCCAACTTCGGAAGAAGTCGTCACCGATATTGCACGCAGCGAGATCCGCAGCTATCGGCAATTGCCGCTGCATTTTTATCAGATCCAGAGCAAGTTTCGGGATGAGCGCCGGCCGCGTTTCGGCATCATGAGAGGCCGCGAATTCCTCATGAAGGATGGCTATTCATTCCACGCCAGTTACGAAGACCTTGAGCGCGAATATCGCAATATGTACGACACCTATTGCCGGATCTTCACGCGACTGGGCCTGCAATTTCGTGCCGTGGCGGCCGATACCGGATCAATCGGAGGGACCGGATCGCACGAGTTTCATGTTCTGGCCGACTCAGGTGAGGATGCCATCGCCTTTTGCCCTGACTCTGAATATGCCGCCAACGTCGAACTGGCCGAAGCCATTACGCCGAAGGAATCGAGACGCATGGGGACTGCGGCAATGAGCAAAGTGCCGACCCCCGGAAAAAAGACCTGCGAAGAAGTGACAGCACTTCTCGGCCTGCCACTGGAACGGTCGGTAAAAGCCATCGCCTTGATTCATGAAGATGAAGCTTCCGGCAAAAAAACATTCAATTTGTTGCTGCTACGCGGCGACCACTCGCTCAATGAAGTCAAGGCCAGCAAACTGCCCGACCTGGCACCTTTTCGCTTCGCGACGGATCCCGAAATTCGCGAACACCTGGGCTGCGAAGCCGGATACATTGGCCCTGTGGGCGCAGACAACCGGGTGCGCATCATTGCCGACCGGACCGTGGCATCGATGAGCGATTTCGTCTGTGGTGCAAACGACGCGGGATTTCACCTGACTGGTGTCAACTGGGTTCGCGATCTGCCGGAGCCGGCACTGGTCGCCGATATCCGCAATGTCGTCAAAGGCGATTTGAGTCCGGATGGCAAGGGCACGCTTGAACTGTGCCGCGGCATTGAAGTGGGCCATATTTTTCAACTGCGCACCAAGTATGCCGAGGCTTTGAAATGCACGTTCCTGGATGAGACCGGAAAACAGCGCACGACGGAAATGGGCTGTTACGGCATCGGCGTGACGCGCATCGTCGGCGCAGCCATTGAACAAGGCCACGACGAGCGCGGAATCATCTTCCCGCAAGCCATTGCGCCATTTGGCGTGGCCATTGTCCCGATCGGGATCAAGAAGAGTGAAGTGGTTCGCGCTGCGGCCGAGCAACTCTACAAGGAGTTGACTGACGCCGGTGTCGACGTACTGCTGGATGACCGGGATGAACGCCCAGGCGTGCTGTTTGCGGACATCGAATTGCTGGGCATTCCACATCGCGTCGTGATTGGAGAGCGCGGACTGAAAGAAGGCAAGGTGGAGTACCAGGCACGCCTGGACAAAGCTGCTCAGTTCGTACCGGTCGCAGACTGCGCAAAATTTCTCCTGGAGCGAGTTCGCTGAAGGTCATGCTGACCTGCATTGGCATTGGCATACGCCTGCGGTTCCTGCTGGTTGCCAGCATCGGAGTCGGCATCGCTCAGGAGTGCCTTGCCGGCAATCAGATTTACGAACCGCTTGCCGCCAGTGTACAGGCGGGCCTGCGAGCATCGATCGCGGACCAGCCGGCGCCCAACCACGGGTTTTCCAATTCAGTCATGGCGGCAAACTGGCTCACGGAGATGTCACGCCGCCTCGAACGACGCATTCCGGGTTTTGAGTCAAGGCTGGCATTCTTGCGCACTGCGCACTATGAAGCAACGCGCGCGGGACTGGACCCCCAGCTCCTGCTGGCCATCATTCAGGTCGAAAGCAATTTTCGCAAGTACGCCATCTCCAGCGCAGGAGCCCGTGGCTACATGCAGGTGATGCCGTTCTGGATCGGGCTGATCGGCAGGAAAAATGACAATCTTTTCAACCTGCGCACCAGTCTGCGCTACGGGTGCGTCATCCTGCGCCACTATCTGGACACTGAAAAAGGCGATCAATTTCGCGCCCTTGGCCGCTACAACGGCAGTCTCGGAAAACCGGAATATCCCAACATGGTCATGGCGGCCCTGCGCACCGGCTGGCATTACGATCACAACATTGCTGCCACGAACGCCGCCCCACCAGCGGCAACGGACAACACGGCATCGAATGCCGAAACTTCGCCGATGACCGCGACGAGCGCTACCCGGAAAACGCAGCGCTGATCGTGTTCTGAATGGCCTGGGCGGCGGCTCGCGGATCAGCTGCCTGGCGTATGGGACGCCCCACCACAATATAATCGGCGCCATTGGCGAAGGCTTGCGCCACGTCAACCGTGCGCTTCTGGTCATCCACCGGTCGGTTTTCCACAGGTCGTATTCCCGGGGTGACCACCAGCAGCCGGGAGCCCAGTTCGCGTTTCAACGCAGGCGCCTCCAGCCCAGAAGAAATCACCCCATCGCAGCCTGCTTCAAGTGCCCGCCGCGCCCGCGACAACACCAGCTTCTCCACATCGCATTGAAAACCGAGATCGTCCAGATCACCCCGATCCAGACTGGTGAGCACGGTCACCGCCAGAATCCTGACATCTCCTTTGTCGCGTCCGGCAGCCTCAAGAATGGCCTGATTGCCATGCACCGTGGCAAAGGTGATGCCGCGATTGCGCAAGCCACGAACCGCCGCGCGCACCGTCTCGGGAACGTCAAAGAACTTCAGATCAACAAACACCTTGTTGCCGCGACTGACCAGCCAATCCACGAACTCGAAATATCCGCCGGACACAAAGAGCTCCAGCCCGACCTTGTAGAAGCAGGCCGCATCGCCAAGCGTGGCGACAAACGCCTTTGCCTCGTCAACCTGTGGCAGGTCCAGTGCAACGATCAGGCGTTCATGAGCAGGTATGATTTTGGGAGATGACATGGCTAAGAGTCCATAACAATACGAGGAGCGACTTCTCCTCGCGTACACCCGCTTCAGGGGCAATAAGAACAGGGACAGACCGCTTCATCAGTGCAATTCCAGACCCTATTCAAATCCGGCAGCAGAGGGAAGTCCGCTATGGGAAAACCGCTGTGAAGACGGCTGCATTTTAGCCGATTGCCGAGGATATTCAGCCTTTGCTCGACACGCACCTGCTATTTTTCCAGCAAGTCCCGCAATGTCAGCACCAGTGAATCATTGATATCGCGCCCCAGTCGTTGCAGTACCGCTGCCAGGGACGGATGGAGGGCGGCCGCTGCGAGCGGTACCGGCGCAAAGACAAAACGCTGAAATAAATCCGACAAGACGATTGTTCCCGGATCACTGATCAGCACCCAGGTGTCGTCGTCCATGCGACCGACCCAGCCTGCCGCGCTCAGCGAACTCAGGAAATACTCGCAGCGATCCCGTGGCAATCGCGTTCGCATGGCAATGCGTCCAATATCGCTCTTGCCCCCCCTGGCATGTGCTTGCGCAAGTGTGATCAGGATCTCTATCGCCTCGCAAAAATCGGCGCCCAGCGCCCTCGCCCGCGCATCCCGGGTGTGACCGTAATCGGGAAGCATTGCCGTCACCACCGCCCCAAGCGCAATCACCACCCAGGACAGATAAATCCACCCCAGAAATATCGGGAAGGTCGCAAACGTCCCGTACACCATGGCAATGGACGGAACCTTGGACACATACAGGGCAAAGCCACGTTTGGCCAACTCGAACAGGATGCCTGCCGCCAGACCACCAATCAACGCATGCCTGGGGTCAATCGCGCGAGCAGGCACCACGTAATAGAGCAAGGTGAAGGCCGCAATCGTCAGCGCAAACGGCACCAACCACAGCAGCAGCACACCAATAAAGGGAATGGCCTTGGCCACCTCCGACGATGCAGCAACAAGATACGAGGTCATGGTCAGACTGGCGCCGATCAGGATCGGGCCCAGCGTCAGGATCGCCCAGTACACAACGATACGCTGAACCATGGGACGCTGAAAAGTCGCCCGCCAGATCGAATTGAAGGCGCGTTCGATGGTCAGCATATTGGCAAATGCCGTAACAGCGAGCACGGCGACACCGATCAGCGTAAGCCGGCCAGCACGCTGGGAAAACTGGTCAAAATAGCGAAGAACGGTCTTCCCGATCTGCTCGGGTAAAACGTGCGAGGCAATGAACCCGTCAATTTGCCCGGTCAGCCCTGAAAAAACCGGGAATGCCGCCACCACGGTCAACATGACCGTCAGCAGGGGCACCAAAGCAAGCAACGTCGTGAATGTCAGACTGGATGCCAGTTGCAGACAGCGGTCATCCCTGAAACGCAGCAGCACCAGCGTGGCAAAACGCGAAAAGTGTTTTACGGAGTGTTTGACCATATCAGGCTTAAGGCATGGCGCTGGCGATGGTTATGACAGCAGGTCGCCTATAATACCGTTTCGCTTGAAATAATCAGATCGATTCGCCGAATGGCCGAAATTCTCGTTCTCTACTACAGCCGACATGGCGCTGTTCAGGAAATGGCCCGCGCCGTTGCTCGCGGTGTCGAGGAGATTCCAGGCGCAACGGCGCGTCTGCGTACCGTGCCTGCGGTGTCCACGGTTGCCGAAGCGGTCGCACCCGATATCCCTGGTGAAGGTCCGCCCTACTGCGAACTGAAAGACCTCAAGGAATGTGCAGCCATCGCTTTTGGCAGTCCCACCCGCTTTGGCAACATGGCCGCGCCGATGAAGTATTTCTGGGACGGTACTGGCAGTCTCTGGCTGAATGGCGCTCTGGCCGGCAAACCCGCCGCCGTCTTTACCTCTTCGGCCACCCTGCACGGCGGCCAGGAGACCACGCTGATCTCCATGATGCTGCCATTACTGCATCACGGCATGTTGATTGTCGGCCTGCCCTATACCGAGAATGACTTGAACACCACCGCCAGCGGCGGCACCCCCTACGGCCCCACCCATCACGCCGGAGCCGGGCGTGCGGTTGATGCTACTGAAATCCGGCTGTGTCGCGCACTGGGACACCGCCTGGCCGAAGTGGCATTGAAGCTGACAAGACCATGAGTGTGTCGCAAGACAGTCCGGCCCTGGGCGCGGAAATTCGCCGCTACCTGCTAGCCCAACGGTCAGGAATGCTGTCGACGCTGTCACAGCGACTGGGCGGCTACCCATTCGGATCGCTCGTGCCCTACATTCTCGATCACCAGGCACGTCCCGTTTTGCTCATCAGCAATCTGGCTGAACATACCCGCAACCTCGCTGCCGATCCGCGCGTGAGCCTGCTCGTTTCGGATGCTGCCGGTGATATTCAGGCCGGTGCGCGAGTAACGCTGGTTGGCGATGCACAAGCACCGGATGACGCGGAACTGCCGGCGACACGCGATCGTTATCTGCGCTTCTTCCCCAACGCCACACAGCTGCTCGAGCTGGGTGATTTTAAGTTCATGGTAATCCGCCCGATCACGCTGCGCTTCATCGGCGGATTTGGACGGATCCACTGGATCTCTGCTGAAAACTACACCGCCCCGGCCAATCAACTGGCCAATGCGGAAGGCGAAGTCGTTGCCCACATGAACAGCGAACACGCTGAAGCGCTCGCGGACTACTGCCGGCATTACCTGCAGCAATCCCCCGATGCGATCGCCATGATTGGCATCGACTGCGACGGAATTGACCTGCGTGCCGATAACCAATTGGCCCGCATTGACTTCGACGAACCCGTCACCAGTTCCGCCGCAGCACGCAGCGCATTGGTACGCATGGCACAAGTAGCACGTGGCCATTAAGCTGAAAATGAAACCAGCGTGCCTCGCCAATGCCGGCGCAATCTGCCTGGTGGCGCTGGTGCTGCTGTGCCTGACGTGGGAGTTGTGGCTGGCCCCACTGCGGCCAGGCGGCTCCTGGCTGGTGCTGAAAACACTGCCGCTGCTGGCGCCATTGCCGGGAGTGCTGCGTGCCAGACGCTACACCTTCCAGTGGTCGTCCATGCTGATCCTGGCGTATTTCACGGAGGGCGTGGTGCGCGCGATGTCCGAACGCGGCACCTCCGCCGCACTCGGCATCATCGAGGTCACTTTGTCGCTGGCATTCTTTGCGATAGCGCTGGCCTACGCGCGCATCACCCGACCATCACTCATACAAAAAACCGTATAAATGCCTGCGTGTCAGCTTCTTGCAAAATAAGAATCAACTTTTGCCCGTGCTGCCAAAACCGCCGCCGCCACGTTCACTGGCGGCGAACTCTTCCACCACATTGAGTTTTACCTGTACCACGGGCACCACCACCAACTGGGCGATGCGGTCCATGGGCTGGATGGTGAAGCTGTCCTTGCCGCGATTCCACATCGACACACCGATCTGGCCCTGATAGTCAGAATCGATCAATCCAACCAGGTTGCCAAGCACGATACCGTGCTTGTGACCCAGGCCCGAGCGCGGCAGCACGATGGCCGCGAGCGTCGGATCACCCAGATGAATGGCGAGCCCGCTGGGGATCAACTCCGTGGCGCCGGGCGCGAGCGTTAGCGGCGCATCGATACAGGCGCGCAGATCCAGGCCGGCCGCGCCGTCGGTGGCATAAGCCGGTAGCTGTTCCTTCAGGCGTGCGTCCAGAATCTTGATGTCGAGTCGTTGCATGGCAGCTCAGTTAAAAATTAAATATTATCGTTACAGGGAAAAACAGCCGATCTGATGAGGGAAAAAAGAAAAATTGTAATCAACTATTAAATCCGGATCAGCGCCGCAGCATGGCCGCGACATGCGCCAGCAACTGACGCGCCAGCACGATCTTCGGCGCACGCGGCAGGACATGCTCACCCTTGTCGTCGAACAACGTCAACGCATTGGTGTCCTGACCGAAAGCGTGCTGGGCCAGATTGGCAGCCAGCAATGGAATTTTTTTCTTCTTGCGCTTGGCCTGCGCATATTCGTGCAGCTTTTCGGTTTCTGCGGCGAAACCCACACAGAAAGGCGCCCTGGGCAGCTTCGCCACTTCGGCAAGAATATCCGGGTTTGGCGCCAGTTCAAGCGTCAGGTTGCCATCGCCGCGTTTGATCTTTTGCGACTTGGCGCCGACCACGTGGTAATCGGCCACCGCCGCCACGGCAATGAATACATCGCATTTTTTTACTCGCGTCATGACCGCATCACGCATATCGCGCGCGCTCTGCACATCGATGCGCGTCACCCCAGCCGGCGTGACCAGGGAAGTTCCTCCCGACACCAGCGTCACCTCGGCACCGGCTTCCACGGCGGCTTGCGCCACGGCGTAACCCATCTTGCCGGAACTGATGTTGGTAATGCCGCGCACCGGATCGATGGGCTCAAACGTCGGTCCGGCCGTCACGAGTACCCGCTTGCCCCGCAACAGCCGTGGCGCGAATTGGGACATGAGTTCGGCGAAGATCTGCTCAGGTTCAAGCATGCGGCCCATGCCGGTTTCACCACAGGCCTGATCCCCGGCCGCTGGCCCCAGCACGGTCACACCATCGGCGCGGAGCAACGCCACATTGCGCTGGGTCGCCGGACTGGACCACATTTCGACGTTCATTGCCGGCGCCACCAGCAACAGGCAGCGGCGCGCAATGCATAGCGTGGACAACAGGTCATCGGCCAGTCCATTGGCGATCTTGGCCAGAAAATCCGCTGTCGCAGGCGCCACCAGCATGAGGTCGCGGTCTCGCGACAGTTCGATATGCGCCATGTTGTCGGCGATGCGGGGATCCCACAAATCGGTATAGACGGCCTGACCGGACAGCGCCTGCAACGTCACCGGCCCGATGAATCGGGTCGCCGCTTCGGTCATCACGACGCGCACGTCCGCGCCAGCCTTGATGAACAGGCGTGTCAGTTCTGCCGACTTGTAGGCGGCGACGCCACCGGTCAGCCCGAGAAGAATGCGTTTGCCCTGCATTGAAGCCATTGAAGCGGCGCCCATGTTGACCGCGATCGTGAGTGGTGGAAAGCCGCGATTCTACGCAAATTCAGGCGGCGCGATTAACCCGTTCCGCCAACGGTTAGGCCATCGATGCGCAACGTCGGTTGCCCAACCCCGACCGGCACGCTCTGTCCTTCCTTGCCGCAGGTGCCAACGCCGGTATCGAGCGCCAGGTCGTTACCGATCATCTTGACGCGTGTCAGCACGTCAGGGCCGTTGCCGATCAAGGTCGCCCCTTTCACCGGATAGGTCACCTTGCCATTCTCGATCATGTAGGCTTCGGACGCCGAGAAAACAAATTTGCCGCTGGTAATGTCGACCTGCCCGCCGCCAAAATTCACCGCGTACAGGCCTTTTTTCACCGACGCAATGATCTCGCGCGGATCCTTGTTGCCATTGAGCATGTACGTGTTGGTCATGCGCGGCATCACAACATGGGCGAACGATTCACGCCGGCCATTTCCGGTCACCGGAACACCCATCAAGCGCGCATTAAGACTGTCCTGGATGTAACCGCGCAGGATGCCATCCTCAATCAGAGTCGTGCATTGGGTGGCATTGCCTTCGTCATCGATGTTGAGCGAGCCACGCCGACCGGACAAGGTGCCATCATCGACCACGGTCACGCCAGGGGCGGCAACGCGTTCACCCACCCGCCCGGCAAAGGCCGAACTGCCCTTGCGATTGAAGTCGCCCTCCAGGCCGTGACCGATGGCCTCGTGCAGCAGGATTCCGGGCCAACCCGGTCCGAGCACGACAGTCATGCTGCCGGCTGGCGCCGGCCGCGATTCCAGATTCACCAGTGCCTGCGAGACGGCACGCTCGGCGTAATCGGCCAAAAGCTCGTCGGTGAAATAGGCGTAACTGCCGCGCCCGCCACCGCCGGCGGAACCACTTTCGCGACGTCCGTTCTGCTCGGCAATCACCTGCACCGACAAGCGCACCAGCGGGCGCACGTCTGCGGCAAGCAAACCATCGGCGCGTGCAATCAATACCACATCGTATTCGGAAGCCAGTGATGCCATGACCTGCGAGACGCGACTGTCACGCGCACGGCACAACTGTTCCAGCTTCTCCAGCAGGCGCACTTTTACCTCATCCGGGAGCGATGCCAGCGGATCCAGCGACTGGTACAGTTCCCGCCCGCTGCCGCGCCGGATTGCGCCTGGCTTGGCCGATCCCCCCTGGCGAGCGATGGCGCGGGTCGCTGCAGCCGCATCACGCAATGCCGCCAGACTGATTTCGTCGGAATAGGCAAATGCGGTTTTTTCACCGCTGACCGCGCGCACGCCGACACCCTGGTCGATATTGAAGCTGCCCGACTTCACGATACCTTCTTCCAGGCTCCAGCCCTCGGCACGGGTGTACTGAAAATACAGGTCGGCGTAATCAAGCTTGTGTGCCAGCATCGAGCCAAACACACCGGCCAACTGGCCTGCTTCAAGGTTGTTCGGGGCCAGCAGAAAGCTGCCGGCGGTTTGAAACAAGGGATCGCGTGCGTTCATTAATGCTCTCAAGTCAAATTTCGTGAGACCGCTGCCACAGGTTCCGGAGGCGGCCAGGATGCATTTTGGAAAGTCAGCTGACGGGAACAGGCGTCTCGTGGACGCCGCTTCAAGAGGGCCATTCTATCGGAGTGGCGTCACAACACGCGATGTTCAAGGGCGGGTAGCATGGAACGGCAGTTTTTTATGGCCTCAGGATCGATTTCAGCCATGATCACCCCCTCGCCAACGTCCTGCCCGGCCAGCACCACGCCCCAGGGATCGATAACCATGCTATGGCCGTGGGTTTCGCGACCATTGGCATGCAGACCCCCTTGCGCCGGCGCAATCACATAACAGAGATTTTCAATGGCACGGGCGCGCAACAATGTGCTCCAGTGCGCCTTGCCTGTAGTCGCGGTAAATGACGATGGGGCGAAGATCAAATCAACCGGCGCATAGGCGCGATACAGCTCCGGAAATCGAATGTCATAGCAAATCGACAAGCCAATCCGTCCAAAAGGTGACTCAAAAGCCACCGGCTGCGAACCTGCCTCTATGCTACGATTTTCCTGGTAACGCTCGGCGCCATTGTCAAAGCCAAACAGATGGATTTTGTCGTAGCGCGCGACCCGCCGCCCCTGATCATCGAATACAAGACAGCTGTTCCACACCTTGTCCGGATCAGGACAGGCCAACGGAATGGTGCCGCCGATCAGCCACACGCGGTGCCGGGCGGCCGCCTCGGAAAGAAAGCGCTGGATGGGGCCTTCGCCATCCGCTTCGCGCACCTTGACCTTGTCGCTGTCGCGCCGGCCCAGAATGCAAAAGTACTCCGGCAAACCCACCAGCTCCGCGCCCTGTGCCGCCGCCTGCGCGATCAGCGCATCGGCGCGCGCCATATTGGCAGCGACCTCCGGCTCTGAAACCATTTGTATTGCTGCAACCTTGAAAGTCCCGCTCATTGTGGTGATGATCCTGTGGCTAGCGGTGCATCGACTCGGGTCCGTTGCACCTTGGGTTCGTTCCAAGTACCGGTGACATCGTATTCCACTGCAAATATCTGTCCAAGCGGATCCTTCAAGAGGCGCTGCAACAGCGTCGCCCCCAAACCGAGAATGGGATTGGCCATGACAATACTGGCGACCGTGGAGGCGCCATCCCCCAGCGAAGGCACCACACGCATGTGCAGACTCTGCGTCTCATGCACCAGGTCGATGGCACCCGACATCTTCACCTGCGCCGATGCGCCTTTCATGAAGAAGTCCGTGGTGGTCATGACGCCCTTGGCAAGCACGGCAGTACCGCTGATGGAGTCGTAGGAGAAGCCCTCGCGAAAAAGGTCGCGCAAGTCCAGTGTGACCAGCGATTGCAACGACAATACCCCGAGCAATTTGGCCACGCCGGGATCAGCTTTCAGGAACTGCCCCCTGCCCGCCGACAAGGACAGATTTCCCGTGAGCGTGGCAAAGTCCGGGGATTGCGGACTGCCGGCCCAGCCCACCTTGCCTTCGAGCTTGCCAGTCCCGCCTTGCATCACCTTCGGGTAGCCCATCCGGTCCAGAAACTTGCCAAGGTCGCTGGCATCGATCTTGATGTTGACACTGATGCTCGGACGCGCCGCCCAGCTCTGCCAGACACCATCCGCCACGAGCCCCCCTTCGGGATTGGCGAGCACCAGCTTTTCGATGCGCCAGTCGCGCGCCTCATTGACCGCGATCAGTTCCAGCCGCCCCAGATTCCGATCGCGCATGACAAAATTTTCCGCCACGATATCAAGCGCCGGCAACTCGTGCGCAATCTCCTCGGGCGCAGCGCCGGGCTGAACCGGCCTGTCCTCGGGCACACTCAGATGCGACAGCCGGGCCTGCACGCGACCGCGACCCGCCGGCCGCCACTGAACTTCGCCTTTCAATTCGCGCGCATCCACCATTGCAGACCATTGCCCGGTTCGCACATTCGCGCGCAGGGCCAGGTCATTGAAGCGCTTGCCGGCAACATCGAGCATGGCAAATTTCAGGTTGATCCCTGTCAACAGCGAACCCGTGCTATCGCTTGCCGGCGCCTGCCCAGCCACATTCGCCACGCCAGTTGCCGCCCCAGTCGCCGCCACGCCCGCAGGATTTGCCAGCACAGATTGCCAGCGGTCAAGATCGGCATAGGGCAGTGATCCTGTCACCACCACTCCGGCCTGTGTCGGTGTCACGGCGCGCTCGTTGAACGCCACACTGCCGCGATCGAGGACCAATCCCTTGGCATCGAAGCGGCGCAGGATCAGGGCATTGATCGTTCTTCTTGGCGTATTTCCCAGCGTCACCAGCACGGCATCGCCACGCGGCGCCATTCGTACTCCCGGAAATGCACGAAGCATCTCCGCATCGGCGCTGTTGACCCGCTCCAGTCGCAGGGGCAGCACCTCGCCTGCGGACTTGCCCAGCGGCACAGGCAGATCAATCGCCACGCCCTGAAGATTTGACTCCAGAACCAGATCGACTGCCCGGCGCCGGACCAGCAGATTGCCACGCCACGGCGCCGCACCCGTCGCCACATCCAGAAGTGGTTGATCGACAAGACGGCGAATCGCGGGGACAGCCGCGGTACCCTGCGTACTGATGGCAAGTGCACCATCGGGACGCGTCTGCGCCGTGATGGCGATGGGGCCACCCAGAAATTGTCCGCTGATGCCACGCATGGCAATACCTGATTCGGTGAAATCAAGCCGGCCGCTCATCTGCGTTATCGCGGGAAGATCCGTGTCGAAGAGCAACTGATTATTCTGGACCTGCACACTGCCTGTAACCTTGAAAGCCTCTGGTTTGCGAATGGGCAGATCCAGTTTCAGCGCCAATCGACCGCTGCCACTGACTCGAATATCGCGGGTAGCACCGTCCAGATATCGCGTCAGCGGGGAAGTATCGATGAATCGCGTGAATTCGCTGCTGGGCCCCTCGGCCTGCCCTTCAACCGTGAGCACTTCACTGTCCTGAAAGACATTGGGAATGGTCGCGCGCACATTGCTGACCCGCGCTCCCAGCACCGTGGCACGCTGCGCCCGGATCTGCAACCGGCTGCCTTCAATACTCAAGTCGCCGGCGATTCCGTTCAAGTGCGGCCACCCCTCGGCATAGTTCAATTCACCGTCATTGAGCTTGCCCGTAACCTGGAAAAGTCCCTGCTTCGGATTGTCAAATGGGAAATAACCGAGATCGCCTTTCAGCCGCAACTGCGCATCCCTGACACTGCCAGAAACAATGGCCGATTTCAGGTAGTCGCGCAGGGACCCGGAAATGTTCGGGATATAACGCCACGCCAGTCGTCCGTCTGCGCGCGAGAATTTTGCGGTCAAATCAACCACCCCGTGCGAACCCGGGGGACTGGAAAAGTTGCCTGACAGGCTTGCCGAGACATCGGCATTCACCATTGTGAGATTACCGAATTTCAATTCCAGATTCCCGCCCGGAAAGCTCCAGCCAATGTGGCCGGAAACCAGATCAAATGGCACTGCCGGCTCCGGGAGATATCCCGGCAAAACGATGCTCGTCTTCTCCGTGCTCGTCTTCTCCGAGGCCAGCGTGATGCTGCCGCCTTTTTCGCTGGCATCGATGCTGCCCGAAAAACCTGAGACTCCAGGCCCGCCGGCATTGACACGCATGCCCAGCGCATTGAAGCGCCCCTTCAGCGCATACGACTGCGGGTGTTCAGCCTCACCCAGCCAGCTCGCTTTCAGGTCATGCACGCTCCCGCGCAATTCTGCCTCCGCCAGGCGCTTGCGAACTTCTGTGTTAAACGGCAGGAACTCAGCCAGCCCTGCCAGCGGCTGGAGCGCAAGGGAATCGGCACTGAACTCTCCGCGCGGCCGGCTCCCCTCGGCGAGCGCATGCTCCAGACGCAAGGCGATCTGCGCCGGCGGCAGAATCACCCCGCCACCGGTTCGCAAGGTCACCTGCCTGGCAAACAACTCAGTCACTGCGGGCGATTGCGTAATACCCAGCCTGCCACGCAGATATTCGAGTTCCAGCACAGGCAGATCCGCCGCGGCACGCGCAACCACATGTGCGAGCGTCACATCGGCAGTAACCTGGGTCAGCTTCTTTTGCGCGAACCCGAGCCACAGCCTCACACCACCCTCCCCCGAACGCACGTCAATGGGATAGTCAAACCAGCGCCGCCATGCCGCCAGATCGGTGTGTTCGAGCTCGGCATACAATTGCCCGGTCCATTGATCGAATTGTTCCAGGCTGCCGCCACGAAGCTCGCCGCGCACGTCCAACGCGGAGGCCAGCTCCCGCGGAACTGCGGCGCGCAAGCCAAAGCGATGCGCGTCGCCACTGTTACGGAGCGTCACATTGACGCCTGACAAGGCCAGCACCGGTGCGCCGCGCAGAGCGTCATCCCAGGTCACCCTTGCATCGCGCACACTCACTTCGCGTTGCGCCAGCATCCAGTCCGACAGACCTGTTCCCCCGGCATCGCGCTTCAATTCAAGCCCGGCAACATGCAGGCGGCCGCTCTCATCACGGCGGACCGCCAGATCCGGACGATCAAACGCCAGTGAATGGAAGTGCACGGAACCATAGAGCAATGATGACCACGACAGCACCGCCTCCACAGTGGGCAGCGAGAGCGCCAGTCGTCCCTGGCTGTCGTGAATACGCAGGTCGCTCAGATCGATTTCCGGACGCAGCCCCTCCCAACCCGCACTCACCGCGCCAATGGTGACGCGTTCGCCTACTGCCCCGGACACAGCGCGTTCAATTGTCGCGGTATATTGACCTACGTTGGGCAATATCCAGTAGCGCAGGCTGAGCACCAGCGCCGCAAACATGAAATAAGCTGCCACCAGCAGCCAGCCGATCACCGAGAGTGTCGTGCGCCAGCGCGGGCGCCGCGCAAGCTCCCGACCAACCACATCCACTGCCTGCTCAACGGCATCCACCGCCGCATGCTCCAGCTTCACCGCCGCTGAACCGGCGGCCGCAATCGCATCGGCAGCGTGGTGTATGGACTGGCTGAGCGATTTGTCGGGTTCGTTCAAGATGATGTCAGCATTGGGACAATACGGTTCCAGGCTTCAGAACGACCCGCCTGACCCCTGGGCCTGTTAGGATTGGATGAATGCAGCCAGCCGAATTAAAGTCCATAACAAAGCGACGGGAGTTTCCCCTCGCGCACCCCTGGGGCCGTGGTCATAACGGCTTTTCCGCCATGACCTCCACCATGACTACGTGGCAGCATTGCCATAAAACAATGTTTAATCAAGGATTACGATGAACGCGCGGGCTTCTTTTGAGGCATTTTACCTGCAATCCTGAGGCCTTCATCCTGCTATTACCACCATTACCGGTAATATTCATATGCCACGCATGTCACGCAAACCCAGTCCATCTATCGGCACCGGCGTAACGCCCCCTCCAGCCACGCTTCCACTCGCGCCGGCCTATTCGCGTTATGCGCGTGCGCTGCTGGATGCCAGACCCGATTTTGCGGTCGAGCTCGAATTGGCGCAAACCTGCGGCTGGACCCATGAAACAATGCATCGCTTCGTGGTTACCCACGGCGATAGCACTGAATCGGCGCTGCGGGAACTGCGCCGCCGCGTGATCCTGCGCCTGATGGAACGCGATCTGGCCGGCCTGGCCTCGCTAAGCGAAGTCTGCGCCACCATGACTGCACTGGCCGAGGTCACCATCGCCAGGGCGCTGTCCACGCTCGAACCAGAACTGGAAAAGACGCTTGGCATACCGCAGTCTGCCTCTGGCGAGCGGCAGTGCCTGGTCGTGGTTGGCATGGGCAAACTCGGCGGCGGCGAGTTGAACGTGTCCTCCGATATCGACCTGGTGTTCGCTTATCCTGACGATGGCGATACTCGCGCGCAGGAGGGCGGACGCAGCATCAGCAATCACGAGTATTTTGTGGCGCTGGGCAAGCGCCTGATCGCCCTGCTGGCGCAACCCACCCACGAAGGATTCGTGTTTCGCGTGGACATGCGCCTGCGGCCCTGGGGCGAACCCGGGCCGCTGGCAATGTGTTTTGACGCCATGGAACAATATCTGGTCGCCCAGGGCCGCGAATGGGAACGCTATGCCTGGATCAAGGGCCGCCCCATGAGCGGCGGTGCGGCCGCGCAACAAGCGCTGGCCAGCATGGTTCGGCCCTTCATATTTCGAAAATACCTGGACTATGGCGCCTATGGCGCCATGCGTGAATTGCACGCCCAGATCCGCGCAGAGGTAGCGCGACGCGAGCTCAACGGCAATGTCAAGCTCGGACCGGGCGGTATCCGCGAGATTGAATTCATTGCCCAGGTGTTTCAGCTCATTCGCGGCGGACGCGAACCGGCATTGCAGACACGCCCGACGCTGGCAGTGCTCGCGCTGCTTGGCGAGCGCCGGTTGCTGAGCGCCGACGATGTCAGCGTGCTCTCCTCGGCCTATGATTTCCTGCGCCGCGTTGAGCACCGGTTGCAATATCTGGACGATGCCCAGACCCACGAATTGCCCGAGGATGCCGCAGACTGCAAGCGGGTGGCGGTGGCCATGGGCTATCGCGGCTGGAAAAGTTTCCTGCGCGCCCTGGACGGCCATCGCACCGCGGTAGCACAACGCTTCGAGTCCATTTTCTCCACCCAAGCGCAGCCGCGCCATGCGCTGGCCGGACTCTGGCTGGACAGTGCTGAAAAAGCCAATGCAGCCGAGCACCAGCGGCAGTTGCGCAAGCTCGGTTTCGTCGATGTGACCAGCGTCTCCACCCGACTGGCCGCCATTCGCACCGGCAGCCGCTACCAATCGCTGCCCGAAAGCAGCCGCGAACGAGTCGATGAGCTGGTACCTCACCTGATCGAGAGTTCCGCGCGACAAGCCAGTCCTGACGCCACGCTGGCGCGCGTGCTCGATCTGATTGAAACCATCAGCCGGCGTGCCGCCTACCTGGCCCTGCTCCATGAGAATCCGGTGGCGCTGGATCGGCTCACCGAACTGATGTCGGCGTCGAGCTGGGCTGCGGAATTCCTCAACCACCATCCGGTCCTGCTGGACGAGTTGCTCGACCCGCAGCAACTGCTGGCACCGCCGGACTGGCCCGCAGCCGGTCGTGCCCTCAGGAAAACCCTGCTGGAATTGCATGACGACCCGGAACGGCAGATGGACGCCTTGCGTGAAGCCCACCATGCGCATCTATTTCACCTGCTCGCGCAGGATCTTGCCGGTGCGTTATCGGTGGAACGGCTCGCCGATCACCTGTCCGACCTGGCCGACCTGATTCTGCGGGTGACCCTGGAACTGTGCTGGACGCAACTGCGCGCCCAGCGCCCGGGGAACGGACTGCCCGAAGATCCGCACTTTGCCATCATTGCCTATGGCAAGCTCGGCGGCAAGGAACTGGGCTATGCCTCTGACCTTGATATTGTCTTTCTGTACGACGACGCTGACGAGGCGCACGCCGAAAATTACGCGCGCCTGGCGCAACGCGTGAACACCTGGCTCTCCAGCCGGACCGGTGCCGGCGTACTGTTCGAGACCGACCTTCGCCTGCGTCCCGACGGCGCCAGCGGCCTCATGGTGAGCTCGATGGGCGCATTTCGCCGTTATCAGCACGAATCAGCCTGGCCCTGGGAGCACCAGGCGCTGACGCGCGCACGCTTTTGCGCCGGCGACGCCACCCTCGGGGCGGCCTTCGAAGCCGAGCGCCAGGCCATCCTGCGTTCGCCGCGCGATGCGGCCAAGCTCGCCGACGATGTGCGCGACATGCGCAAGACCATGGCCGACGGACATCCCAACCGCAGCCGGCTCTTCGACCTGAAGCACGATCGCGGCGGCATGGTGGACATCGAATTCATCGTCCAGTACCTGATCCTGGCCCATTCTCACCTGCATGCCGAACTCGCCCTGAATCACGGCAACATCGCGCTGCTGGGCTATGCCGGGAAACTGGGGCTGATCCCCAAACCGCTGGCCGCCGCGGTGCAGGACGCCTACCGCGTATTCCGCCGCCACCAGCATCGCTTGCGATTGCAGGGCGAGCGCTACGCGCGCATGCCGCGCGATGAAGTCGCCGCGCAGGTGGAGGCAACACTGCAGTTGTGGCGGAACGTGCTTGGGAAATCCTGAGGCGCTGCATCAGAACGCGCTGACGAACAATCCCAGCACGCACAGGATACCGAGGAACCAGACGATGGAGCGCAGCACCGCGGCGTCGGCGAGATAAGCCGCCACATAGGCGAAGCGCGCGACAACGAAGGTGATCGCCAGCATGTCGATACGCCCCTGCGGCACCTGCGCAAGTTGCGCGATGATCACTCCGGCGGCGAACGCAGGGAATGCCTCGAAGCTATTCTGATGCGCCCAGTAGGCACGCCTGCGCCAGCCGGTCTGAGCGTCCAGCCACGGCCGCGGCGCCTTGTTGTCAAAACCAGGCTGCATCTTGGCCAGTGCAACGGTGATATAGGGCAGCATCGCCGCGATCAGCACGCAGGCATAGGGAATTGTCACGATGTCATCCTTTGATTTCAAGCCGCTTCAAGGCGACCATTTTATTATCAATATTAAATACCACTCCAAATGAATTAGATAGGTATCGAAATATTATTATCAAATATTATCCCCGTACTTAACCCAGTGCCCATGCTTGCGATGCGTCGCCTACCCACTCGGGCCGGCGATTCCCTGCGCTGCGCCAATCCAAGAGTGGGTCAAGTTCCGCTAAAATGCTCACTTTTGCAGCCCTTTTTCCGGAGTCATTCGATGTCCATGGCCGATCGCGACGGTTTTATCTGGTATGACGGCAAGCTGGTTCCCTGGCGTTCCGCCACCACGCATGTGCTGACCCACTCACTGCACTACGGCCTGGCCGTGTTCGAAGGCCTGCGCACCTACAACACCGTCAACGGCCCGGCCATTTTCCGCCTTGAAGAGCACACCGAGCGCTGGTTCAACTCGGCCAAGATCTACATGATGAAAATGCCCTATGACGCCAAGACGCTGATGGAAGCGCACAAGGCGGTGGTGCGTGCCAACAAGCTGACCTCCTGCTACTTGCGGCCGATCGCGTTTTACGGCTCGGAAAAAATGGGCGTATCGCCCAAGGGTGCCACGGTGCACGTGGCGATCGCAGCCTGGCCCTGGGGCGCTTACCTTGGCGAGGAGGCCCTGGAAAAAGGCATTCGCGTGAAGACCTCGTCCTACTCACGCCACCACGTCAACGTCAACATGGCCCGTGCCAAGTTCTCCGGCACCTATGCCAACTCGATCCTTGCAAATACCGAAGCGGTTGAACACGGCTACGATGAAGCGCTGCTGCTTGACGTGGATGGCTTCGTCGCCGAAGGCGCGGGCGAGAACCTCTTCATCGTCAAGAAAGGCAAGATCTACGAACCGGAGATCGCCTCGGCGCTGATGGGGATCACACGCGATTCCATTCACACCCTGGCCAAGGAACTCGGTTACACAGTGGCATCCAAGCGCCTCACCCGCGATGATATTTATATCGCTGACGAAGCCTTTTTCTCGGGTACCGCGGCCGAGATCACACCGATCCGCGAACTGGACGGCCGCGTCATTGGCGCCGGCAAGCGCGGCCCGATCACGACCAAAATCCAGAAACTGTTCTTTGACGTTGTAAATGGCAAGGTAGCCAGACACAAGAAATGGCTGTCACTGGTGACAACAGCCAAACCGGCCAGAAAGTCGGCGAAGAAGCCGGCAAAATCGAAGGCAGGCAAATTATGAGCGACACAAAATCTGCCACCCGAGTCGTCGAAGTGACCGAGACTGATCTGCCCCTGCACTGCCCCATGCCCGACACGCCGGTATGGAGCATGCATCCGAGGGTGTTCCTGGATGTGGCCAAAACCGGCGAAATGCTGTGTCCCTATTGCGGTGCTCAATACGTGTACAAGGGCGCAGCGAAACAAGGGCACTAGCCTGCCAAAGCAAGACTATATTGGCTGAATGTGCCCCATTCAGCCAATTGCAACCGCATCACACCGTGATTTCCTCCGGATTGTCTGTGCAGGCGCGCCTCGGTGTAGCGATCATCGGCGCCATCATTGTCAACGGCGTTTTTTCCTTCTGGCAGGAATACAAGGCCGAGCAGGCCGTCGCCGCGCTGCGCCAGTTGTTGCTGCAGAAGGTGCAGGTGCGACGCGACGGCAAGGTCATCGAACTGCTGGCGACCGATCTGGCGCCGGGTGATATTGCTCTGCTGGAAGAAGGCAATCTGGTTCCAGCCGATTGCCGCCTGATTGAGGCCTTTGGGTTGCGGGTCAATACCGCAACGGTCACCGGTGAATCCCCTCCCATGGCGCGCGATACCGGGCCCAGCACGGAAGACTCGCCACTCTACGCAAAGAACGTTGTGCTGGCCGGGACGACGGTGGTATCGGGTCAGGCGAGTGCCGTGGTCTAATGCATACCGAGTTCGGCTGGATCGCCCATCTCACGAAAACTGCCGGCAAGGACGCATCACCATTGCAGCACGAAATTGCGCGCCTATCGCGCATCGACAGGACTCCCTTCGACACCGACCGCAAGCGCATGTCGGTGCTATGTGCCAGCCCCACCCCTGATAGCCCCAAGGGCCGTGTACTCTACTGCAAGGGGGCACCGGAGACCGTGCTCGGCGTCTGCGAATTTGTGAAATTCGATTCCGGTAACAAGCAAAAAATCCCCCGACGAAACCAATGCCCGACGCTGGACTGTCGAGAGCTTCCCGGTCAAAATCAGTGCATGAACATCCGCCCCAATCCGGACATGAGCACATGCCACGGATATTGATCGTCGCCCCCAACTGGATCGGCGACACGCTGCTCGCCCAACCGCTGTTTGCAAGCCTGCATCGACGCCTGCCCGGCGTCATCCTGGACGCGCTTGCGCCGGACTGGACAGCGCCCATCATGCAGCGTATGCCGGAAATATCAGCGGTGTCCCGGACCCAGTTCCGGCACGGCGAATTGCGGCTGAAAGACCGCTGGCGGCTGGGGCGCGAATTGAAACAACAGGGCTACGACCAGGCCATCGTGCTGCCCAACAGCTTCAAGTCGGCCCTCATCCCCTTCTTTGCCGACATTCCGCTGCGTGTCGGCTATGTCGGCGAATCCCGCTACGGCCTGCTCAACGTCGTGCACAAACTCGACGCCAAACGTCTGCCGCTGATGGCAGATCGTTATGCACAACTGGCGGAAGTCCCCGGCAAGCCGGTCGAATCGCAGTTGGAGGCGACCCGACTGAGGGTCGACCATGCCAATCTGCTCATCACCGTCGCGCGACTGGGACTGGATCGCAGCCGGCCAGTGGTGGCATTCTGTCCTGGGGCGGAATACGGCCCGGCCAAACGCTGGCCGGTGCGCCACTTCGCGGCACTGGCCGGGCATCTGGCAGCGCGCGGCATGACGGTCTGGCTGATCGGGTCGGACAAGGATCGCGCCATCGGCGAGGAAATCGCCGCACTGGCCACACTGGCTGAGGGCCGCGTAATCAACCTGTGCGGCCACACCGATCTCACCGCTGCAATTGATCTGCTGTCGGCGGCACAACTGGTGGTAAGCAATGACTCCGGACTGATGCATGTCGCTGCCGCACTGGGCAGGCCACTGATTGCGCTGTATGGTTCATCCAGTGCGGAACACACGCCGCCACTCACCGGCGATGGTCCGCCCGCGCGTCTGGTGCAGTTCGAAGGCCTGGAGTGCCGGCCCTGTTTCAAGCGTGAGTGTCCGCTGGGGCATTTCCGCTGCATGAATGACCTCACTGCGGAAAGCGTATTGCGTGAGATTGCGGCGATCGACAGCGAGCAATTTGCGCTTCGCTCTGAATAGGACTTCGGTTTGGTGCCTCGGTTTGGGGTATCGACTCAATCCAACCGGCTCAGGCCGCCGCCAGTCCGCGAATGGCAACTGCAACGATGGCCTTGGCCTGATTCAGATCGTCAGTATGACCCGATGCATACAAACAGCAGGCCAGCTGATTGACGATCGGCGGTGGCAATTGCGCTGAACCGGCAAGAATGCGACGGATGTAATTCGCCGCCGCGCGTGGCTCACCCCCGGCCTCGCCAGCAGCCGCAGGCATTTCGGCGACATGCTCGTGAGAATGCTCCTGCTCGAACAACACGATACTTGCGCCCTCCCGGATCAACTCCATACGCGGACGCCGGCGCGGATTGGCGAAGGCCTCACCTGCCACACCACGCATCAGCAAAGCCGTGCCGCCGGTTGCCAGCAGCAGTTCACGCAGGCACGCACACTCCGCAGGATCATCGGTCGCCACGATGCGCAGTCCTGCGCCGGCAAAGGGATCCAGCAACGTCGCCATGCTCCGGCACAGACCGATGACACCGGTCCGGGCTCGCAGCGACAACAAGGCGGCAAGTCCCGGCGCGAGCACACCGGTCAACACAAAGGCCAGCCGCTCCTGCTCCAGCGTGCTGCGTGCCTGGGAGAGTGTGGTGCAGGGCATGATGCCCAATTCACGAAAAACATAGGCACTGGCCAGACCGCCATGACTCTCGAGCGTCCCATGAACCAGTACCGGGACATGTAATCGTTGCAGCAGCATGGCAACCAGCGGCGTCAGGTTGGGCTGGCCACGCACCGCGCCATAGGCCGGTATGACAACTGGTCGCGGCGCAGCGTCCTGCCAATGCGACAACGACAACACGTGCTCGGCAAGCGCCTCTTCGAAGCCCAGCATCGCTGACACCGGCAGCTTTCCCACGCGCAGTGCGACAAGCAAAGCCCCCAATTCCAGCTCCGGGATGCCACCGTCCAGCATGGCAGCAAACAGTTGCTTCGCCTCGCGCGCTTCCAGGCCTGCATGGACATCCTGGCCTTCTACAATGTTCCGGATCGCTTGTGCATAGTTCACTTTGACATGTCCGCAATTGCCGGCCACCGCGGTCGGTGGCAGTGTTGTTTTCGATTGCACAGCAATTAGCAAGGGTAATGCCACGCTGTTCGAATGCAGTTCTGCTATGGCAGTCGGAAACGTCCGTGCGCCATGACGAGGCATTCGCGCCGACACGGCATTGTTTTGGTGCGGCCATGGGGCGGCCGTCGGACGAACGCACAAATATTGCACAGCAACATGCAATGACGCCCGGATTGATGCCATCTCTGCACAACCCTCAAACGTGCAGTTCTGCAATTACTCGTGGCAGGCGATTCCGTCATGCCGGGCCGCAAAGTGCAGCACCTCCAGCGCACAAGTCGCCGGCTTGATGATGTTGACGCTGTGGAATTTGCATGGCAGGCGGACGATCCGGATATCGGCAACGCTCGACTTCAGAAGATCGATCTGCTCTTCATTGGTAATTGGCCCTGCTGTCGGATAGATGCCCAGCATCGGCGCCTTGATGCGCGTCAGATAAGCCGAGCCGTCAAATTTGGAGACCACATTGCGCATCATGCCCAGCAGCACGTTGACATCGGACTTGCCCATTTCGTCGGCAAACCAGCGCAGAAAGCCCGGGTCGCTGTCCGGTGGGAAGCGCCGCCCGCCGCCGGAGGCCTCCGCCCAGGCCCGCACCCCCAATTTGGCGATGGCATCCATGCGCGACTGGCCCTTGAGATAATCGGTTCCACGATCGGTATGTTCCTTGACCGTGGAGGCCATCACCGAGAGTGTGCGCACCCGCTGCGGATGCTCGGCCGCAAACGGCATGCCCAGCGTGCCGCCCAGCGACTCGCCACAGTAATGCACGGAGTCGGCACCGACATGATCGATCACCGCATTCAGGTCACCGAAATACTCTTCCAGCGTCATCGTCTTGTCGTAATCAAACTGCGCCGATGACTGCCCCAGTCCGCGCAGATCCGGCCGCACGACCTTGTAGAACCGGCTGAGGTAGGGCACCCACGGGTACCAGAATTTCGAAGATCGCCCGAAACCATGCTGAAGCAGTATGACCGGCGCCTTCTTCCACGGGTCAGTATAGTCATCCAGCTCGTAATGAATATCGGGCTTGCCCTTGCGAGTGACGGTCGGCATGGCTGTATTGGCTCCTTTTGAAATTTTGTTTTCGTTACGGTAGCTGCAAAGAAGGGCGTGCGGATTGCCAGACTATTCCAGTTTGGCCCCCGAGGCCTTCACCACCTTCGCCCACTTTGGCAATTCTTCGCGTATCAACTGGGAAAACTGCTCCGGCGTATTGCCCACCGGCTCCTGCCCCTGCGCACGCAGCGAGTCTTTCATCTCCTGGGTACCAAGGCTTCTGACCACGGCCGCATTCAGCTTCATGACGATATCGCGCGGCGTACCCGCCGGCGCCAGTACGCCATACCAGGAGCTGGACTGAAATCCCGGCAAGCCCGCTTCGGCAATCGTGGGCACGTCCGGCATCGACTCGGAGCGCCGGCCGGCGGTGAAACCCAGCACGTGCACCTTCCCCTGCTTGACGAACTGACCCAGGCCGACCACCGGAATCATCATGAAGTCGGTTCGCCCCCCGACCAGGTCCAGCAGCGCCGGTGCGCCACCCTTGTAGGGAATATGCTCGGCCTTGATGTCGGCCATGCTCTTGAACAATTCCATCGCCAGATGCGTATGCGAACCGACGCCGGCGGAACCAAACTGCAAGGGATTCGGCCGCGCTTTGGCCAGCGTGATCAACTCCCTGATCGAGCGCGCCGGCAACGCCGGACTGACCACCAGCACGGCAAAGGAGTCCACCAGGGTGCTGATGGGCGCGAAGTCCTTGACCGAATCGTAGCGCAGGTTGTCGTAGATGGCCGGTGCAATGCACAGCGCGGCGGCACTGCCCAGCAACAGCGTGTAGCCGTCCGGCGGAGACTTCGCAACATACTCCGCGCCGATGGTCCCGCCGGCACCGATGCGGTTCTCCACGATGGTCTGTCCCAGCGAATCCGTGAAATGCTTGGCGATCATGCGCGCCGTGATATCCACGGGCCCGTTCGCCGCGGAGCCGGCAATCAGCCTGATGGGTTTGTTCGGATAGGCCTGCGCAAGCGCATTGCTGCAACAGCCTGAGAGCGCGGCAATCAGGCAAAGACTCGAAAGCACCCCGCGCACGTGGCTCATTCGCCGGTGAAGAAACAGCATGCTGGTCTGCTCCAGTTGATGGTCTGTTCCAGTCAACTTCCGGCCCCGTTCCCTTGCAATGCCCGGATTTCAGCGGCCGTGTCGGCCGAGAAATTCCAGCGTTGCACGCGCCGTCGCATCCGGGTCTGAACCCGAAGCATGGTAACCATCCGACGCAATCTGCGCGGTTTCCAGGTTCTTCACATTGGCCTTGTAGGTATCGAGTTCGGCCTGGGTCCGATTGGGAGAGTCGGTGGTGATGAAGAGCGTCGGGCACTGGATGTTCGGAAGATCGGGCATGACGTTGGTCTGGGTCACCCATTTGAAATAAGCCTGCATGGTCGACAGCGGCGTACTGCCCATGAGATCCACCCACCAGTCGATGCCACGCTCGGGCAATTTTGTTCCGAGGCGTTTGCGCATGGTGCTGCGCACCCAGCTGCGCATGCCGCCCTGCTCCATGTGCTCCACCCAGCCTTCGGCCTTGGGCGCATACACCGAAGCACAGGCCAGCGTGATGGTGCGCACCAGATCGGGCCGGCGGGCGGCGAGCGCGATGACGCTGATGCCCCCACTCTTGGCAGTCACCACATGCACCGGCTCTTTCGAGAAATGCGTGATGACGCGCACCATGTCATCGACGAACATTTCGGTGGTGAACTTGAAATCGCTGGGTACCGGCCCGGATTGGCCAAAGCCGCGCAGATCGATGCGAATCATGCGATAGCGCCTCGACATATGGGGCACCCAGGCACGCCAGGCATCGATGCTCTCGTTGGCGCCATGGATGAACAACACGGTCTCCGGCTCCGACCAGGGATCGGTGTAATCATCGATCTTGTAGAACAGTTTGAAGTCCGGCTGCAGCTTCAGATACGGCATGGCGCTCTCCAGGGGCGGGGGCTGTGTACTACTATTGTGATAGCAATACCTTTATAAATACTTTCAATCAGGACGAACATCTGCAAATTTGATCACTTTTGCCCATTTCACGATTTCCGCCTGAACGTAGGACTTGAACTGTTCCGGCGTGCTGCCGGCCACGTCGATGCCTTGCGTGATCAGGCGCTCCCTGACATCCGGTTCGGCCAGCGCCTTCGCGATATCGGCGCCCAGCCTGCGCACGATGTCGGGCGATGTGCCGGCAGGCACCAGCACGCCATACCAGGTGCTCGCCTCGAAGTCCGGCAGCCTTTCGGCTACCGTGGGCAGATCAGGCATGACCTGGGAGCGTGAGGCACCGGTAACGGCAATGCCGCGCAATTTGCCCGTCTTGATATGAGGCAGCACCCCCGGCGCGCTGGCGAACGTCAGGTGCACGCGGTTTCCCATCAGATCGGTCGCTGCCAGCGCTGTGCCTTTGTAGGGAACATGTACCACCTTGACGCCTGCCATCATGTTGAGCAGTTCAATGGCAAGACGTGACGCCAGCGATGCGCTTCCAGCAAATACCTGTCCGGGCTTTGCCTTCGCCAGCACAATGATGTCGGCAACACTGCTCAACGGCAGCGACGGATTGGTCGTCAGAATGAGGGGCGCGGAACCGATCAGGGACACCGGCTCAAAGTCCTTCACGGTATACGGCAAGCCCGGATTCAGGGTCGGATTGATGGCATAGGTACTGCTGGTCATGATCAGCGTATAGCCATCCGGCGCTGCTTTCGCGACCATGGACATGCCGACCACGGTTTCCGCACCAGGTCGATTATCAACGATGACGCTCTGCCCGATATGGCGTGTCATGCCATTGGCCAGCGCCCGTGAGATGACGTCATTGCCGCCGCCGGGCGGAAAAGGCGAAACCAGATGCAGCGGGCGGACCGGATAAGACTGGGCGCAGGCATTGCTGATCCCTGCCAGCAACGCAAGGGAGAAGGCAACTACACGAAACCGGTTTGAAAGGGCGCACATGACTATCATGCGCCTACTCGATCTTCACACCGGAAGCCGAGATGACCTTGCTCCACTTGGGCAGTTCCTCCCTGATTCTTGCCGCAAAGTCCTGCGGTGTGCTGTAGTAGGGCTCGATGCCCTGCGCCGCAAATTTTTCCAGAACATCGGCCTGTTTCAAGGTGTGCTCGATCTGGATATTGAGTTGTTTGACAATGGCGTCCGGCGTGCGTGCAGGTGCCAGCATGCCGTACCAGAAGCCGGCTTCATACCCGGCAACGCCGGCCTCGGCAATGGTGGGTGCATCCGGCACGACTGGCAGGCGCTTGTTCGTGGTCACCGCAATCACGCGCAGTTTGCCGGCCTTGACCTGCGGTATGACCGAAATCATCGACGACATCATCATCGGAATGTGCCCGGCGACGACATCATTGACTGCGGGCGCCGTTCCTTTGTAACCCACATGCGTCAGTTCGGCACCGGTCATCATGCTGAACAGAATGCCGGCCAGATGCCCTGGCGAACCATTGCCAGAGGATCCGTAACTCAACTCGCCAGGCTTGGACTTGGCCAGCGCGATCACATCCCTGATCGCCTTCACCGGCGCCGAAGGATGCGCGACCATCATCTGCGGCGAGTTGGCAACCAGTCCCACCGCCGCAAAGTCCCTGACCGTATCGTAGGGCAGCTTGGGATAGAAAGCCGGATTGGTGACGAAGGTACTGGGCAGCAAAATCAGCGTATAGCCATCGGGGGCCGATTTGGCCAGAACCTCGGTGCCAACGATCGTGTTGGCGCCGGGCTTGTTCTCCACAACGATGCGCTGGCCCAGGCCTTCGCTCATCTTGTCGCCGAGAATCCGTCCGAGGATGTCATTGCCACCGCCGGGCGGGTACGGCGAGATCATCCGTATCGGCCTGGAAGGATAGGCCTGCGCGATGGCGCCCGTCATCGCAGTCAGCAATGCCAGTACTGCAATACCTCGAACGGCCTTCATCACAGCCCCCTCTTTCCTGCCGTTCAAGTGTGGGAATACATCATTTTGCCGGCCACCGGCATTTTCGCCGTGAGGATATTGTTTGCCCTGGAGTCGACGATGTACAAGGTCTTCCGATCATCGCCACCAAACGCCAGGTTGGTAGTCGCATCGCCTCCACAGGACTTCACCTGATACAGGGGTATCCCGGTCTTGCTGAACACCCAGACGATGCCATGCCCCGGGTGTGTCACCAGCACGTTGCCTGCCTCATCGAGCGCCAGGCCGTCCGGACCGGCACTGAACAACTGCACGAAGAGGCCCACCTTGCTGATGCCTCTGGTGTCATCCAGCGGAATGCGCCATACCGCATTGGCCCGTGTCACAGCAACAAAGAGCGCGTTCTCACGCACATTGAAGACGAGACCGTTGGGACTGGGAATGGTATCGATCAGGCATTCCAGACGGCCCGCGGTGGTGTAACGGTATACGCGCCCGGTCGGATCGTGCAGCCCGGTGCTGCCCTGGTCGGTGAAATACAGATCGCCATTCTTGGCGAAGATCAGGTCGTTGGTCCCCTTGAAGCGGTCCTTGGTGGGCCCCTCGAGAAAAGGGGTAACAGTGCCACGTACCGGGTCGAGCAGCATGATGCCGTGATGATGATCGGCGATGAAGATGCGCCCGTCCTTGTGAATCTTCAGCCCGTTCGGCTCGCCGTCATATTCGGCAACAACGTCCCATTCCTTCTTGGGCGAAACACGGAGTATGCGACCGAACGGAATATCAACGCAGTACAGGTTGCCGTCGCGATCGAACGAGGGACCCTCCAGAAAGCATTTGGGCTTGCCCTTTTTGACCTTGGATGCCGCGTTACGAATACTGTCGGGCACCGTGGAAAAAATCTCGGTATTGATGACCTGCGGCGGGGGGCCAAAGTACAT
>CANKAJ010000019.1 GCA_947479645.1 Betaproteobacteria bacterium | reverse complement strand
CTCGAAAGATCTTTGTCCGGGATTGGCGGTTCTGGAGAAAGTCAACGCGGCGATGCGTTAATTGATCTTGGCTCCCGTCAAATACAACGGGAGCACAAAATAAAAAAGCCCGCGATGCGGGCTTTTTTATTCTTCATACTGAAAAACTTCCGGCATCGCGACGCCGGAAGGCCGGCTGGCTGGTTAGACCGGTTTGAACATGGGTATGGCGATCTTGGGATCATCAGTTGGCTTGAAGGTTACCGTAACCTTTTGCCCGCATTTGATCGTGTCCAGATCACATTCAACAATGTTCGTCATCATGGACGGACCTTCATCCAGTGTCACATACGCAATCGCATACGGCACCGGGCCGGCCGCGCGCGTAATGCTGAAGCTGTACACCGTCCCTGTGCCCCTGGCTTCCTTCCACTCGGTCTTGTCCGAGAAGCAGAACGGGCACAGCGTGCGTGGATAGTGGTGGTACTGCTTGCAGTCATTGCAGTACTTCACCATCAGCTTGCCCTTGGTCGCCGCTTCAAAATACGTCGCGTCCCCTTCATTCAAGAGTGGAGCCGCAATCTTCCTGTCCTGATACGGTGTGGCCATTGTCGTTACTCCCTTTCCATAATCATGGTGGCGCTGCCATGGCGTGTGGCGAGTGAGCCGCCAGTGCCATGAGCCAGTGCAATATCACAGTTCTTGACCTGCACCTTGGGGTGCGCTTCGCCGCGCAACTGGCGTACTGCTTCGATGATCTTGGTGATGCCGCCGCGGTTGTTAGGGTGGTTATTGCACATGCCGCCGCCGTCGGTATTGAAGGGCAGCTTGCCCACACCGGAGATCAGGTTGCCATCAGCGACGAACTTGCCACCTTCACCCTTCTTGCAGAACCCCAGATCTTCCAGTTGCATGATTACGGTGATGGTAAAACTGTCGTAAATCGATGCATATTTGATGTCGGAATGGGTCACGCCGGCTTCGGCAAAAGCCTGCGCGCCAGTCCTGATTGCACCGGAGGTGGGTAGGTCGATTTTCCCGCCGGTCGGCCCCTTGGTCGTTTCCGCGGCGCCGATCAGTTTGACCAGCGGACGCTTCAGACTCTTCGCAATGGCAGGATTGACCATCAGTACTGCCCCGCCACCATCAGTGACGACGCAGCAATCCATGCGATGCAGTGGATCCGCAATCATTGGGGAGTTGACGACATCTTCAACAGTCAATACTTTTTGCAGCAAGGCATGCGGGTTGTACTGGGCGTGATGCGATGCTGCAACCTTAACCCAGGCCATCTGCTCGCTGGTTGTGCCATATTCGTACATATGCCGCATCGCAGCCAACGCGTACATGTTGACTGTGACAGGGCCATACGGGCTCTCGAAAGGAGCGTCTGGTATGTTGGGGGCCATGACGCGCTGCTGGGTTCCACTGCGACCCTCGGAGCGTGGGCGGCCTGCCAGCGTAATCAATGCAACGTTGCATTTTCCCATTGCGATGGCCTGCGCGGCGTGCGCGGCGTGCACCAGGTATGAAGAGCCACCGACGTCCGTCGAGTCGAAATGTCTGACATTCAGACCCATGTAATCAATCATGTTAAGCGGGCCGAGGCCAGGGGCGTCACCTGCGCAGAAATACGCATCGACGTCCTTGAAAGAGAGCCCCGCGTCTTCAAGAGCGCCCTTGGCTACTTCAGCGTGCAACTGGGCGAGAGACGAGTGCTCTGCCTTGCGGGTGGGATGTTCGTACACCCCGGCGATATAGGCTTTACCTTTGATGCTCATGGTCAAAATCACTTTCCTGAACTGATTGTTGGATGCGGACAGGAATATCCCGCGGCGAAGACGAAGAAGGCAGGGTCGCCTCCTTCGCAAATTGAAATAATGCGCCGGTGCCATGGCAGCACCGGATAAGGCAGTACCTCAAGCAGTGGTGCCTGGGGCAATCAGCCCGCCAGCCCTGGCCAATGCTGCCAGATGATGGTCAGTATCACCAAAGAGTATTTCAATCATGGTTGAGCGGATGAAATAGTGGCCGACCTTGTACTCAAGGGTCATGCCAATGCCGCCATGCAGTTGAATGGATTGCTGACCCACATAGCGTCCTGATTTGCCGATGTGCACCTTGACCGCATTGATGGCTTTGGCGCGCTCAGCGTCATCCTTTTCGTCGACCATCATGGCGGCAAACATGGCCATGCTGCGCGCCTGCTCTGTCGCTACCAGCATATCCACTGCGCGGTGCTGCAGCGCCTGAAATGATCCGATAGGCACGCCAAATTGGTGACGCGTCTTGAGGTACTCAACCGTAATGTCCAGCATTTCCTGCATGCCGCCGACCGCCTCGGCCGACAGCGCCTGGATGGCTGACTGCGCGACGCGCTCAATGATGGGGAATGCCTTGCCCGACTCGCCCAGCATATCACCAGCAGCAACTTTCACCCCTTTGAGTGTAATGTCGGCGGCGCGAAGGCTGTCCTGCGTGGGATAGCCCTTGCGCGTAACGCCGGGCGCCTTGGCATCGACCAGAAACAGGCCGATGCCATCCTTGTCGCGTTGGCCGCCGGAAATACGTCCCGAGACAATCAGTTTGTCCGCACAGTCGCCATGGATGACTACGGTCTTCTCGCCATCGAGCACCCAGTCTGATCCATCTTTCTTGGCCGTCGTCTGTACATCGGCCAGGTCATAACGGGAGTTGCGCTCCGAGTGAGCAAAGGCGCCAAGCAATTTGCCCTCGCCAATTTTGGGCAACAGCGCATCCTTCTGCGCTTCCGTGCCGGCGATGCGAACGCAGCCGCCAAACAGAGTGACAGTGGCAAAGTACGGCTCCAGTACCAGTGCCGCACCGAATGCCTCCATCAGGATCATGGTTTCGACGGGGCCTCCGCCGAAACCACCGTACTTGCTGTCGAAGGGAACGCTGAGCAGTCCCAGGTCAGCGTACTGCTGCCAAAGTTCCCGGCTCCAGCCATCGGGTGCCTTGGTGTAAGTTTTGCGCTGCTCGAATGAGTACCGATCTTCCAGCAATCGGTCCACACTTTCCTTGAGCATCCGCTGCTCTTCGCTTAGATCAAAGTCCATCGTGATAGTCCTTTAAGAAAGTTACAGCCCCAAGACAGCCTTAGCAACAATATTGTGTTGAATCTCGTTCGACCCACCGAAAATGGACACGGCTCGACCGAAAAAATAATTCGGTGCGGCAGTGCCTGCCCAGTCTGGACCTATAGCGTTGTCAGTCAGTGCTTCCAGAAACTCGTGCTGATGCGCCATTGAATGCGGGCCGCCGACTTCCAGCATGAGTTCGGTCGTGGCCTGCTGAAGCTCAGAACCCTTGATCTTCAGCACGGAGGTTCGCGGATCCTGCCGGTTTCCACCTGACTTCTTCATTCCGGCGACGACGACCATGTTGGTCATCTCCAGCGCCTGGAGTTCGGTTTCGATCAAGGCGAGCTTTTCACGGAAGCGGCGATTCTCCGAAAGCGGTGCACCTTCCACCTGCATGCGCTGGGCAAGTGCCTTGATCAGGCTGATACGAGCCTTTGAGAGGCCGACCTTGGCGATACCCGCCCGTTCGTTGCCCAGCAGAAATTTGGCGTAGCCCCATCCCTTGTTTTCCTCGCCAATCAGGTTTCTTGCAGGCACCCTGACATTGTCAAAGAAGGTTTCATTGGTGTGGTGATCACCGTCCAGAGTGACAACCGGTCGTACCTGCACGCCGGGTGTTTTCATGTCGATCAGCAAATAACTGATCCCAGCCTGTTTCTTGACACCGGTATCCGTGCGCACCAGGCAATACATCCAGTCGGCACGATGGCCATTGGTCGTCCACAACTTCTGCCCATTGACGATGTAATCATCACCGTCGCGCACAGCCCGGGTCTTGAGCGAAGCCAGATCCGAGCCGGATCCAGGCTCGGAGAATCCCTGGCAGAACCAGATGTCCAGATTGCGCAGCTTTGGCAGGAAGAATGCTTTCTGTTCATCGGTGCCATAGGCGCAGATGACCGGGCCGGTCTGCTGAATATTGTGGCTGAGAGGGTCGGGCGCATAGGCGCGGCAGCTCTCTTCCTTGAAAATGTAATAGCGCACCGCATCCCAGCCGGTTCCGCCATATTCCGTTGGCCACATTGGGCAGGCCCAACCCTTTTTGTTCAGAATGCGTTGCCAGGCAACGACATCTTCCTTGGGCAGGCGCTGGCCGAGTATCTGTTTACGGCGAATGTGCGGCGGTAAATTGGACTCGAAGAATGATCTCGCCTCATTGCGGAAGGCAATATCTTCGGACGTAAAGCGCAAGTCCAACTTTTAGTACTCCTTTGGCTGGGCGGGTGCCCGTGCGTCCCGAATGTAGGCTTCGGTGCGGCAGGGAAGGAACCACAGTATAAATCGGTGTCCTATCCTCGCACAACTGTCTCGAGGATGCATTCGACTTTGAAACGTATCGCAGAGGGTAATCCGGACTTACAGCCCCAGAACCGCCTTGGCAATGATGTTGCGCTGGATTTCGTTGGAACCGCCGTAAATCGAAAGCACCCGCGAGAAATAGTAATTCGGCGCGCTGTTGGCCATGCCTTCCCGACCAATCGCATCGGCGACTTTTGCCTCCATGAAACCCACCTGGCGCGCCATGGCATCAGGACCGGCAAGTTCCATCTGGCACTCCAACGACGCCTGTTGCACTTCCGAGCCTTTGATCTTCAACACCGAGGTGCGCGGATCATGCTTCGCGCCACCCTTCTTCATCCCGGCAACCACCATCATGTTGGTGATCTCCAGCGCCTTCAGCTCCACCTCGATGGCGGCCAGCTTTTCGCGGAACTGCCGGTTTTCGGACATTGGTGCGCCATCCACGTAGACACGCTCGGCCAGCGCCTTGGCCAGGCGGACGCGTGCTTTTGTGAGCCCCACGCGGGCGATGCCGGCGCGTTCATTGCCCAAAAGGAACTTCGCGTAATTCCAGCCCTTGTTTTCCTCGCCAACCAGATTCTTCACCGGTACCTTCACGTTGTCGAGGAAGGTCTCGTTGGTATAGGGATGGCCATCCAGCGTCACCACCGGTCGTACTTGCACCCCGGGCGTCTTCATGTCGAACAGCAGATAGCTGATGCCTGCCTGCTTTTTCACGCCGGTATCGGTGCGCACCAGTGCATACATCCAGTCGGCATGATGACCGCCGGAAGTCCACAGCTTCTGGCCGTTGACAATGTAATGGTCGCCCTCGCGCACGGCGCGCGTCTTCAGGCTGGCGAGGTCGGAACCGGAACCGGGCTCGGAAAATCCCTGGCAGAACCACAGGTCAAGATTGCGCAGCTTGGGCAGGAAGAATGCCTTTTGTTCGTCCGAGCCGAAAGCGCATATGACCGGGCCTACGTTCTGGATATTGTGGCCAAGCACGTCCGGCGCCCAGGCGCGGTAGCCCTCTTCCTTGAAGATGAAGTACTTCACCGCATCCCAGCCAGTGCCGCCGTATTCCTTGGGCCACATCGGGCAGGCCCAGCCCTTCTTGTTGAGGATGCGCTGCCAGGTAACCATGTCGTCACGCGTCAGCCGCTGTCCGAGCATTTGCTTGCGGCGGATGTCGGGTGGCAGGGTGGCTTCGAAAAACGTCCGTGCCTCGTTACGAAAAGCAATTTCCTCGGGTGTAAAACGCAAGTCCACTGGCTACGACTCCTTTGGCCGGGCGGGAGCCCGGGCGTTCCGAATTTTACAGTCCCAGCACGCCCTTGGCGACAACGTTGCGCTGGACTTCGCTGGTGCCGCCGTAGATGGTGGCTGCGCGGATGCGGAAATAGCTCGGCGCCGCGGTGGCATTCCACTCCGGTGAACTGATCAGTTCGTCATTTCCATCCAGGAAGGCGCGCTCGTGCACCTGCGCAGCAGGCCCGGCGACTTCCAGCAGAATTTCGCAGAGTGCCTGCTGGATTTCTGTGCCCTTGAGTTTCAGTACCGAAGTGCGAGGATCCTGAGTGGGCCCCTGCTTTTTCATGCCCGCCACCACCATCATGTTGGTGATTTCCAGCGCCTTCAGTTCCACTTCGAGCATTGCCATCTTCTCGCGAAAGCGCGGATTCTCCGCAAGCGGTTTCCCCTCCACCATGGTGCGCGTGGCAACGGCCTTGGCATAGGCGATCCGGCCAGCCGAGAAGCCGACGCGGGCGATACCGACACGCTCGTTGCCGAGCAGGAACTTGGCGTAGGACCAGCCCTTGTTTTCCTCTCCAATCAGGTTCTTGACGGGCACACGCACATTCTCGAAGAACACTTCGTTGACGACATGGCCGTGGTCCATGGTGATGACCGGGCGCACCGTGACACCGGGGGATTTCATGTCGAGCAGGATATAGCTGATGCCGCGTTGCTTCTTGGCGTTTGGATCAGTGCGGAACAGGCCGAACATCCAATCGGCACGGTGCGCCCCCGAGGTCCACAACTTCTGGCCATTGATGACGTAATGGTCGCCATCGCGCACGGCACTCGTCTTGAGCGAGGCCAGATCCGAGCCAGAGCCGGGCTCGGAAAAGCCTTGGCAGAACCAGATGTCCAGGTTCTGCACCTTGGGCAGGAAATCTCTCTTTTGCTCCTCGGTGCCGAAGTTGATGATGACGGGACCCACCATGTGCACGTTCATGCCCAATGGCTCGGGGGCATTGGCACGGTTCATTTCTTCCTTGTAGATGAAATAGCGCACTGCATCCCAGCCTGTGCCGCCCCATTCCTGCGGCCACATTGGTGTAGCCCAGCCTTTCTGATTCAGGATGCGTTGCCAGGTGACCATGTCCTCCTTGCTCAGGTACTGGCCTCTTTGTACCTTCTTGCGTATCGAGTCTGGCAGTGCCGACTCAAAAAATGTCCTTGCCTCATTGCGGAAGGCGACTTCCTCGGGGGTGAAACGCAGTTCCATGACAACTCCTTAGGCAGGCCAGTCAGTTGATCGATTCCAGAATGAATATGATCAATATCGAAAAAATATCAGGAACTAAAAACGAATAATAACAATATTATGATCAAAGTAACCGACCTGACCCCGGCCGCAGGCAGGCGCGGCTTCCGTTTATTGCGACTTCTTCGGTCTTACAAACCCAGCACGGCTTTGGAAACGATGTTGTGCTGAATCTCGTTGGAACCGCCGAAGATCGAGATGGCTCGCGAAAAGAAATAATTGGGTGCCGCGGTAGCAGCCCAGTCCGGCCCAATCACGTCATCAGTTTGCGCCAGCAGAAAGTCCAGTTGCCTTGGTATGGCACTCGGGCCGGCGGCCTCCAGCAGTATTTCCAGCGTGGCCTGCTGCAGCTCCGAGCCCTTGATCTTGAGCACGGAGGCGCGCGGATCCTGCTGGTAGCCAACCTGCTTCTTCATCTTGTCCACAACCATCATGTTGGTTATTTCCAGTGCCTGCAGCTCAACTTCGATCAGGGCCAGCTTTTCGCGAAAGCGCGCGTTTTCCGATAGAGGCTTGCCATCCACCATGACCGTGGCTGCGAGCGCTCTGGCTGCCAGCACGCGCCGTTTGCACGTCCCGACACGGGCCACGCCGGCGCGCTCGTTGCCGAGCAGGAACTTGGCGTAATCCCAGCCCTTGTTTTCCTCGCCGATGCGGTTGGTCACAGGCACGCGCACATCGTCGAAAAAAGACTCGTTGGTGTGGGGGTCGCCATCCAGCGTGACGATGGGACGCAGCTTCAATCCGGGCGTGCGCATGTCGATCAGAAGATACGTGATGCCGCGCTGCTTCTTCGCGTTCGGGTCAGTGCGCACCAGTGCGAACATCCAGTCAGCGTTGTGGCCGTTGGAAGTCCACAGCTTCTGGCCGTTCACGACGTAGTGATCGCCTTCGCGCACCGCACGCGTTTTCAGCGAGGCGAGGTCGGAGCCCGAGCCCGGCTCGGAGAATCCCTGGCAGAACCAGATGTCCAGATTGAGCAGCTTGGGCAGGAAGAATTCCTTCTGTTCCCTGGTGCCGAAGGCGCAGATGACCGGACCCACCAGGTTGACGTTGAAGCCCAGCGGATCCGGCGCGTAGGCCAGATGCAGTTCTTCCCTGAAGATGAAATAGCGCACCGCATCCCAGCCGGTGCCGCCGTACTCCACCGGCCACATCGGCGCCGCCCAGCCTTTTTTGTTCAGAATGCGCTGCCAGGTGACGATGTCCTGCTTGGCCAGGCGCTGCCCGAGTTCCTGCTTGCGTCGGATGTCGGCGGGCAGAGATGTACGGAAAAATTCCCGCACCTCTTCGCGAAAAGCGGTTTCCGCAGGGGTATAACGCAGGTCCATGGCAGTCCCTTATCAGTTTAGAGTCCCAGTATGGCCTTGGCGACAATGTTGCGCTGGACTTCGTTGGTGCCACTGAAAATGGAGACGGCACGCGCAATGAAATAGGAGTGCGCTGTTGCGGCCGCCCAGTCCGGACCCACGGTTTCATCGCTGCGACATTCATAGAAATCGGTCTGGCGGGCCATGGCGTGCGGGCCGGCCACATCCAGCAGGATCTCGGTGGTGATCTGCTGCAGTTCCGAGCCCTTCATTTTCAATACGGATGACTTGGGGTCGAGCTTGGTGTCGTTGCTCTTTCGCTTGCTGGCAATGGCGCGCATGTTGGTGATCTCAAGCGCCTTGAGTTCCACCTCAATGGCCGCCAGCTTTTCGCGAAATCGCGCATTCTCCGCCAGCGCGCCGCCATCTTGTGTCACCGTTGCCGCGAGCGCCTTGGCCTTGGCGATGCGCGCCTTGGAAAGGCCCACGCGGGCGACGGTCGCGCGTGCATTGCCCATCAGGAATTTGGCGTAATCCCAACCCCGGTTTTCCTCGCCGACGCGGTTTTCCAGCGGGACCCTGACGTTATTGAAGAACACCTCGTTCAGGTGATGGGCGCCATCCAGCGAAATAATGGGCCTGACCGTGACACCGGGGCTGCTCATGTCGATCAGCAGATAGCTGATGCCCTTTTGCTTTCGGGCATTCGGATCCGTGCGGAACAGGCCAAACATCCAGTCCGACAGGTGCGCGCCGGAGGTCCAGATCTTCTGGCCGTTGACCAGATAATGGTCGCCCTGGTTCTCGGCACGCGTTTTTAGTCCGGCAAGGTCTGAGCCTGCACCCGGTTCCGAGAAACCCTGACAGAAGAAATAGTCCATGTTCGCCACGCGCGGCAGGAACTTCTTCTTCTGCGCCTCGGTGCCGAACGCGACCAGCACGTTGCCGACGAGGTTGATGTTCTGTGAGCGCTGCTGTGGCGCATAGGCGCGATGCATTTCCTCGGCGAAAATGTACAGCTGCGCGGCACTCCAGCCGGTGCCGCCCCACTCCGGCGTCCACTCCGGTGCAACCCAGCCTTTTTCAGTGAGGATGCGGTGCCAGGTGACGTAGTCGGCCTTCTGAATGAATTGCCCGCGGTACTGGCGCCGCTGGATGTCGCGTGGCAGGGCAGACTTGAAAAATGCCCTGACTTCATCGCGAAAGGCAATTTCTTCCCGGCTGAAGCTCAGATCCATGGCCGAACGCGCCTGAACGCGTGCGCGCCTACAGGCCCAGTACCCCTTTGGCGACGACATTGCGTTGCACTTCGCTGGAGCCGCCGTAAATGGTGGCGGCACGGCCCTGGAAGTAATTGAGTGCCGTTGTTGCGCTCCAGTCCGGTCCGATGGTCTCGTCGGTGGTGCTCTCCAGGAATCCGACCTGGCGCGCCATTCCCAGCGGTCCGGCGACTTCCAGCAGCAATTCGGTGGTGGCATGCTGCAGTTCGGAGCCCTTGAGTTTCAGCACTGAGGTGCGCGGATCCTGGCCCTTGCCGGCCGACTTCTTGATTGCCGCGACCACCATCATGTTGGTCATTTCCAGCGCCTTGAGTTCCACTTCAATCAATGCCACTTTTTCGCGGAAGCGCGGTTCTTCCGACAGCGGTTTCCCGTCCACCTGGACGCCCGCTGCCAGCAACTTGGCCAGAGCGATGCGCGCCTTGGTCAGGCCGACGCGCGCAATGCCGATGCGCTCGTTGCCGAGCAGGTATTTGGCGTAATCCCAGCCCTTGTTTTCCTCGCCGATCAGGTTGGTCACCGGGACCTTGACGTCTTCGAAGAACACCTCGTTGACGTGGCGATTGCCGTCCATCGTAATGACCGGGCGGACGGTGATGCCGGGCGTCTTCATGTCGATCAGAATGTAACTGATGCCCTTTTGTTTCTTCGCGACCGGGTCGGTGCGCACCAGCGCAAACATCCAGTCAGAGCGATGCGCGCCGGTGGTCCACAGTTTCTGACCATTGACAACGTAATTGTCGCCGTCGCGCACGGCGCGCGTCTTCAGTCCGGCAAGGTCCGAGCCTGCGCTCGGTTCGGAAAATCCCTGGCAGAACCAGACGTCCAGATTACGCACCTTGGGCAGAAAGAACTCCTTCTGCTGGGCGTTGCCGAAGGCGCAGATGACCGGCCCGACCAGATTGATGTTCATGCTGAGGGTCTCTGGCGCCCAGGCGCGAAAGCACTCTTCCTTGTAGATGAAGTAGCGTGTCGCATCCCAGCCGGTGCCACCGTATTCCACCGGCCACAGCGGCGCTGCCCAGCCCTTCTTGTTCAGGATGCGCTGCCAGGCGACGATATCGTCCTTGGACATGCGCTGGCCATTGATCTGGCGCTGACGGATTTCATCGGGCAGCGAGTCTTTGCAAAATTGTCTTACCTCGTCGCGAAAGGCAATGTCTTCGGGTGTGAGTCTCAAGTCCATGGTGAAGTCTCCTTTACGGCAATTCTATCTTCAAGTGTCTTTGCCGGCTTGACCGATGGTCAATAATGGCCAATGGCGGTATCGGGCCGTGCCTGCGACTATAAGCCGAGTACCGCCTTGGCGAGAATGTTGCGCTGGATTTCGCTCGATCCACCGAAGATCGACACCGCCCTGCCAAAATAATAATTTTGGGCCGAGGTCGCCGCCCAGTCCGGGCCTATCGTTTCCTCGGTTTCGCCTTCAAGGTATTCAGTCTGTCGCGCAATCGCCAGCGGCCCGGCGACTTCGAACAGAACTTCCAGCGTGATCTGTTGCAATTCCGAGCCTTTCAGCTTCAGGATCGAGGACTTGGGGTCCGGCTTCGCGCCGTGATTCTTCATGGCGCGGTCGACGATGCGCATGTTGGTGATCTCCAGCGCTTTGAGTTCCACTTCGATCTCCGCCAGTTTTTCGCGAAAACGCGGCGACTCGGATAGCGGCTTGCCGTCCACCACCACATTGGCCGCCAGTCCCTTTGCTCGCTTGATGCGACCCTTGGACTGGCCGACGCGGGCGATGGTCACCCGCTCATGGCCAAGCAGGTACTTGGCATAATCCCAGCCCTTGTTTTCCTCGCCGATGCGGTTTTCAATCGGCACCCGCACATTGTCGAAAAACGTCTCGTTGGTGTGATGGGCGCCATCCAGCGTGATCACAGGCTTCACCGTCAGACCGGGCGATCGCATGTTGATCATCAGATAGGTAATTCCCTTCTGCTTTTTCACGGCAGGGTCGGTGCGCACCAGCGCATACATCCAGTCGGCCCAGTGGGCCACCGAGGTCCACAGCTTCTGGCCATTGACGACATAGTGGTCGCCCTCGCGCTCCGCGCGCGTTTTCAGCGCGGCCAGGTCCGAGCCGGCACCCGGTTCAGAAAAGCCCTGGCAAGCGAAAATATCCAGATTCGGCAGGTAGGGCAGGAACTGCTTTTTCTGAGCATCGCTGCCCATCGCGATCAGCACCGAGCCAAGCTGGCTGGCCCCCTGGGGATGGATCGGCGGTGCCGGCGCCTGCAACAGTTCCTCGGTGAAGATGTATAGCTGCACCGCACTCCAGCCCGGACCACCCCATTCCCTGGGCCAGGTGGGTGCCGCCCAACCTCTTTTGTGCAGGATGTGATGCCAGCGCACCAGTTCAGGCTTGGACAACCGACGGCCGAGCGCGACTTTTTGGCGCAGATCTGCCGGCAACTCGTCTCTGAAAAACGCCCTGATCTCGTTGCGGAAAGCGAGTTCCTCGTCAGTCAAACGCAGATCCACCTTGATGTGCTCCCTGAACTGCCGCTTTGTGTTGACCCGGACTACAGACCGAGCACCCGCTTGGCAATGATGTTGTGCTGTATTTCGTTGGAGCCGCCGAAGATCGATACAGCGCGCGCAATGTAGAAGGCCGGCGCCACCGTTGCCGTCCATTCGTCCCGCAGCGCTTCGCTGGTGCCGCCGGTATAGAACTCGGTTTGCTTGGGCATGGCTTCCGGCCCGGCGATCTCCAGCAGAATTTCCAGCGTCTGCTGTTGCAGTTCCGAACCTTTGAGCTTCAGCACGGACGCCTTGGGGTCCTGCGTATGGGTATGATGTTTCATGCCGTCGATCACACGCATATTGGTAATTTCCAGTGCCTTCAATTCCACTTCAATGGTGGCCAGTTTCTCGCGCAGGCGTGGATTCTCCGATAGCGGCTTACCGTCGCACATCATTCTGGAGGAAAGCTCCTTGGCCGCCTTGATTCGCGATTTCGACAAGCCGACCTTGGCAATGATGGCGCGCTCGTGTCCCAGTGTGTGCTTGGCATAGTCCCAGCCCTTGTTCTCCACGCCCAGGCGGTTTTCCATCGGAACGACCACATTGTCGAAGAACACCTCATTGAGATGGTGTGACCCATCCAGCGAGATGACCGGGCGTATCGTGATGCCGGGGCTCTTCATGTCGATCAGCAGGTAACTGATGCCGCTGTGCTTGCTTGCTGCGGAGTCGGTGCGCACCAGCGCGTACATCCAGTCCGCGCGATGCGCCTGTGACGTCCATAATTTCTGCCCATTGACGAGGTAATGATCGCCCTTGTTTTCGGCGCGGGTTTTCAGGCTGGCCAGATCAGACCCGGAACCCGGCTCGGAAAATCCCTGGCAGAAGAACCAGTCCATGGTGCGAATCCGGGGCAGGAAGCGCCTCTTTTGTTCCTCGGTACCCTGGGCCAGAATGACAACGCCCACCTGATTGATGTGGGCCAATTGCGGCAACGCAGGTGCTTGCAGCAGCTCTTCGTTGAAGATGTACTGCTGCACAGCGGTCCAGTCGGTGCCACCCCACTCCCGTGGCCACATCGGCACCGCCCAACCCTTCTTGTCGAGAATGCGCTGCCAGTTGACCAGATCATCGCGCGTCGGTTTTTGCCCGAGGACAACGCGGCGGCGCATGTCCTCAGGCATGGCGGTCTTGAAGAAGTTGCGCACCTCATCGCGAAAAGCGTTTTCTTCGTCAGTGAATTGCAGGCCCATGCGGTTGTCCCCGTGATTGGTTCGGATGCGTGTTGATTGATTGTCCGCTAGTCAAACGTAATGTTGGCGAATGCGATCAGCTTCTTCAGGACTATGACGCGTTCCTGAAGAAAGGTGGCCATGTCCGCCGGTGTCCCGCCAGCGGCAAGACTGCCGCTGACCAGCATATTGTCCACCACTTCCTTTTTTGACAGTATGGATGCGGCGTCCCGGTTGATCTTTGCAATGATTGCGGCAGGGGTCGCGGCGGGCGCCATCAGTCCGTTCACCGTGGACATGTCAAATCCGGTCAGGCCCGATTCATCCAGTGTGGGCACATCCGGCAAGGCCGGAAAACGCCTGATGCTGCCGACTGCGACTGGGCGCAACTTCCCGCTCTGGAACATGGGCGTCAGGGGCGGGATGGCCGCCAATACCATGCTGATCTGTCCGCCTGCAGCATCGCTGATGGATTGTGCCGTGCCCTTGTACGGAATGTGTTGCAGGCTGATCTTTGTCATCAGCATGAGTTGTTCGGCCGCCATGTGGCTGGAGCTGCCCACACCAGGTGTGCCGAACGTCAGTTTTCCGGGACTGGCCTGCGCCTGTGCAAGCAGGTCCTTGACTGTGCGAATGGGTGAGTCGGGACGAACCGCCAGAACATTGACGCCGGTCTGAATCAGAATGACCGGGGCGAGGTCCTTTTGCAGGCTGATAGCGGCCGAGCCGCCAAGGCCGGTGCTGACCAGTACTTCATTGGTGATCATCAACAATGTGTAACCGTCGGGTGCGGACCGGACTACCAACTCGGTGCCGATCAGGGTTCTGCCGCCAGCGCGATTTTCCACCAGTACGGGTTGGGCCCACATGTCTGAGAGATATTTTCCCATGACGCGTGCAGCCACATCCGGGCCGCCGCCAGGCGTGAACGGCACGACGATGCGAACCGCGCGCTGGGGAAAGACTTGCGCTGCGGCAGAACCGGTGCTGGCGGCCAGCAAAAGCGCGACCAGGCCCGTCAAGACTCTTTGCATGTCAATCTCCCGGATCCACGGCAATATCAGCATCAGCGGCGCGCCTCCTGCAATCCGCTGTCACAGCCCCAGTATCGCCTTGGCGATGATGTTGTGCTGCACTTCGGTTGATCCGCCGGCAATGGTGCGCTCGCGCATCATGAAATAATTGTGTGACGTGGTCGCCGCCCAGTCCGCGCCAACGGCGGTCCCGGTTTCACCTTTGAGGAATTCGGTCTGGCGCGCCATTGCCTGAGGACCGGCCACTTCGACCAGAATTTCGGTGGCGGCCTGGTATAACTCGCCGCCCTTGATCTTGAGGATGGAGGCTTTCGGATCCTGCTTGTGGTCGGTGTTCTTTTTCATCGCAGCCACCACTTGCATATTGGTGATTTCCAGCGCCTTCAATTCCACGTCGATCAGGGCCAGTTTTTCCTGGAAGCGCTGGTCCTCCGATAATGGCTTGCCGTTGGATATGACCCTGGTGGCCAATGCCTTGGCCAGCGCAATGCGCGCCTTGGTCGCCCCGACCTTGCCGAAATTGACACGCTCGTGGCCGAGCAGGTACTTGGCGTAGTTCCAGCCCTTGTTTTCTTCGCCGATGCGATTGGCGACCGGCACGCGCACGTTGTCGAAGAACTCCTGGTTGCACCAGCGGTCGCCGTCCATGGTGATGACCGGGTTCATGGTAATGCCGGGGCTCTTCATGTCGATCAGCAGGTAGGTGATCCCTTTCTGCTTTTTTGCCGTGGTATCGGTGCGCACCAGCGCGAACATCCAGTCGGCGCGATGTGCATTGGAGGTCCACAACTTGCTCCCATTGACGATGTAGTGGTCGCCGTCGCGTACCGCGGTGGTCTTCAGGCTGGCAAGGTCGGAGCCGGCGCCGGGTTCCGAGAAGCCCTGGCAGAACCAGATGTCGAGATTCCTGATTTTCGGCAGCAGTTCTTTCTTCTGCTGCTCGGAACCAAAGGCGATGATGACGGGCCCGACCAGGTTGATGTTCATGCCCAGAGGGTCCGGGGCAAAGGCGCGTTGCATTTCCTCCTTGAAAATGTACAACTGGGTCGCATCCCAGCCCGTGCCGCCGTGTTCCACCGGCCAGGAGGGCGCGGCCCAGCCCTTTTCGTTGAGGATTCGCTGCCAGCGCACGATGTCGGCTTTGGAAGGGCGTACACCGAGGTGCATCTTCCTCCTGAGGTCATCGGGCAGCGCCGCGTTGAGCCAGGTGCGCACTTCATCGCGGAATCGCGCTTCGTCGGCGCTTAATCGCAGGTCCATGTTGCGGCGTCCTCGTTATCCGCGTCCGGCTCTATCGTTGGCCGTCAGTGGCGGAATTATTATTATCATTTCAACAAAATTTTGATTTGCCAAAAATAATCTTGAAAAGATTTATGATCAAATGAAGTGGCTTCAAAGCGTGCCGGTCCGGTGCTTCGCCGGGATACTTTGCAGGTCATCCGTTATCTCCTGTCGCGGTGCCGGCGCCAGAGGAACTGTCATCGCATCATGATTGCACGGAGAAATGTCAGCTGACCCTGCTTGTGCAACGATTCTACATCGTGGCTGAAATGGACGGACGATTGGGCAGTCCAGGTGTGGTGGTTGATTCGTGCGGCGGCAGGTTGCATGCTGGATCCAAGCACGCTTGAGTAAAAAGCGACGATAATGGCTCCAAAGCGTTCGCCTTTGTGTTTCCCGCGTATTCAGCTCCGGAAAATTTCTGCTCCGGATCGTAGCGGTGCGTGGCTGCGTCGCAGCCCGGACTGAAGGCCAAGGCGCTACACGTGCCGCCCATTGCGGCTGATTAATTGCGAGGAAATTGTCCCTATGCAAGAAACGCCCAGCAATAAGCATGTTCTGGATTCGATGCTCCTGAAAATTCCGGGAGTGGTGGCAGCCGAAATGTCAGGATTCCCAGCTTATTTCATCAACAAGCGGATGTTTGCGTGCATATGCGGTTCCGGTGTGGGCATCCGTCTCCCGGTCACGGATGCCACCAATCTTCAGTTTTCCAGAAATGATGTCGGACCTTTTCAGCCAAACGGCAAGCCCAGCACCCGGGAGTGGATACAGATCACCCACGCGGATTCCGATGCCTACGTAAAGGATCTGGACATATTCCAGGCATCCATCGCATTTGTTGCCAAAAGCAAATGAGTCTGGGACGAACTGTCCTGCCATAGCGTTGGACAGGTCGGTCAGACGTGATGTGAAAGCAATCAAAGGAGACCTCGATGCCCTATGTATCTGCCCGGGATGGTGTGAAACTGCACTATGAGCAGCATGACCATACCGACCCGTGGAAGCAGGCGCCGTTACTCATTCTGCAGCACGGTTATGGCCGTTCGTCGAGGTTCTGGTACAACCTGATTCCGTATCTCAGCCGGTTCTACAAGGTCGTTTGCCCGGACATGCGCGGTCTGGGCCAGTCTTCGATGGACTTTGATCTTGCGAGCGGAATTTCCGTCGACAATTTTGTCAGCGACATCATCTGCATCGCCGATGCGGTCGGTGCCGATACGTTCCATTACGCCGGCGAATCCATGGGAGGGATCATCGGCTTTGCCACGGCGGCCCGGCACCCGGAGCGCGTGCGGACACTTTCCCTGATGTCGGCGCCGCTGCGGATCAATCAGGTCAGCCAGGCGTTGTTCAAGTTCGGTTATGCGTCGCGCGACGAAGCCATGCGCAGCATGGGGAGCAAAGGCTGGTCGGAGGCCATGAATACCGCGTCGCGGTTTCCGCCAGACGCGGATCCGGGAATGATGCGCTGGTATGCCGATGAAATGGGCAAGTCCGACGTAGAAGTCCTGATTGCGATGGCTCGCTTCAATTCGACGGTTGATGTCAGTGCATTGCTGCCCGGAATCAAGGCGCCCACGCTGGGCTTGTATCCGTCCGATGGCAAGACGGCGAGTACGGACCAGCAGAAAATCCTGCTGGATACGGTGCCTGGTTCGCGCATTGTCCACATTCCCAGCCCGTACCACATGGTTTGGGTGATGGCGCCATCAGCCTGCGCCAAGCACATCCTGTATTTCATGGCGTCCAATGACGGCACGGTATGCGATGAGAAGTAATGGTTGCTGTCTGCGATACGCGGTTTTGAATCACCAGGTGCCGAGACTGCGGCCTACCCATATATAATATAAGCCTCAATTGCCGGGTTAGCTCAGTTGGTAGAGCAGCTGATTTGTAATCAGAAGGTCGAGGGTTCGATTCCTTTACCCGGCACCAGAATTCAGCACGTAGCCGAGATTCGAAAGCGAGCCTCGGCTTTTGCCCTGCAGGGCATTTCCTGGTCTTTCCTGGTCAATTGTCCGCGCGCGCGGCGGGAACTGATTGGGGGTCAGATACGCGCATGACGGCACCCTGTTCGACGACCACAACTGCATCCCCATCTCTGCCGCATATTCAAATCCACACGTACCTTGCGTTAACCGGATGGCCAGATATCGTTGCGAGCGCTGAAAGGGTCGCTTCTGCTTGAAACACGGTGTAGGTGGTCTTCCTACACAATATTTCGGTTGCCACCGACTTGTCTTGATTTGAAACCGGTGTAGAGTGAACTCCAGCGTGGTTGATTGTTGTTGAATCAAACTGACGAAATGAATCACGCGAGGCGACCGCATCATCAGGATGATGAAGGGCATTGGAATTTTTTGGCCGCGGTGCAGTTGATTTGAAAAACTTCGTTGTTGTGGTCAAGGCAGCTTTAAAGCATAGGCAATTCGACAGGTTATTGTCCAAGAACTCCGCTGTTGTGCGCGCCCCGTGTTGCGGGTGTACCTGAAGCAGACTGGCAGTGACCACCCTGGCCCCGCATGTTTGGGGTTGCCTTGACCAGAGCGACGAAGGAAGTCAGCGCACGCAAAGTGCTTGCCCGCAGCTATTGCTGTTGCGACATTTCCTTCCGTCATTCAATCGGATTAACGTTAACACGTGCCTTGGCCGGGCACATTAACCTTTGCATTGGCAATTGTCGCGTGCGATGTCGCGTTCGCATTTTCCTGGAGTACCGGCGTGGCCCTCTGTGTTGGGCGCGGGTCCGGGCATCGTGCGCTTACAGGTGCAGAGTAAATCCGAGGCCATGGGTTGATTCGATTCGGGCTGATCATGATTCGGCCGGATATTCCCTGATCGAAGCGGATTTGTTCCAATACCATTGGCGCACAAAAATCAACAGCAGCCACTTTGATCAGAGTTAATATATAAATGGTGCAAATGACCGCTCGTCAACACCTTCAGCGGAAGCCATGAATCTCGATCCGGAATACCGAAAATCAATTGCCTCAGCAGCGGCCATGGTCATGGCGCTTGGACTGTTCATGCTCGTGGTGTGGATGTCACCGGAATTGCAATTTCGGCTGTCCTCGCCAGCCACCGTTGCATTGCACACGTTTTTTGAATCAGCATCCATCATCGCTGCGGTGATGGTATTCAGCGTTGGTTGGTACTGCATCGGCAAGACCGGGACGAACGCCGTGGAACTGGCTGCAATCCTGTTTTGCAGTGTGGCAATACTGGATTTTCTGCACCTGCTGGTCTATCAGGGCATGCCGGTTTTCCTGCCGCATAGCAGCCTGGACCAGGCCATCACCCTCTTTCTGGCAGCACGATTGCTGGCGGCCCTGGCGATTTTGTCGATTGCAATCATCCCGGCTCAGATGAAATTCGAGCATGCAGCGCGTCGCGCCGTCCTCATTTCCTCGACCTTGTTCGCAGTCGGGGTAGGAGTGGTGTCCTTGCTTTTCCCGCATCTGCTGCCAATTTATCTTGTTCCCGGTGCGGGCCTCACCGAAACCAAGATCTGGAGTGAATATTTCATCATCGGATTGAACATTGCCGCGGTGCTGGCGTTTTTGGCACGAATGCGCAACCGCCAGCCTTACCCGATAGTAACGTTATGCGTTGCCGCGGCCGTGATGGCCTTGTCCGAATTGTTTTTCACCCTTTACGCGACGACCAACGACCAGTTCATCCATCTGGCCCACGTGTACAAGGTCATAGCCTACGCGCTCATTTATCGGGCGATATTCATCGAGAACATCCGGTTTCCATTCGAGCAGCTTCGCCAATCCGAGGCCAATCTGCTGCGCTCGCATGCGCGCTATGAACTGGCTGCGGTGTCAGCCGCGATCTGGGAGCGACGGTTTTCAGATGCGGAAGACCCTGGCCGCGCCAGCATCTTGCTATCGCCGCGATTCAAGCAATTATTGGGTTATGACGATGCTGACCTCCCCGCGGAAATATCAGCGCAAATGTGGGATGAAATAGTGCATCCGGAGGATCGGCCGCGCATTGCGCAAAAATTACGTTCATTGTGCGTTGGTCACGAAAGCTGTGAGGCCGAACTGCGACTGCGCACAAAGGACGGGAATTATCGCTGGTTCAGGAGCAACGGGCAGGCATGCTTCGACAATTCCGGGAAGCTCGATCGCATGGCGGGCATGATCGAAGATATCACCGCCAGGAAAGCCGCAAAAGACCGCCTGGCTGCGATTATCGACCAATCCATGGATGCGATTATCAGCGTTGACGCGGACCAGCGCATTGTCGTTTTTAATGCCGCGGCGGAAAAACTGTTTCTGACTCCTGCTGACCAGGCCATGGGGCAGCCTTTGGCGCGTTTCATACCGGAACGCTTCCACGAGAGTCACGATGCCAAGATGCGTGAGTTCATGTCAAGCGGAGTGGCCGTCCGAGCAATGGGACAGTTTTCACAAGTCAGTGCCATCAGTTCGGATGGAAGGGAGTTTCCGATCGAGGCTTCAATATCCCACGTGAGGACCGATAACCAGGCCCTGTTCACAGTCACGATGCGCGACATTACCGCGCGCACCCAGGCGGACGCGGTGCGCAATCAGCTTGCCGCCATTGTTGAAAATTCCAACGATGCCATTTTCAGCCGAACACTTGACGGCACGATGCTGTCCTGGAATTCCGGTGCCGAGAAAATGCTTGGTTATGCCGCGAGCGAAGTTATCGGGAAAAAATCCAATTTCATGACTCCTCCCGGGCGTCCGCCCGGACGGACCAAGACCAACGAAAAGATACTTCGCGATGAGGTGGCATTGCATGAAAGCGATCGCCTGACCAAGGATGGACGGGTGATCCCGGTCTTCTCCAGTCATTCATTGATCAGGGATGCTGCCGGAAATATCGTTGGTGTGTCGGTCATTCTGCAGGACATGACACAACTCAAGCAGGCCGAAGCGGCGCGATTCGCGCTCGAAGTGCAACTACGCGAATCGCAGAAGATGGAGGCCGTTGGCACGCTGGCCGGGGGTATTGCGCACGACTTCAATAATATCATCGCCGCGATTCTGGGTAATGCGGAACTGGCGCGTCAGGATGCCATTGGGAGCCCCGCGCTGCTGGAAAGTCTGGATGAAATCAGCAAGGCCGGCCGTCGCGGTCGCGATCTCGTTCAGCAGATCCTTTCTTTCAGTCGCCGCGAGCCGACCGAACGCAAGCCGATATTGCTGTCTTCAGTCGTGGAGGAATCGGTGCGACTGCTGCGCGCGACGCTGCCAGCACGACTCAGCCTGCAGGTTCAGTGTGACCCCGACGTGCCGGCCGTGCTCGTCGATGCCACCCAGATAGAGCAGGTGATCATCAATCTGGCCACCAACGCCATGCAGGCCATGCGTGGCATGCCGGGGAGCATTGAAATACGACTCGATACCGTGATGCTGGATGCGGCAATGGCGGAGGCCAATCCGGCATTGCGCACGCTGTACCAAAAGCATCCCGGACGCACGGCTCGCCTGACGGTCAAGGACACCGGTCCGGGCATGAATGCTGAAACGCTCAAGCGAATTTTTGAGCCATTCTTCACCACCAAGCCGGTGAACGAGGGTACGGGCCTGGGATTGGCCGTAGTGCATGGCATCGTGGAGCGGCATGAGGGCGCGATTCAGGCCGATAGCGTGCCTGGCAAGGGGGCGGCGTTTGCAATGTACCTGCCGCTTGCTGCGGTTGCGCATGGGGTACCGGAGGCCGGCCAAGGCAACACAGCCACTCCGATCGCGTTGGGCCGGCAAATTCTGTATCTTGATGACGACGAAGCGCTGGTGTTTCTGGTCAAGCGCCTGCTGGAGCGGCGCGGCTACCGCGTCAGCGCCCAGACAGACCAGAATGAGGCATTGGCTGTACTGCGTGCGGACCCGGCTGCCTTCGATCTGGTGGTGACTGACTACAACATGCCGGGGATCTCGGGACTGGACGTGGCGCGCGAGGTCAGGCTTATCCGGGACGATCTTCCGGTGGCGGTGGCCTCCGGTTTCATTGATGAGGACCTGCGCTCGCAAGCCGCGGGTGCCGGCGTGCGAGAAATGATTTTTAAGGCCAATGCCGTGGAAGACTTCTGTGATGTTGTACAGAGGTTGATTGAGGGCGCCGGGAATCCATCTTAGGGTCTTCTGCCGGGGCACTGGGCTGTTGGACGCACTCACTGTCCAGAGTCCGTTGCGCTAGCGTATGCGTCCACCGATTTTGCAGGTGACTGCGCTGCCTCATTGGATGAGGCAGGACTCCACATTTGGAAGCGCCCTTGCTTGTGGACGCGGTCTTTTGATTCACTGAACCCATTGTTCCGTATCGTATTTCGCGAGCCGGGTAAGCTATGGACTGAAATCAAAGAAAGCCTAAAGTTCTTCAGCGGTCTGCCGATATTTGTCCCAGAGCCTGAATTTCTATCTGTATTCTACGGCGCAGACTCGAGGACGACGCAGTGTTGTCGAGTTTCATTTTCGCGACGTTTAAAAACGGTTTCTTTTCTGTATTGGAATCTGGCGCAATGACTCAGCCGACCATGAAGTATTGCAGTTTGGTCGTGATCGATATGATCAACTTGAACGCATGTTCCGATTGATGGATTGAATCTTGGCTGCTCCTATCGCAACGCAGAATGCACGCCGGCGGATTCTCATGGTTGAGGACTCGGAGGATGATGCCTACCTGCTTTATTCCGAACTGAGTAAGGCGATGAGTGGCGTCACCTATGTGCGCGTTGAGACGTCAGAGGAAATGCTCGCTGCGCTGAGTGATTCTGACTGGGACATTGTTATTTCAGACCATAGTCTGCCCAGCTTTAATTCGCTGGAGGCACTCGGGGTGCTCAAGGAGTGCGGCAAGGATATTCCGTTCATTATCTATTCCGGCAAAATCAGCAAGCATGTGGCGGTTGCGGCGATGAACAGCGGGGCTCAGGATGCGATACCCAAAGGTGATTTTGCGCGACTGATGCCGGCCATAGAGCGCGAACTGCTGGGCGCGGAAGTGCGCCGTGCGAAGAAGTTGGCAAATGACGAAGCGCATAAAGTTGCTTTTTACGACAGTTTGACTGGTTTGCCCAATCGCAATCTGTTCTGCAATTACGTCAACCAGAAACTGTCGCTTGCCGATACGCGTGCAGCAGCCGTTTACTATCTGGATATAGACCGTTTTTTGCGCATAAACAGCTGCTTTGGTCCCAAGATCGGGGACGATCTGATTGCGCAGGTCGGTCAGCGTTTGCAGGAGTGCGTGCCTGAGGAGGGAATGCTGGCAAGGCTTGGCAGTGATGAATTCGCAGTGTATCTGGGCAATTTCATTGGTGACGAACAGGCCTACGATGCGGCAGAGCGCATCAGGCAGGCCTTTGCCCGGCCTTTCGTTCAGGGAGCGCTGGAATTTGAATTGAACGTCAGCATTGGCATTGCGGTGTCGTCGCGCAATGGGGTGGATGCGGCGGAAATGCTGATTTGCGCCGAGACGGCAATGTTTCAGGCGAAGACGCTGGGTGGCAACACTCAGCAATTTTACAAACCCGAATTGGGTATCGTGGCTCGCGAAAAGCTGCTTCTCGAGAGCGCGTTGCGTGGAGCCCTGGCACGCCAGGAGCTGGTACTGGAATATCAGCCCAGTGCGAACATTGTTACGGGCGAAATGACGGGCGTGGAAGCGCTGGTTCGCTGGTGCCATCCGCAGTTGGGGATGTTGCAGCCAGACGATTTTATTCCGCTTGCCAATGAAATCGGGCTGATACTGGAAATCGGCGCATGGGTACTCCTGACAGCCTGTCGCCAGGCCAAATACTGGCATGATGCCGGTCACCCTGAATTGACCATGGCGGTCAATGTTTCCGCGGTGCAGTTCTGGCAGCCCGGTCTGGCACAGACGGTTTTCCAGGCGATCGCCGATACCGGCATTGACCCGCGGTGTCTGGAACTCGAAATTACCGAAGCTGTGCTGATGCGCAATGCGGATTCGACCATCACCACATTGCAGGCAATAAAAAGCATGGGAGTCAGAATATCGATTGATGACTTCGGCACGGGTTACTCTTCGTTAAGCTATCTGAGACGTTTCAGCATCGATATCCTGAAGATCGACAAATCGTTTTCCCGCGACGTGACCAGGGATGTCGCCAGTGCGTCCATCGTGAAGGCGATCAGCGCTCTCGCCCATGGAATGGGACTGGTGACAGTTGCAGAGGGGGTTGAAACCGAGGAGCAACTCGATTTTTTCCGAAAGCATCAATGCGACCGCATCCAGGGCTTTCTGTACAGTGCGTCGCGTTCCGCGACTGACATCACCAAAATGCTGGGTATGCAAGGACGGGCAAGCGGCGCAGGAGTACGGCTCTTGAGCAGTCGTGTAGGAGAAATTCTTACAGGATAATTAGCGTTGCGAGCCGCTTAAATACGGAGAAAGTCCTATTTATCTCGACGGGTGCAGTGGTCACAATGCAGTCGTGCCTGCAGTCGATGGCGCGAAAGTGAACCCACCGGAGATAGCCGCAATGGATACGTCCGAAATACTGAAGGAAATCAAGGAGATTAATCTCACTTATCTGATGCTCGCGCAGCATATGATTCGCGAGGATAAAGCCGCGGCAGTATATCGCCTTGGGATCAGCGAGCAACTGGCGGAGATTCTTGACAGTCTTACTGCCGGGCAAGTGCTGAAAATGGCCGGCACCAACGTCTTGTTGTGCCGCTTGCGCTTCGATGACCGGTTAATCATGGGATTGCTGACCAGCCACGGCAAGGACAGTGCGATGCCCCAGTCTCACGCTGCCATCCTGCTGACCGGTCAACCTGCTGAAGCACTGGCCTGATTGATCGGTGGGGGACTTATGCGAAACAAAAGCGTGGTATCTGAGGGCAATGAAATCCAGATTGCCATTGAGCTCATCAATCTTGGTGCCCGGCTGCAGGTGCTGGAATCAGAAACCAGTCTGAGCCGGGAGCGCCTGCTGAAGCTGTACAAGGAAGTCAGGGGAAAGTCTCCTTCCAAAGGCATGCTGCCGTTTTCTGCCGACTGGTTTCTGAGTTGGCAGCCCAATGTCCACTCGTCCTTGTTTGTCGATATTTATCATTATTTGACAGCCCATACCGATTTGCGTGGCGTACACGCGCTGATCAAGGCTTATCGCCTGTATCTTGAGCATGTACAAGTCAACAATCTTGAACCCATCCTGACGCTGACGCGCGCATGGACGCTGGTGCGCTTTCTTGGGAGTCTGTTGCAGACCGTGCCATGCACACGCTGTGGCGGAAATTTTGTCACCCACAAACTGGAACTGAACCAGAATTACGTGTGCGGATTGTGCCGCCCGCCATCGCGCGCCGGCAAATTAAAAAAGCCTTCCTTTGCAGCGCTGGTCGCCTCGGCCTGAATAGCGTCTTTGCATGATTGCACCGTCCCCGGTGCAGCGCCCGCTTCGGCGGGCTTTTTCTTGCAGGGGCGTAATAGCGGGGTGAATTCGCCGTTTATTCCTGCTTTGGAAGGGGCCGACGGCTGTTACCTTTTGGGCGAGTGATTCATTAGCGGCCCGTTTGGGGTTTGGGCAATCAATTTTGCGGTGCGTGTCAGCGCCGGGAGAATTTTGTGCTGGTTGTCATTGGCTACATAGTGATACTGGGTGCGGTATTCGGGGGATTTGCAATGGCGGGTGGTCATCTTGGCTCGCTGGTGCAACCGGTGGAATTGCTGATGATCTTCGGTTCGGGCGCCGGGGCGTTCCTGGTAGCGAATCCGAACAAGGTCATCAAGGCGACTGTAAAAGCCTTTCCGAGCCTGTTGCGAGGCTCGCAATTCAACAAGGCACTTTATATCGAAATGCTCTCGCTGCTCTTTGACATCCTTTCCAAAGTGCGCAAGGAAGGCCTGATGTCAGTTGAGGGCGATGTCGATGAGCCGGACCAGAGTCCGATTTTTACCAAGTATCCCAGAATCATTGCAGATCATCATATCGTGGAGTTCCTGACTGACTACCTGCGTCTCATGGTTGGAGGAAACATGAATGCATTCGAGATCGAGAATCTCATGGATAACGAGATCGAGACGCATCATGCCGAGGGCGAGGTTCCCGTCAATGCCATCGCCAAAATGGCCGATGCGCTGCCGGCATTCGGCATCGTGGCTGCCGTCATGGGCGTGGTGCATACCATGGAATCGGTCGGTATTCCGCCAGCGGAACTCGGCAAGCTGATTGCCGCCGCCCTGGTCGGCACATTCCTTGGCATTTTGCTTTCGTATGGTTTCGTGGGGCCATTGGCACAACTGCTTGAACACAAACTTGCTGAGTCGAGCAAGATGCTGCAATGCATAAAGGTCACGTTGCTTGCCAGCCTCAATGGTTATGCACCACAGGTGGCAATCGAATTCGGGCGCAAAGTACTTTATACGACTGAACGGCCCTCATTTTCCGAGCTTGAGGATGAAATCAAGCAACGCAAGTCGCATTGATGCGTTTGCCTGCTCGCAGACAATATGAGTGAAGACTCCCAACGTCCCATCGTCATAAAGCGCGTAAAAAAACACGCGGGCGGTCACCATGGGGGCGCATGGAAGATCGCTTATGCGGACTTTGTCACGGCGATGATGGCCTTTTTTCTTCTCATGTGGCTGCTCGGTTCGACTACCTCCGGGGATTTGAAAGGGATCGCCGAATATTTCCAGACACCGCTGAAAGTAGCACTGTCAGGCGGCAGCGGCAGTGGCGACAGTTCCAGCCTGATCAAAGGGGGTGGCCAGGACCTGACCCGCACTACGGGTCAGGTCATGCACGGCACCATCCAGGCCGAAAAGAAGGTCATCAACCTCAAGGCGGCAGAGGCCGAGCGGGTGCGCCAGGAACGGGTGAAGCTGCGTGAACTGCAAGACCGCATCGAGAGTGCAATCGAGGCCAATCCAACACTCAAGCCGTTTCGCAAGCAGATGCTGCTTGATCTCACCACGGAGGGGTTGCGCATCCAGATCGTGGATGAGCAGAATCGTCCAATGTTCGCGAGTGGCAGTTCGCAATTGCAACCCTATACCCGCGAAATCCTGCGCGAAATCGGCAAGGGGCTGAACGACGTTCCACAGCGCATCGGCATTTCGGGGCACACCGATGCGCAAGCCTACGCCGGTGGGACCAAGGGCTACAGCAACTGGGAGTTGTCGGCTGACCGGGCGAATGCTGCGCGGCGCGAACTGATTGCGGGCGGCCTCCTGGACAATCGTGTGCTGCGGGTGGTCGGTTTGTCCTCGGCAGTGTTGTTTGATGCCGACAATCCGTTGAACCCGATCAACCGCCGTATCAGCATTATTGTCATGAACAAGAAGACGGAGGAGGCCGTGAGCAAGGATGGCGGCACCATCGAGTCCGAAGCCAAAAGCGAGAGTGCCGAAGGGAATGCCGATGTTGATGTGAAAAGCGAGGCTGTCGATGGAAAGAGCGATGCTGCCGCTGCCAAGCGCTGAGCACGCGGCTGCCCCCGCGAGCGGCGAATCGCCGTACCCGTCGCGCGTGCCGTTGCTGTCGGCGGCGCTGGCACAATGCGGCGCATTGCTGGTGATTGGCCTCGTGCTGACCCAGGTTCCGGAGGCGGCAATCGGTCCGGGAGGCGGCATGCCATGGGCTGCACTCCAGGGAGGGCTGGCGGCACTATTGGGGCGCGTTCTTGGCATGGACCGATGGTGGATGTCCATCCACCTGCTGTTTGCACCCGGTCTGCTGTGGGCGATCGGCCTGGGGCTTCCTTCGCAATATCCGCTGATTGCATTTTGCCTGCTTGCATCGGTGTACTGGGGTGTTTCTCGCACGCGCGTGCCGTTGTTTCTGTCCAGCCGGGCTGCGGCTCGGGAGATTCTGAATTTGTTGCCGCGGGAACGAAATTTCACTTTTGTTGATCTGGGATCAGGTTTGGGAGGGGTGCTCAGCGGTCTTGCGCGCGCGCGTCCACGCGGCGACTTCCATGGCATCGAAGCGGCGCCCATGCCGTTTTTGTTCAGCCGGTTGCGTACGGCATTGAGCATGCCCAATTGCCGCGTGAGCTGGGGGGATTTTCGGGACTTTGATCTTGGTGGCTGCGATATTGTTTACGTTTATCTTTCGCCGGCCGCCATGGGCGCATTATGGATCAAGGCAAAGCGCGAAATGCGCGCGGGCAGTCTGCTCATCAGCAACAGTTTTGATGTCCCAGGCGTTTCTCCTTCGATGACGGTTTCGACCGGTGACCAGGGTGGATCGAGGCTGCTGCTATGGCATATGTGAGGCAGGTGACCTGATGTTCGCCGTTATTCCCAAAGACCAGCAGGGCTGGATAAGGGCTCTGAGCGCTGTCGAGATCCCGGTCCTTCACCAGACTGTCGTTCAGCTTGCGCACCTGCGCGAAAACGAGAGCCGTATTGTGGGTCGGGATATTTCACGGGTAGTTCTGCGTGACCCGATGTTCATCCTGCGGGTATTGCGCTTCCTGCAGGAAAGACGCAGGACCAGGCAGTCGACTGAAGTGACCACGGTCGAGCATGCCTTGATGATGATGGGCATATCGCCATTCTTCCGCAATTTCAGTGATCTGCCCTCGGTCGAGTCGAAGTTGGCGGATGCTCCGGAGGCACTCGCCGGCTTTCTGCGCGTTATCAATCGGGCGCGACGTGCGGCACTGTATGCACGTGATTGGGCCGGCATCCGCAGTGACATCGAATCGGACGAAGTGGTGATTGCGGCATCGCTGCATGATATGACGGAGATGCTGCTCTGGTGCTTTGCTCCGCCGCTGGCGTTACGACTAGTTCAGTTGCAGCAGCAGGAACGGACCATGCGAAGCGGGGACGCGCAAAAGGCCGTGCTTGGATTCAAATTGACGGATTTACACCTGGCCCTTATTTCAGAGTGGAAACTGCCAGCATTGCTGCAATCCCTGATGCACGAGACGCAAGTGAGGCAACCCCGCGCGCTCAATGTCGTGCTGGCGGTCAACCTGGCACGACATTCCGCCAATGGGTGGGACGATCCAGCGCTCCCGGATGACTACGCGGCGATCGGGGAATTGCTGAAAATGTCAAATCGGGAAGTCCTGGAGAGGATAGAGCTGACGGAAATCCAGGCGGAAATTGAACGGACCCGCTACCAACCTGAGGGAGCGCCGGAGCAGACGCCTCCAGCGGGGTGATCATTCACGTTCAAGAATTGGCGGTTATTGACGATATTCAGCGCATGGCTGGAAATTTGTGCGATGGGTCGTGAGATGGCACAGCAGCATGGACCGACACTGGACTGATGCCTTGGGGGCTTTGCCCGGATCTGGCCAAATGAAATCTTACGGCAATGGAAATGGAGCCATAAATGGCAAATCCGAATATGAAATTCCTGGTGGTGGATGATTTTTCAACGATGCGAAGGATTGTTCGCAACCTGCTCAAGGAACTCGGTTTCAACAACGTTGATGAGGCCGAGGATGGAGTGGATGCGCTTGGCAAACTGCGCGGTGGCGAATATCAGTTCGTGATATCGGACTGGAACATGCCCAATATGACCGGCATTGACCTGTTGCGCACCATTCGAGCCGATGCGAACCTGAAGGGACTGCCGGTGCTGATGGTCACGGCGGAGGCGCAGAAGGAAAACATCATTGCCGCGGCCAAGGCAGGAGCAAGCGGTTACGTGGTGAAGCCGTTCACCTCGGCAACACTTGATGAAAAGCTCAACAAGATATTCAAGATGATGGAAGGTGGGGGCAAATCATGAGCGCAACCATGGCAACAGCAGCCGAGGATAGTGAGGACCTGGAAGCCCTGTTTGACAGCATCATCCTCGACAATGCCCAGCGCGAGAAGGCGCATGCCCCGAAGCCGCAAGTGGAGGCGCACGCCGAGTCAGGAGTGAATGCGCCAGGCGAAGTCATGAGTCGCATTGGCCATCTGACTCGCATGCTCCATGATGCGCTGCGTGAGCTTGGCTATGATCGAGCGCTGGAAAAAACGGCGGCTTCGATGCCGGATGCGCGCGACCGGCTGGACTATGTCGTCAAGATGACCGAACAGGCGGCGGTGCGCGCACTGAACGCGATTGAGCTGGCGCAACCAATCCAGGACCGCCTGGGAGACGAGGCCAGTCGCATTTGCGCACAGTGGCAGAAGTTGTTCGACAAGCAGTTGAACGTGGATGAATTCAAGATGCTGGTGGCGCAAACGCGTGGCTTTCTCGAAGACGTCCCCAAGCAGGCCCAGGCGACCAACGCACAGCTCCTTGAAATCATGATGGCCCAGGATTTTCAGGACCTGACTGGGCAGGTCATAAAAAAGATTACGGCGCTGGCTCACAACATGGAAGAGCAATTGGTGCACCTGCTGGTCGATCTCGTACCTGCCGAAATGCGAAATGAATTGGATACCGGTCTGCTCAATGGTCCGGTGGTGAAGCCGGCCGGTCGCAGCGATGTTGTAACCGATCAGAATCAGGTCGACGACCTGCTGGAAAGCCTGGGATTTTAGGGACGCCCTGCATTCCTGGCTGGTACCACGAGCGAACCGAACTCTCTCATTGTTGCCAGTTGACCACAACAACCGATAGGGTATTGTGGCTCACTTCGTGATGACGCTGCTGCGGGGGGCATGACGGTCGTTTTGTTCCCGCCTCCCATCAGGCGATTCGGGGTGAATGAAGACTGATCCCATTGCGATCGGTCTTGTGCTCAATAGCGTCCATTCTGCCTCCTGCAATGAGCCATGGCCAGGCACCAGCCCGCCCTGTGCAGCTTCACACAGATGGCGCGCTCGCCCAGCGCAGTGAATTGCACAACAAAACCGGTACTGTTCAACTGATCAAGGCGGGTGCTGCCAACTGATAATTCCTTTCAATGAGCTAAGGACGGAAGATGGCAGAAGACACCGGAATGGAGCGCACGGAGCCAGCATCCGAACGCCGACGCGAACAGGCGCGGGAGGACGGGCAGATCGCGCGTTCGCGCGAACTATCAACCCTGGCGCTACTGCTTGCCGCAGGTGGGGGGCTCTGGGGCATGGGCGCCGGCCTCACTGAAAAACTGTCGGATCTGATGCGTCACGGCATGCAAATGGATCGTGCGCTGGTGTTCGATCCGGACCAGATGCTGCTGCGTTTGAAGGATTTTTCGATCGATATGCTACTGGCGTTTGCTCCGCTGCTGTTCTTGCTGATCGTGGCAGGGATTGCATCGACGCTGGTTTTGAATGGCTGGTTGTTCAGCTTCAAGCCACTGATGCCGGACTGGAGCCGCGTTGACCCGCTCAAAGGTCTGGCGCGTATCTTTTCATGGAACGGCGCGATCGAAATGCTCAAGGCGAGCGCCAAGTCAGTGGTCGTCGGTGGAGCTGCCATCTGGGTTGTGTGGCACAACAGTGGTGCAGTGCTGTCGCTCGCCGCCGAGCCGTTGAATCTGGGCATGACGCACATGATGCATCTGGTGGGTTCGAGCTTTCTGATCATGGCGGCAAGCATGGCCCTGGTCGTCGTCGTTGATGTTCCATTCCAGATCTGGGAGAGCGAGCGCAAATTGCGCATGACACGCCAGGAAGTTCGCCAGGAGAACAAGGAGAACGAAGGTGATCCGCAGGTCAAGGCGCATATTCGCAGCCAACAGCGTGAAATGGCACGCCGCCGCATGATGGCCGAGATTCCCAAGGCGGACGTGGTGGTCACCAATCCGACTCACTATGCCGTGGCGTTGTCCTACCAGGGCGGCACGATGCGCGCCCCCAGGGTGGTCGCCAAGGGGGCGCATCTTCTGGCAGCGCGCATCCGGGCGATTGCCGAGGAGCACAAGGTGCCCGTGCTTGAAGCGCCGCCGCTGGCGCGTGCGCTGTACCGTCATGCCGATTTGGGAGATGAGATTCCGGCGGCACTCTATACCGCAGTGGCCGAAGTGCTTGCGTATGTGTACCAGCTGCGCCGCAGGCAGGAAGAAGGCGGTCCGATGCCGCAACAGCCGGAGCTGCTTTCAGTGCCTCTCAGTCTTGATCCGGGGGCGTCCGCGTCATGAACGATACCTTCAATCTGCGTCTGCTATTGGGAAATGCCGGTCTGCGGGCAATGGCAGTGCCCATGCTCATCATCATGATCCTGACGATGATGATTCTGCCTGTGCCGCCATTCCTGCTTGATCTGCTGTTCACGTTCAACATCGCGCTGTCCATCATTGTCCTGCTGGTGAGTCTGTACACGCTAAAGCCGCTGGATTTCGCCGTGTTTCCAACCGTCCTTCTGATGACGACACTGCTTCGCCTGTCGTTGAACGTTGCCTCCACCCGCGTCGTACTTCTCCATGGTCATACCGGACCGGATGCCGCCGGCAAGGTGATCGAGGCGTTCGGGCAGTTCCTGGTCGGCGGCAATTACGCCGTCGGTCTGGTGGTCTTCTTCATTCTGGTGGTAATCAATTTCGTGGTGATCACCAAAGGCGCCGGGCGCATTGCAGAGGTAGGCGCACGCTTCACTCTGGATGCCATGCCGGGCAAGCAGATGGCAATTGACGCCGATCTCAATGCCGGCCTGATCGGCGAGGCCGATGCACGCCGCAGACGCTCCGAGATATCGCAGGAGGCCGAGTTTTACGGTGCCATGGATGGAGCGAGCAAGTTTGTGCGCGGTGATGCCGTGGCCGGAATTATCATTCTGATGGTCAATATCATTGGTGGTCTGGTCGTCGGCATGCTGCAGCACGATCTGGATATCGCCACTGCCGCCAAGTTTTACACCCTGCTCACCATTGGTGACGGTTTGGTGGCGCAGATTCCGGCGCTGGTCATTTCGACAGCGGCGGGTATCGTCGTGAGCCGCGTGGGAAGCGATCAAAACATTGGCGAACAACTGGTCGGGCAACTGTTCAACAAATCTCAAGTCCTGATGATCACGGCGGCCATCCTGGGCATCATGGGGTTGATTCCCGGCATGCCCAATTTTGCGTTCCTGCTGCTGGCCTCGCTGCTGGCGTTTGGTGGCTACAAGCTGACAAAACGCCCGGTGGTAGTTGAAGCGCCGACCCCGCAGCAACCGGTGGTGAGTGCTTCTACAGAGGCAACCTGGGACGACGTTGTTGCCGTTGATACGCTCGGGCTGGAAGTGGGTTACCGACTTATTCCCCTCGTTGACAAGGCGCAGGATGGGGACTTGCTCAAGCGCATCAAGGGACTGCGCAAGAAATTCGCATCGGATATCGGCTTTCTTGCGCCGGCCGTACATATTCGCGACAACCTCGAACTGCGCCCGAATGCCTACGTGATTACCCTCAAGGGCGTTCAGATTGGCCGAGGCGAGGCGTTCGCGGGGATGCACCTCGCCATCAATCCGGGACACGTGAACAACGCATTGCCAGGTACGGTGACCCGGGATCCTGCGTTCGGCCTGCCGGCGGTCTGGGTGGAGCAGGACATGCGTGAACAGGCACAAACGTTTGGCTATACCGTCGTTGATGCAGGAACCGTGATCGCCACACATATCAATCACGTGATGCAAAGTCATGCCTCCGAACTGCTGGGCAGGCAGGAGACGCAACAACTGCTGGATCATATCGGTCGCGAAACACCAAAACTGATCGAGGAACTTGTTCCCAAAGTGTTGCCGCTCGCAACCGTGCAGAAGGTGCTGCAACGTCTGCTGGAAGAGAATGTTCACATTCGCGACATGCGCACCATAATCGAGGTCCTCGCCGAACACGGCGCAAGAGTTCAGGACGCCGGTGAACTGACGGCATTGGTGCGGGTTGCGCTTGGTCGTGCCATTGTGCAGCAACTATTTCCGGCGACAAACGAGTTGCAGGTGATGGCCCTCGAGCCGGGACTTGAGCGGATTCTGTTGCAAGCCGTGCAAGCCAAGTCAGGCGATGCTTCGGGGATAGAGCCGGGGTTGGTTGATACGCTGCTTCGCGAGGCCAGTGCCGCCGTGCAACAGCAGGAGCGGCTGGGTTTGCCGTCGGTGCTGCTGGTGCCGGCAGAATTGCGGGTATTGCTTGCCCGCTTCCTTCGCCGTGCCGTTTCCCAGATCAAGGTGATTGCGCACAGTGAAGTTCCGGATACCAGCACCATCAAAGTTACCGCATTGCTTGGGGGTAAAGCATGAACGTCAGGAGATTTTTCGGCAGCACTTCGCGCCAGGCTCTCTATCAGGTCAGGAATGCGCTTGGCCCGGATGCGCTCATATTGTCCAACCGCCCGGTGGAAGGCGGCGTGGAGATATTGGCCGTGGACAAGGATGCGCTGCCGTCGCTTACCGCATCGGCACAAGTCCGGACGCAAGCCCAGGCGCCAGTACAGCCACAAATTCAGCCACAAGCGCAGTCGCGAGAGCGGCAGGATAATTCAGCTCCCGTTACAGGCAATGTCCAGGTGGGGCAAACCAGTGAGGCGGTGGTCGCGGCAGATGACCCTGTTGCCCGCAGTCTTGCCAACGAGATCAAGTCGATGCGCGGAATCATTGAGGAGCAACTGGTCTTCAGAGCATGGGATACGGCCCAACAGCGTGATCCAGACAAGGCCAAAGTGCTGAGTGATTTGTTGCGTGTCGGCTTCAGTCCGGCGCTGGCGCGGGAGTTTCTCGCCAAGATGCCGTCCGGGCTTGCACTGGCGCAGAAATTGAAATGGGTCAACGCGGTGCTTGATCGCAATCTGCGCACGGTGGCACAGGCAGACGAAATTGTGGAGCGCGGCGGCGTCTATGCCCTGGTGGGGCCAACCGGGGTCGGCAAGACAACCACAGTCGCAAAGATCGCCGCTCGCTGCGTGGTGCGCTACGGCGCCGAGCGACTGGCGCTGCTCACGACAGACAGCTATCGTATTGGCGCTCACGAGCAGTTGCGCATCTATGGCAAGCTGCTGGGTGTTCGCGTGCATGCCATCAAGGACGCCCCGGACCTGCAATTCGTGCTTGAGGATCTGCGCGGCAAGCATCTGGTGCTGATTGATACGGTGGGAATGAGCCAGCGTGACCAGATGGTGGCAGAGCAACTCGCCCTGTTGTCCGGGTCAGGGACCAAGGTGCAGCAACTGCTCTTGCTCAATGCCACCGGAAATGGCCAGACGCTCGATGACGTGGTGAGGGTCTATCGCGGCAATGGATTGCACGGATGCATCATTACCAAGACGGATGAAGCCGCCGGAGTCGCAACTGCGCTCGATGTGGCGATTCGCCACCAGTTGACCCTGCAATACGTCACGAATGGTCAGCGCGTACCTGAGGATTTGCATTTGCCGAACAAGGAGTATCTCCTGAGCCGGGCGTTACGGACGGTTTCAGCCACTTCTGCGCATCACCTGGCTGCGGCGGAATGCCAGCTGATGCTTGCCACCGGTTCGGCTGCCAATGCGGAGGTTCGTCTTGCCTAGATTTCAACATGACCAGGCTGAAGGCCTGCGCCGGCTGCTGGACCGCAATTCATTGCGTGTGGTCACCATCAGTTCGGGAAATGGCGGTAGCGGCAAAACCCGGGCGATCATCAATCTTGCCGGAGCGCTCTCCGAGATAGGCCGTGATGTTCTGATCCTTGACGAGAATCCGGCAGGGCAGGGTGTGACCGCTGCGCTTGGTCTGGAGGCGCGTTTTGACCTTGACGACGTCATGACGAGGAAGCGCAATCTGGACGAGGTGATTGTGCGGGGGCCGGCCGGTCTGGTGATTTTGCCGCTGGCGCGCGGCGCACGCTCGCTTTCGCAACTGGCCGCCGCCGAACGCCAGCAACTGGTGGATCGTTGCAGCCGCCTCAGTATCCCGGTCGACACACTGTTGGTCGATGCGGCCCAGGGCGGAGCGAGCACGCTATTGTGGCCTGGGCTGGCTGCGCAGGAGGTCATTGTGCTGGCCGGCGGCGGTGCCGCAGCGATAACAGCGGCCTACGCACTGATCAAGCGCCTGAGCGGCGAGTGTGCCCGTCGTGATTTTCACCTGCTGGTCAGCGATATGGCCAGCGAAGCAGAGGCGCGCACCATTTTCGGAAACATGGCGAGTGTGGCCCGACGCTATTTGAAGGTCTCGGTGGATTTCATGGGCCACATTCCACCCGACGACAAGCTGCAGCATGCCGCATTGCTTCGTCTGCCGGTTGTGGCGGCGTTTCCGGACGCGGTGGCGGCAAAGAGTTTTCGCCGTCTGGCAGAAGCGATGACGAGCTGGCCGCAAGGCGATGAAGTGAGCAGCGGTTTCGACGATTTCATGCGCCGCCTTATCCACTCCGGTTGCATTCCCGCCAATGCAGCCACAACGAGCCATTAGGACCAGTATGTACACTGCGACGGGAGGCCGTGACGTTCAGCAATATCTGACCCAATATGCGTCGTTGGTGAAGCGCATCGCCCATCACATGATGGCGAAACTGCCCGCGAGCGTCGAGATCGATGACATCCTGCAAACGGGCATGCTGGGACTACTCGATGCGGTGAACCGTTATGATGAATCACATGGTGCCCAGTTTGAGACGTACGCAGCGCAGCGCATTCGCGGAGCTATCCTCGATGGGTTGCGCCAGGCTGACTGGTTGCCGCGCAGCTTGCGGCGCGATCTGCGCCGGATCGAATCGGCAATCAGCAAGCTTGAACAAATTCTGGGGCGCGCACCTGCCGAGCACGAATTGGCCGCCGAACTGGGGCTCTCGCTTGGCAGTTATCAGAAAATGTTGCAAGAGGCGCGTGGCTATCAGCTGATTTCATTCGAGGACTTCAATCATGCGGATGGAGAGGACTATCTTGATCGCCACGATGTGGCCAGCTCAACCGATCCGCTCGATGATCTGCTGAATCGCAAGTTGCGCGAGCGACTGGTGCAGGGTATCGAGCGGTTGCCTGAGAGGGAGAAGGTGGTCATGGGTCTGTATTACGAGGAAGAACTCAATTTCAGGGAAATAGGAGAAACCTTGGGCGTCAGTGAGTCGCGCATCTGCCAGTTGCATAGTCAGGCCATTGCGCGCCTGCGCAGCCAGATCAGGAATATCTGAATTGTGGATTACAGCAGCCTCATCGGTATTGCTGTTGCGCTGGCCGGTATCATCGGCGGGCAACTCCTGGAGGGAGGCTATGTCGGCTCTCTGCTGCAGAGCGCAGCCTTGGTCATTGTTTTGGGAGGGACCGCAGGCGCGGTAATAGTGCAGAGCCCTTCCCGCGTATTTGCACGGGGAGTAAGGATGGCAAAGTGGATCGTGCTGCCCCCGGAGTTCGCGCCACGTGACATGATCGCCGCCATATTGCGCTGGAGCCATTCAGCGCGCAAGGAGGGCCTGCTGTCGCTTGAACAGCAGGCGGACCTGGCTACCGACCCGTTTGCGCGCAAGGGACTCCAGATGCTGGTCGATGGCGCCGATCCGGAGAAATTGCGCGAAGCGATGGAGGTGGAAGTCATCAGTTTCGAGGAATACCACCGGCAGGCTGCGCGCATCTGGGAAGCCGCGGGTGGATACTCGCCTACCATTGGCATTCTCGGGGCGGTGCTGGGACTGATCCATGTCATGGAGAACCTGTCGGACCCGGCCAAGTTGGGCAGTGGCATTGCCGTCGCGTTTGTTGCGACCATCTATGGCGTGGGCCTTGCCAACCTGGTGTTCCTGCCAGTGGCAAACAAGCTGAAGGTTCTGATTGCGCAACAAGTCCTGGTGCGCGAGATTCTGGTTGACGGGTTGGTTTCAATCGCGAGTGGCGAGAGCCCGCGCATGATCGAAAATCGCCTGCTTGGATATGTCACCGAGCAGTGGTCTGTCGCCGGTCATGTCTGAACGACCGCCCGGCATCTACAGGAACCGTACCGGTCATGCGGCGCAGACGAAAATATCTTGATCAGAGGCAGTCGGACAGTCACGAGCGATGGCTGGTTTCCTATGCGGATTTCATCACGCTGCTGTTTGCATTCTTCGTCGTGATGTATGCATTGTCCTCGGTGAGTGAGGGCAAGTACCGGGTATTGAGTGATTCCCTGGGCAGTGCATTTGGTGCCAAAGTGGTTACGCTGCCGCCGGCGACGACGCAGCCGATTCCCGAGGCCATTCCGTTGCGAAGGCCGGCCAGGCCGGTCGAGCCGCAACGCGAACAGATGCGCGGCATGGCGCAGGATCTATTCAAGGCATTGGGCGCGCTGGTTCGCGAAGGCCAGGTCAGGGTCACTCAAAGCAATCGCGGCATCTCTGTCGAAATCAATGCGAGCGTGCTTTTCGATTCCGGGCAGGCGCTGCTGCGCGTCGATTCGGGTCGGGCATTGCAGGAAGTGGCCAAGGTCCTTGCCGGGACTACCCAGGGAATTCAGGTTGAGGGGTACACCGACGACGCACCGATCAGCACTGCCCAGTTTCCTTCCAATTGGGAATTGTCGGCGGCGCGCGCCAGCAGTGTGGTGAGGCTGTTGATCGATAACGGGGTTGCTGAGCAACGTCTGAGCGTTATCGGTTATGGTCCGAACCGATCCGTGGCCGCCAACGATACGCCGGAAGGGCGTGCGCGTAATCGTCGCGTCACGATAACGATCCTGGCGGAGACCCCCGGCAAGGTGGTCGAGATTCCATTGACCAATCCGGGGCCAGCGAAATAGCGGCAGCCGTCAGCGGGTGTTGTATTGCCGGGCCAGGCAATCCCGCCTGAAGAGTAGGCCTGGATCAGGCCTGGATGAAAGACCTGGAATTATTCAGATGGCCGAATCGGCCGTCTGCCCGATAGACGCCTTCGCTGGCCGAGGCGTTACGCAATACAGCCAGCTTCATGTGATTTTGTTGCAGTCCCGTCTCGATCAACAGGCCATTGCTTTCATTGAGCTGCCGGGCTGTTTCGGCCTTGGATAAAAGGTCCTTCCAGATTTTGCGCACGGCGGCAGCAAATCCTGGATTACGGCGCAGCCAGGTCAGCATTCCGTCGGCACTGTCGGTGAGGTCCTGGGAGGTCAGATGGCGTTTGCGCTGCTGGCCCAAAAATGTAAGCAGTTCGATCTTGTAGGACTTGTCGGGCATGAGCTCCGCAAGGCGATCGGCGTCGCCTTGGACCAGGATTTCCTGCTCGGCCTGCAGCACGCTGACGAATGAACCCAGCGCATCCAGTTCGGCACGCAGAACTTGGGCAAAATCCTCGGCGCTTGTCGCCGGGCTTGGGTTCACGGTCGCGGTGTCGGGCATCAGGATTTGCGCGACTGAATCAGTTCGCGGGCGGTTTGAAGCAAATGGTCAGCTACCACGTCCGGATTGACCTTGAAGCGACCCTCCGCAATGGCCTGCCTTATTTCCGCCACGCGTGCACTATCTACCCCAGGCGTATCGGCGATGCTGCTTCCGAGAGCCTGCAACTGAGTGGAGAGCGGGCTCAATTGAACAACGTCGCCCCCACTGGAGCTCTGTGGGCTGCTTGGCCCTTTGCCCGTGCGGGCGGCGCCACTGCTGACAGAGCCGCTTGTCACCGTTTTGGTGGAGCTCTCGATTTTCATGATGGATTCCTAGTCTGCTTCTCTATGTATGGGTTACGGCAGTCTGGGAGGAAACTTTAGGCCGGATGGGGCGAAATTTCAAATTATCTTCTGGGGTCTGCGTTTCGGAGTCCAAGTGATTGATTATTATTGTATATCGACTATCGCGCCGACGCGGGCAATTCCGCTGACAGTATGTCCGGACGGGGTTCGGACCTGCGCAATCTGGCCCTCGGCGGCATTGCTGAGGGCACGGCCTTCGGCACTGACCCGGAATCCCTGACCTTGTGAGCGCAAGGTGACGGACTGCCCCTGCTGGATGACCGGGGGCGAGCGCAGCAGATCCTGCCGTAGCGGTTGTCCCGGTGCAACGCTGAACGTGACGGTACGACCGAGGGCTTGCGCCGGGTCGGTTATTACTGCTGCGGGCAATTGGCTGAGATCGGCTTCCTGCATCGATAGATCACCCGGTTCAAGCAGTCGCCCCTGGGTCAGTGCGTGCGCTGCGATGACCACGTTGCTGAGCACTTTGACCGAGACGGCAACGTAAATGGTCCATGGTTGGGCGCCGTTGCAGCGGACGCCCACGCTGGCATTTCCCCACAGCCGGGTGCCAGGCGACGTAAACGCCTCCAGCGCGGGGCAGGCGGCCAGATTCAGACGCGAATCGATATCTCCCAGCGTGACGCTGACCTTGCCGGGGAGGCCGGCGGTTTGAATGCGAACCAGTTGTTGCACGGACTGGTTTATCTGCTCCAGTTGCACACGATCAAGCGCAGCCTGGGATGGCCCGCTGCTGCCCACTAGCAGCAGGGTAAGGATCGCATTGCGGATCTTCATGGTTGTTGACTCCGGTGTGGCGCTTCCATTGGTGTGGCATGCAGGTGTTACACAGATGCTGCTGACATGTTCAAAGTATAGGTTGACTGAAGATTATCCGAGCTTCGAATAGCGGCGGATTTAAGCGGCAATTCGTACTGAATTTGCGCGCACTGCATTCGCGCTTTTGCAGGATGGGCCAGTGTGCTGGAACGAATTGCACATGCGCAAAGCTGATGAGGGTTGTTGCGCCCAGTCGCCGTGTGTCCTATGGCATGTCGCCACAGCCAGCGCGCGGATCTGCCGCCAGCGGCAAAAATTGCCGCCCGACGTAAGGTCATGCGTCGAATTGGGATGGCTTTACTGCGTTAATCCGGACGTCCGTCGTGGCAGTCGCGAATAACATGAATGGCATGCTTGATGCAATTAGGAAACCAACAGGACGTACACAACATGGCCACTCTTGAACCGCTAAACAATTTATTTCAGTTTCACCAGAATGCCCTCAATCTTCGGGCATTTCGGCAACAATTGTTAGCATCCAATATCGCCAATGCAGACACTCCCGGTTACAAGGCGCGTGATATTGATTTTGCTGCGGCGTTGCGCGATGTGTCGGCCGGGCACAAGGTGTCGGTGTCGTTGCGGGCCACCAATGAGAGGCATCTGGATACCTCAATGCGTGATGATCCGGCCGCCGTGCTGTATCGCAGCGCGCAGCAACCCAGCATCGATGGCAATACCGTGGATCTTGATGTGGAGCGTAACCGTTTCGCCGAGAACGCCATGCATTACGACGCCAATCTGACCTTTCTCAACAGCCAGCTCAAGCTGATGCTGGCCGCGCTCCAGGGGTAATTCTCATGTCCTTGATCAATGTCTTCGAAATCTCCGGTTCCGCCATGACAGCACAGTCGCAGCGGCTCAACGTCATCGCCAGCAATCTGGCCAATGCCGATAGTGTCACCAGCACCAATGGCAAGCCGTATCGAGCCAAGCAGGTGGTGTTCAGCGAACTGATGCTTGGCGGGGCCACTGGCAGCGGTGTCAAAGTCGTCGGTGTCAGCGAGGACTCGAGCCCGGGCAAGCAGGTGTTTGATCCAAAGCACCCGCTTGCCAACGCGCAGGGCTACGTCTCCATGCCCAACGTCAGTGTGGTCGATGAAATGGTGAACATGATCTCCGCCGCTCGCTCCTACCAGAACAATGTCGAGATGATGAATACCGCCAAGTCACTATTGCTCAAGACGCTTACTCTTGGTCAATAACGGCAATGCAAGGCGTAGCTGAACAGCAACGTGTGCAGGTAATCAAAAGGACCACAACATGAGTACCACCATAGCCAATCTGACCAACCCGGCCGCATCACTAGCGGCACCCGGCGCGGCGGCCAAGGGCAGTGCGCCCTCAACCGAAGAAGCACAGGACCGCTTTCTCAAGCTCCTGGTGACGCAATTGAAGAATCAGGATCCACTCAATCCAATGGATAACGCTCAGATCACCACCCAGATGGCGCAGATCAGCACCGTGAGCGGTATCGACAAGCTCAATACGACGTTGCAAAGCATGGCGACCAGCTTTGGCACCGGCCAGTCACTGCAAGCCACTGCCATGATCGGACGCAGCGTATTGGCCCCGGGCAGCACCTTGCAATTGCAGAATGGCGCGGCCCTTGGCGGGGTCGAGCTGACGCAGGCGGTCGACAGCCTGGTGGTGTCGGTGCGCGACGCATCCGGTCTGGTGCAGCACCGTGTCGACCTCGGGCCGCAAAAGGCCGGCGTGATCGGGTTCCAATGGGACGGTGTCACCGATGGTGGCGCAAGTGCGGCACCTGGCACCTACAGTTACGTGACCGAAGCGATGCAGGGAGGAAAGAAAGTGGATGTCACGGCACTCACTCTAGGCAAGGTGGGCAGCGTGACGCAAGCCAATGGAACAGTGCAACTGAACATCGACGGCCTCGGGCCGGTTGCGTTGTCCGATATCAAACGAGTCATGTAGGCAAGGAGAAACAAGATGAGCTTTCAACAGGGATTGAGTGGTCTTAATGCAGCGGCCAAGAACCTCGATGTGATCGGCAATAACGTCGCCAACTCGAATACTGCGGGTTTCAAGCAAGGGGTTGCGTCATTTGGGGATGTGTTCGCCGCTTCTCTCGGCGGTGGTGGCGGCGTGGAAATCGGCATCGGCACCCAGATCAGCGGTGTGGGTCAGCAATTCAGTCAAGGCAACGTCACGGTCACCAACAACCCGCTGGATATTGCCATCAATGGCAAGGGCTTTTTTCGGATGAGCGATGGGGGCACGATAAGCTACACCCGCAATGGCGGGTTCAGCCTGGACAAGAATGGCTATATCGTGGGCAGCGGCGGCTTGAATCTGACCGGATTTCAGGCGCTTGCAGGCACGATTGTGCCAGGGGCGCTGGGGAACCTGCAGTTGTCCACGTCTGATCTTCTGCCGACGGCGACAGCGACTGCGAGTGTGGGGGCGAATCTGGCCTCCACGGACCCGATACTGCCGACCGTGGGTTTTGTCGCGACCAATCCGGCAACCTATAACTTCTCCACTGCATCGACTGTTTATGACAGCCTGGGCCAGTCCCATACCCTTGCGTTTTACTTCAACAAGACCGCCCCGAACACCTGGGTCTCGAATGTTTATGTCGACGGTGCCGTGGCCAACGGGACGCCCATAGTCCCCGCCCTGACGGCCGAAAGCATTCTGACCTTCAATGCCAACGGCAGCTTTGCGGGCGCCACGCAACCGATCAAGACCGCCGTGCTGAGCAATGGTGCGGCGAACCTTTCGATCACCATGGACTACGCCAACATGACGCAGTACGGCTCCGGTTTTGGTGTGAGCACGATGTCACAGGATGGTTTTGCATCCGGTCAATTGAGCGGATTCAACGTGGGTGTGGACGGCGTCATTCTGGGACGCTACAACAATGGCCGGTCACAGGCGCTTGGCCAGATTGCTCTGGCGAATTTCATCAACGCGCAGGGGTTGCGGCCGACGGGAGATAGTCGCTGGGCGGAGAGCTCCGAATCCGGACCTGCTTTGACCGGTGCGCCAGGTTCCGCCAGTTTGGGAGCGGTGCAGTCTTCAGCGAAGGAAGACTCCAACGTCGACCTCACGGCGGAACTGGTCAACATGATTACGGCACAGCGTGTCTATCAGGCCAACGCGCAGTCAATCAAGACTCAGGATGCGGTGTTGCAGACCCTGGTCAACCTGAAATAAGGATCTGACATGCGCGCGCCTGCCAATTCGGGAGAGTCCAAATGGATCGAATGATTTATGTTGCCATGACTGGCGCAAAACACATTCTGGATCAGCAAGCGAGCGTGGCGCACAACCTTGCCAATGCTTCCACCAATGGTTATCGCGCCGTGGCCAGTGCGTTTCGCGCAGTGCCTGTCGAGGGAGAGGGCTTGCCCACGCGCGCATTCGTGGTGAGTTCGACTCCCGGCGCCAACTATACGCCGGGGGCGTTGCACAGTACCGGGCGCGACCTGGATGTCGCCGTGCAGGGTGCCGGCTGGATCGCCGTGCAGGCGAGCAACGGAGGCGAGGCTTACACGCGCAATGGTAATTTGCAGGTGAGCACCAACGGATTGCTGCAAACGCGAGATGGCCTCAATGTACTTGGAGAAGGCGGGCCGATTTCGATTCCGCCGGATTCGGCCATCAGCATTGGCAAGGAAGGGACGGTGTCAGTGGTGTCGACCGTGCCTCCGCCCAAGTCGGTCAATGTGGTTGGCCGGATCAAGCTGGTCAATCCTGATGAGAAACTGATTGCGCGTGGAGATGATGGCCTGTTTCGCCTTGTCACCGGCGGCAACGCGGAAGTTGATCCCAAAGTCGCGCTCGCCCCGAGTGCCCTTGAAGCCAGCAATGTCAACGTGGTCGAAGAGATGATCAGCATGATCAGTCTGGCGCGACAGTTCGATCTGCAGATGCAATTGCTCAACAACGCCCAGAAAAATGCCAGCCAGGCCAGCCAGATCCTGAACTTGAGATCATGAGAATGAAAACCTGCAAGCCAGCATCGCCGTCGACCGCATTCCGCGGGCAGGCCATCAGCGGCTATATGGAGTAGCAAATGATTAGATCATTGTGGATTGCGAAAACCGGTCTCGAGGCGCAACAGACGCAACTCGATGTGATTTCCAATAATCTTGCCAATGTCAGCACGAATGGCTTCAAGCGCTCGCGTGCGGTGTTTGAGGACTTGCTCTACCAGACGCTGCGCCAGCCCGGGGCGCAATCCTCGCAGCAGACGCAGATTCCATCCGGCCTGCAGATCGGTACCGGCGTGCGTCCTGTGGCGTCAGTGAAAATCTTCACGCAGGGCAATCTGCAGCAGACGGGCAATCCGCTGGACGTTGCCATTCAGGGCCATGGTTTTTTTCAGGTCTTGCAGCCCGACGGTTCTACCGCGTACACGCGCGATGGCTCATTCCAGTTGAACAATCAGGGGGCCTTGGTCACTTCCAGTGGTTATACCGTGCAACCGCAGATAACCATTCCCGCCAGCGCACTCAGCGTCACCGTTGGACAGGACGGAACCGTGTCGGCGTTGCTGCCGGGGTCCACCACGCCGACCCAGGTCGGTGCCCTGCAATTGGTGAATTTCATCAACCCGGCCGGACTGCAGAGCGCAGGGGAGAATCTGTATCTCGAAACCGCTTCTTCGGGCACGGCCAGCACCAATACGCCCGGAACCAACGGTCTGGGGCGACTCAGCGCAGGCTATGTGGAAACGTCCAATGTCAATGTAGTCGAGGAACTGGTCAATATGATTCAGACGCAGCGCGCCTACGAGATCAACTCCAAGGCGATCACCACCTCCGATCAGATGCTGCAGAAATTGTCGCAACTGTAGCTTTCTCAGAAAAAATGAGTGAGGCAAACATGACTTGGGGCTACCTTCGTATCGCTGGCGCAAGCGCGCTGGTCCTGCTGCTTGCAGCCTGTGCCATCACGCCGCCGGCAAGCGTGCACCAGCCGATGAGCGCGCGTCCGGCGCCAGTGCCAGCGGGAGCGCCGGCAAACGGCGGGATTTATCAGGCGCAGTATGCCGGCCAGCCGGGCTACAGCCATCGGCCCCTGTTTGAGGACAGGCGTGCGCGTGCCGTTGGCGACATTCTTACCATCAATATCAACGAAACCACGGCGGCCAGCAAGAAAAGTGGCAGCACTGCAGCGCGCACGGGCAGCAGTGAAATGTCCGTCACCGGACTGACAGGTCTGCCAGGCAAGGGGCTGCTCGGTTCAAATCTGGGCGCTAATTCGGCAAGTTCTTTCGAAGGCAAGGGAGACAGTGCCAGTAATAACGCCTTTACCGGAATCATTACCGTGACCGTGGTTGAAGTGCTGTCCAATGGCAACCTGATGGTGAGCGGGGAAAAGCAGATTGGCATCAACCAGGGCTCGGAGTTCGTGCGCTTTTCCGGCGTGGTGAATCCGGCCATGATTTCCTCCGCAAATGCGGTGTCCTCCACGCAGGTGGCAGACGCGCGGCTTGAATACCGTGGCAACGGCTATATCGACGAGGCCCAGACCATGGGCTGGCTGGCACGCTTCTTCCTTTCCGTGTTTGCGTTCTAGGCGTCATTGCAATGACCAGGAGCCCGACATGAAAATCTTCAAAATCCTCAGGAACAGCTTTTTTGTACTGCTGCTGATGCTGAGCGGCGTGGCGCAGGCCGAGCGCATCAAGGATATGGTATCGGTCGAAGGTGTCCGCAGTAACCAGTTGATCGGTTACGGCCTCGTGGTGGGGCTTGATGGCAGCGGTGACCAGACCACGCAGACCCCGTTCACGGTGCAAAGTGTGATCAGCATGCTGACTCAACTGGGCGTCAGCATGCCCTCGGGTTCCAGCCTGCAGTTGAAGAACGTGGCGGCCGTGATGGTCACCACGGCACTGCCCGCATTTGCGCGACCAGGGCAGGCTATTGATGTCACGGTGTCATCCATGGGTAACGCCAAGAGCCTGCGCGGCGGGACACTGCTGATGACGCCGCTCAAGGGAGGCGATGGCCAGGTCTATGCGGTGGCGCAAGGCAATATCCTGGTCGGCGGAGTCGGGGCGAGTTCTGCCGGTGGCGGCACCAGCGTTCAGGTCAATCATCTCAGCGTCGGCCGAATCAGCGGTGGCGCGACGGTCGAACGCAGTGTGCCCACGGCATTGGGGCAGGGTGAGTTCATCAATCTGGAACTCAACATCACGGACTTCAGCACTACGCGTCGAATCGTCGATGTCATCAACGGCCGCTTCGCACCTGGCACCGCCGTGGCCATTGACGGGCGCCTGATTCAGGTGCGCGCGCCGGAATATTCGGACGAACGCGTGACTTTCCTGTCGCAAATAGAAAGTCTGGAAGTGAACCCCGCGCAGACCAGCGCGAAAGTGATCATCAACGCGCGCACAGGATCGATTGTCATGAACCAGACGGTGATGCTGGAAGTGTGTGCCGTCGCCCATGGCAACCTGACGGTCGTCGTCAACAGCGAACCCGTCATCAGTCAGCCCGCCCCGTTCTCCCCGCAGGGACAGACAGTCCAGGCGGAGCGCTCGCAGATAGAAATACGCTCAGACAAGGGCGGGCTGACGATGGTCAATCAGAGTGTGTCGCTGGGTCAGGTGATCAAGGCACTCAATGGCATCGGAGCTACGCCGCAGGATCTGCTGGCGATACTTCAGGCCATGAAGGCAGCAGGCGCCTTGCGCGCCGATCTGGAAGTCATCTGACGGTGCTCGCGTAGTGCAATGTAGTGCAAAAGTGACGAACGAAAGCAAGAACACGCCATGAGAGAAATTACCGACATCAGTGGAAAGCTCGCAATTGATGCACGCGGACTGGACTCCCTGCGACTGCAGGCGAAGAAGGATCCGGAGAAGGTCACGAAAGCGGTGGCGCAACAGTTCGAGGCGGTGTTCATGCAAACGCTGCTCAAGAGCATGCGTGACGCCACGCCCCAGGATGGCCTCATGGACAGTGACCAGACGCGCATGTACACCTCCATGCTCGATCAGCAAATGGCGCAAAGCCTTTCGGCCAAGGGCATCGGTCTTGCCGACGTCATGCTGCGGCAACTGACGAACAACCGTGTGTTGTCCACTGGCATTGAACAGACAGTCCCGCAGGGGGGGGGAGCGGCAGCCATTCGCGGCATTGAGTCGGGCATTGAGTCGAATGTGCGGCAATTGACACGCAACCATGCCGCATCCAGTGGCGCCGAGCAAACAGCTCCGCTGGGAGGTGGTCCGAAAGCATCACCTGGCATTGTGGCGAATTCTCGTGAATTGACACCCGCCCCGGCGGGATCGGTTGCCATTGAACAGGCGGTACCACCAGCAGAGCAGGCAGCCCCCAACGGGAGTGGTAGTGAAACCATGGTTCCGCCAACGATTGCACCGACCGTTAAGCGCGAGAGGGTCAAGCTGCCGCCTGTTGAACTCAAGCCTTTACCCGTGGGCAATCCGCCATTGGCGCCAGTGTCATCATCGAAAATGACGGGTGCAAGAGCGGCCGCACCACACGCCGGCCGGGACTTTTTGTCGCGCATGAAGGACCACGCGATTCAGGCCAGCAGCGCAACGGGTATTCCAGCGCAATTTCTGCTCGGTCACGCGGCATTGGAAAGTGGCTGGGGCAAACACGAGATTCGCGCCGCTGACGGCAGCCAGAGTTTCAACCTGTTCGGGATCAAGGCCGGTCGCAACTGGAAAGGACCCTCGGTGGACGTGATGACCGTCGAATATGTCAACGGGGCGCCACGCAAAATGATGCAGAAATTCCGGGCCTATGCTTCCTACGCTGATGCCTTTCAGGACTACGCGGGCGTGATGAGAAGCAATCCTCGTTATGCAGCGGTACTGAATCAGAGAGACAGCGCCGGATTTGCCCAGGGTTTGCAGCGCGCCGGTTATGCCACTGACCCGCAGTATGCCGACAAACTCACGCGCGTTCTCAATGGCATGCGGTTGCGCCAGACCACCATGACTTGATTGAAGTTGGCACGAATCATGCAACGATTCAAATATGTCGGGGACTTGCCGCTAATATCGATTAATGGCGTCACCGTGAGGACTGCCTAAATGGGAAACAATATATTCGGTCTTGGCATGAGCGGGATGAGCGTGGCGCAGGCCGGATTGCTCACGACCGGCCACAACATCAGCAACGCTTCGACTCCAGGATTCAGCCGCCAGGAGATCGTGCAGACGAGCAATTTGCCGCAATTTGGCGGCAACGGCTTTTACGGCCAGGGTGCTTCGGTGACTTCAGTCAAGCGCCTGTACAGCGATGTGCTGACCAATCAGCTGGCGCAGGCGCAATCGCATGGCAGTGAAATCCAGGCTTACGGAGCGCAAATTGATCAGCTGAGCAACATGCTGGGCGACACCAGGGCCGGATTGGCGCCGGCGCTGGGGGACTTTTTCGCGGGAGCCGCAGACCTTGCAGCGCATCCCGAATCGATCCCGTCACGCCAGTCGCTGCTGACAGCGGCGAATGTACTGAGCGAGCGTTTCCGTGCACTGGATAAACAAATGGGCGAGATGCGCACGGGCATCAATACCGCCGTGACCAGCAGTATCGGGGCAATCAACAGCTACGCCGAGCAACTCGCCAATCTCAACCAGAGCATCATGGTCAGCGAGAGTGCTACGGCACTGCAGCAGGCCAACGATCTTCGCGACCAGCGCGATACCGTGGTCGCGGCGCTCAATCAGGAGGTTCGCACCACAGTGGTCAAGTCGAGCAGTGGCAGCTACGACATATTCATTGGCAACGGGCAGCCGATTGTTCTGGGCAGCAAGACATTCCCGTTGACGGCGACTGCTTCATTGAATGAACCGGAGCGCATTGCGGTCGGCTACCAGAGCGGGGGGGGATCAGTGCTGCTGTCGGACAACAGCATCCAGGGCGGGACGCTCGGAGGTCTTGTCAGTTTTCGCAGCAATTCGCTCGATGTGGCGCAGAATGCGCTGGGACGGATAGCAATGGGCCTGGCGCAATCCTACAATGACCAGCATGCGCTTGGGCAGGACCTCTATGGGGCACTCGGGACGGATTTTTTTTCCTTTGCCGGCCCGGCAGTGTTGCCAAGTACACAGAATTCGGGCAGCGCCACAGTGTCGGCGGTGCTGCAAAACAGTGACGCGCTCACCACCAGTGATTACCGGCTACAGTACAACGGAACAGCACTGGGAAATGAAAATTTTGCTCTCACCCGTGTCTCGGATGGTGTGACAACTGCGGTCACTTTTCCAGGCTATCCCAATACATTCAGCGTCGATGGCATTACCTTGACGCTGACGGCTGGGGCTGTGCAGAGTGACAACTGGTTGATCGAACCGACCCGCTCAGGCGCGGGCAGCATCGCGGTGTCGCTCCACGACCCTGCCACAATTGCCGCAGCTGCGCCGATGCGTACCGCGGCGGCACTGGCCAATACCGGTAACGCGAGCATCTCTGCCGGCAGCGTGACGAGCGTGGCCAATCTGCCGCTACCAGCGCCGGTGCAACTCACGTTCAATGCAGTGGCTGGTCAATTTGTGGTTACAGGTGCGGTGCCGGCAGCAGGGCCTGTTGCCTATGTGCCGGATGGCAACATCAGTTTCAACGGTTTGAGCTTCAGCATTTCAGGCACCCCGGCGAACGGCGATATCTTCACCATCGATCCCAATATCAAAGGCGTAGCCGACAATCGCAATGCGCTTGCGCTGGGCGGGTTGCAGGTGGCCAATTCCCTGGGGCGCGACGCCAGTGTCGCCGGCGGCCAGGCGACGACTTCGTTCCAGGGCGCCTACAGCCAGTTGGTGAATCAGGTGGGTAATACGGCCAGGCAGATGGAGGTCACCGGAAATGCGCAGGCCAACATGATTGCGCAGACCCGGCAAGTCCAGCAATCGATTTCCGGGGTCAACCTTGACGAAGAGGCGGCCAACCTGCTGCGTTACCAGCAGGCGTATCAGGCATCAGGAAAGATGATGCAGATTGCCAGCAGCCTGTTCCAGACCGTGCTGGAACTCGGAAGATAGGGAGGGACTCATGCGTATCAGCACCAGCGCTTTCTACGATATCGGCATCAGCTCAATGCAGCAGCAGTCGGCACAGCTGTTGCGGGTTCAACAGCAAATCGCCAGCGGGCGACGCATACTGACTCCGGCGGATGATCCGGTGGGCGCGGCACGCGTCCTGGAGGTGTCGCAATTTCAATCGGTCAATACCCAATTTGGCGTCAACACAGGCTCTGCCGGCGACAGCTTGTCCATGGAGGAGTCGGTGCTGGGTAGTGTCGGTTCGCTGCTGCAGAATGTCAGGGACAGGCTCGTCTACGCGGGAGATGCAACCCTCACGGCAGGTGATCGAGCCGGCATGGCCGGAGAGTTGCGCGGCATGTACCAGCAATTGCTTGGCCTTGCCAACAGTACGGATGGCGGCGGCCAGTATCTTTTTTCCGGCTTTCAGGGCGGAACCCGTCCATTCAGCCAGTCCTCCCCGGGCGTGGTCGCCTACGCCGGTGACCAGGGGCAGCGTCTGGTGCAGGTCTCCGCGTCGCGCCAGTTCGCGGTCAGTGATGCAGGCGCCGATGTATTTCAGCGCATTCGCACGGGCAATGGCGAATTCACCACCCAGGCCGGAAATAACAGCGGTACGGGCCTGATCGATGCCGGAACGGTGATCAATCCGATCAAGTGGAATGGCGTAGGCAACAATCAGGACTTCACCATCCAATTTTCAGTCAGCGGTGGCGTCACTACCTATGACATCGTTGACAACGTGGCCGGAACGTCACTTCTCACCGGGCTTGCGCCGGGGGCGGCACCCTATCCTCGCGCCTATTCAAGCGGCAGTAACATCAACTTCAGCCAGGTGGGG
>CANKAJ010000018.1 GCA_947479645.1 Betaproteobacteria bacterium | reverse complement strand
TGTGCGCCAAATCGTGCGGTATCGCCAGCCAGGCCACCCGCGTTGGTATTGGTCTGGCCGCTTATGGGGTGCACAAGGCCAGCGCTGGGCACGAAGCTTTGGCCGCCGGCTGAGACGGACTCAATACCCATCGTGATCTTGCCGCCGATGGTGACAGCGTTTTGCGCCAGCACCGCGGTCGGTGCGGCCAGCGCGCCGGCAACGGCCAGGGCCATGACGTTTTTGTTCATGTAGTTGGTCTTCAAAAGACTCTCCTCTTTCATCGATTGATATCGATCAGATTAATTTGATCGATCATGTACCCTTGATATGGGCTGAAAGAAGTGTAGTTGCGCTAAATACATTTGTCTAAATATTTTAGGAAATATAACGAATATATTTACGCAAATATGAAATGCAATGACGTTCGCCGCGAGATGTGTTTGTAATTATTTGAAAATAAAAGAGAATTCCATTTATTTATCGTGTGGTGACTTGTTGTATAAAAACATCAAAATTAGGTATTACTAACAAATAGTGCGATCGTAGTGAATTGATTCAGGCAGGCGCGGGACGCCCATGTTCAATCCTCCCGGTGTGTATGGGCGGGCAAGGGAAAACAATCCGATAGGACGTATGGATAAACGGCTGAAGTGCGTAAGAGCAGGATCTGCTCAGACGATCCGCTCAAGAAGTGGCTGTGATATGCACTATCGCGCGCACTGTAGAGCAGGATTCAACGGTTTTTTCGTAGGCTGCTGTGAACAGCCAGGAATTACATGCAGCGCGTTGCAGAACTACCGTTTGTCAGTCGTGCCCTTCAGCGTACTGATTTCGCGTGACAACAACGCGAGTGCCTTTTCGACGATGCCCAACTCGCTATCGGAGAGCCGGTCAATGGCATTGGGTACGATGCCATGCTGGGGTTCTGGCAGTTGTTCCATTAGCCGTATTCCGGCAGCAGTGGCAAAAAGCTTCACGACGCGCCGATCTTCCGGGGTGCGCTTTCGGCGCAGATTGCCGCTTGTCTCCAGCTTCTCGATCAGATTGCTTGTCGTGGACTGGTGTATGGATAATTTGTTGGCCAGTTCCATGACCGTGAGTCCCGGGCTGTTTTTGACCTGCCACAGGGCCCAGATTTGAGCGCCGCTGAGGGTGCTTTTTTCCTGGGCATGAAAGTGGCCTTTGGCGGCCGTCACGAGTCGTCGCAAATTGGCTGACACCTGGCGCACACGAGCATCACGCGATGTTTGATCATCAAGCTCGTCGACCGGAATGCCCACTTTCAATTCACCTTTAACATTTTTGAGGTTATTATTATCTGACCTGCGGAATTTTATAGTATGTTGCTTAACTATTCAGGTTTAAAGACTAAACGAAACGCTAAAAGCAGTCCATCTCTGTCATCGGGAAAAGTCATACTTCTGATCTGTGGTGATTTTTAGCACAAGTTGTTGCGTTTGGCATCAGGAGGAGTGGTGGCATACAAAATATTGATGGCTTTGAGTTACCTCGGAATCGTCGTCGGCGTCATTCTTGCGTTTTGGGTCATCAGGGGTGGGGCTTTGTGTTTCATGTTCTCTATCGCCTGCGCGCATATTGCGGGAAACCAGAAGGCCGAAGCACAGTCCGGCTGGACGCAGGAAACGTTGTATATCGTCCTCAGCCTGCTAAATCAATTGAATGACAAGGTGGAAAACCTGAAGTCGCAATTGAATGTGACCCCGGCAGACGCGGTTCCGCCAGTGTCGGTCGCGCCGGTCGCAGCGGCCGTTTCCAAGGTGGAATTGCGGGAAGTTCGATCAGGTCAGTCCGATCGCGTCTGAGCCATAGATCTGCCGTGGTGGATCAGCTTTCCATCAGCGCGGGCCGGGTGGCGGTGGAGGAGGAGGCGGTGTCGTGGCGGCAGCACGCCGCTGGGGTGGAGTCTGTGCCGAAAACGCCCCATTGACGGGTACGCGATGGCCCTTGGCGTACATGCATTGTTCATAGGCAAAGTCATAGCGCTTTTGCACACCGTAGGCTGACGATTGCGCCGCCCCGGTGCCGGCCAGTGCTCCAATCGCCAATCCGGCCCCGGCACCTGTCCCTGCGCCATTGCCGCCGCCGATCGCGGCACCGGCAAGGGCACCGACCGCAGCGCCGACGGCTGCGCTTTTCATGCCACTGTCGACCGAGGCTGCATTGGCTGTGGTGCCGCCGATCTGCGCGTCGGCATACTGTCTGCAGGAGGCATCGTCAACGCGGAATTGATCAAAATTTTTGCCTGTTCCAGGCAAGACCATCACGCTCGGTCCTGGCGGGACGGTGACGCATCCGGCCAGCAACAGTGCTGACATGGCCAGAAGGGTGGCGAAGGTGCGTGTCGTCATGATCGCTATACCCTATCCCGGCGGCGGTGTTGGCGATACGCGCTGCCATCCGCCCGGGCAGGTCTTGACGTAGGGGTAGTAGGTCTGCGATTCGCCGCAGTAATACCACCAGGAGTGCGATTCCTCGGTGACTGCGCCTGTGGTCGGGGCGGGCGCCGCAGTTCCCTGCTCGATATACACCGGCGGAGATTGCGGCGCAATGACGACGGGTGCCGGGTAGTAGATCGGCCGCGGATAGTAGGCGTAGGCCGGCGCATAATACCAGGGTGAAAATACCGGTCCCCCGAAATAGACGCCGACGCCAAAATGGGTTCTTGGACCGTGATGGCCGCGGTGTTGCGCCAGCGCAGGCGCGCTGAAGGACATCGCGCAAAGAATGACCGCACACAACAGCGCAGCGCCTTTTGATTTCTTGTCATGTTTCATGGCGGGTCTCCTTGTTCATCGGCAATCGCTGCTCGCGCGAAGGAATCGCGCGGACACCGATTTCCTGTTGCTACGATCCCATCATAGGCGTGCCAAATCCAAAAAGGCGTAACAGTGTGTTACCACCTGTAACGGGGGAAAGCGGCGCCAAGGGCAGTTCGCGGCATCAGAAACGCCGATGCCCGATGTCATCGTCAATGTCGTCACCAGTCAGGCGGGTTGCGGGCCGGCCCGGCCGCTTTCGACCACGAAGGAGGCGAGTGTTGTGCAGTTTGATGTAGGGCTGGTGACGCTATCCACCGCGCGCAGGTCAACCCGCATGCGTGCCGGGGTCAATTCGACCCGTGCATAGCCGCGATAGCGGGCATCGGCAAAACGAATGTGGGGATTGTCAGGCAGCAGGCGTCGGACGGATTCCTGCGAGCGCGCCTGTGAAGTGATGGAGGTGCCAACGAACTCGCTGGCGATGACGGGTGACGCCGCATTGTCGAAGTCTTTTTTCAGGTCATTGACATAAAACATGTGAACGTCGCCGCCCACCACGACCGGATTGGCGACTTTGCGCTCAGCGATGAAATCCAGCAGTCGCCTGCGTGCATGTGGATAGCCATCCCAACTGTCAGTCCAGGCGCGCCGGCCCGGCCCGGCTTTCTGGTCGACCTGGGCCATGACCGATTGCTGGGCCAGAATGTTCCAGCGCGCGCTCGACTCACCCAGTCCCGTATGTAACCAGTGTTCCTGCTCGGTTCCAAGCAGTGTTCGCGCCGAATCATCGAGTTCAGCGCAATCGGCAATATCCACGGTATTCGATCCGCCGCGGCCGGGGCGCGGGCAGGCTTGCGGGGATCGATACTGGCGGTCGTCGAGCACATGAAAAGTGGCGAGTTCTCCGTAGTGGACGCGGGTGTGGATGCGCATTTGAGGGCCAGACGGGATGGCGAAGCGCGGCAGCGGCATGTGTTCGTAATAGGCCTTGTACGCGGCGGCGCGACGGGCCAGAAACCATTCGGGCTCGTCGTTATTCTCGGAGCGGTCATTGGCGTAATCGTTTTCGACTTCGTGATCGTCCCAGGTGACGACCCACGGGGCCACGGCGTGCGCGGCCTGCAGGTCGGGGTCGGATTTATACAGGCCGTAGCGCAGACGGTAATCGATCAGTGTCTTGGCTTCCCGCGCACCGTGATGGCGCACATGGTCGCGGCCCCAGGATGCCTCATAGATGTAATCACCCAGGAAGAGCACCAGATCCGGATCGTCGGCGACCAGGTGCTGGTAGGCGCTGTAGTAGCCTTGCTCGTACTGCTGGCAGGAAGCGAAGGCGAAACGCAGGCGATCCGGTTGCGCGCCGGCCCGCGGTGCCGTGCGCGTGCGACCGACGGCGCTGACCGCATCGCCTGCCATGAATCGATACCAGTAGGGTCGCGCCGGCTGCAGTCCGCGAACTTCGATGTGAACTGAATGGGCCCAGGCGGCTTCGGCCATAGCGGTGCCGCCAGCGACAATGTTTCGCATGCCATCGTCTTCGGCGATCTCCCAGCGGACCGGAACACTGGCGCGCGTCATGCCGCCGCCGGGCGCGCCCGGGACTGGCGCCAGGCGGGTCCACAACACGACACCATCGGGTGTTGGGTGTCCCGATGCGATGCCGAGCGAGAACGGGTTGGCCGTGAAGCGCGGTGCGGAAAGGACTTGTGCGTGGACGCTGCCATTGGGCAGAACAATTTCCAGCGCACCAGTGCTGGCTAGCGCTTGCAGGAAACGTCGCCGGTCAAATGGCTTTTGCATGATATATATGATAATAATTAAAGTTAAAACATTTGCTGTGACTATATAAATTAACCAATTCGATAATAAATAATATTGGTTATGGCCGGCTTGCCTGTGCTGGTCTTCGGTTTCTCACGACGCCGGCGCGGCTTGCAGGGTCTGTCGAACCGGATCGATGACGATCTGACGCCGGTGAAAGGCAACCAGCGCCGGGTGGTGCGAGATGCTGATGATCGCCGCATTCGGCAGGCGCGCAGTCAGCAGGGAATAAATTTCTTCTTCCAGTTTGGCATCCAGCGCCGCCGTGGCTTCGTCGAGGAACAGGAAGTCCGGTTTATGCAGCAGCGCGCGAGCGACGGCCAGGCGTTGTTGCTCGCCGCCGCTCAACAGCATGGACCAGTTGCTGGTTTCGTCCAGGCGGTCCACAAAATTTTCCAGCCGGCAGGCGCGTAGCGATTCGATGATGGTGTGGTCGTCGAATGTGCCGGCTGATGCAGGGAAGGACACGGCGTCGCGCAGCGTGCCGATGGGAACGTAGGGTTTTTGCGGCAGGAACAACAGCCGGGCGCCTTTGGGGATGCTGATGCGACCGCGGCCATACGGCCAGATTCCGGCCAGTGCGCGGAACAGCGTGCTCTTGCCGCTGCCCGAAGGGCCGGTGACCAGCAAGTGCTCCCCCGGTTCAACTGCGAAGGCGGCATTGGCCACGATGATCCGCTGACTGCCCGGCAGCGCGAGGTCGAGTTCGTCTGCGCGCAGGCTGCGGCCGTCGCCGCGCGTGACCGGGATCGCCGGCGCAGTCTCCGCCTCATGTTCGGTTGCCTGCAGTGCGGCGTGAAAGGTCAGCAACCGGTCCACACTGGCGCGCCAGTTGGCCAGTGTGGAATAGGCATTGACGAACCACGACAGCGCGCTCTGTACCTGTCCGAACGCGGAGTTGATCTGCATCAATCCGCCCAGCGGGATGGCGCCGGAAAAATAGCGGGGTGCGCCGACGACCAGCGGGAAAATGATGGCGAGCTGGTTGTAACTTGCGGTGAATCCCAGCAGTCGCTTGCCGTAATCCATCAGCTGCCACCAGTTGGCGCGGATGCGTTCGAAGCGGGTCAGCAGGCCCTGGTGCTCGGATGTCTCGCCCTGATACAACGCGACGCCTTCCGCGTTCTCGCGCAGCCGGATGAGATTGAAGCGGAAATCCGCTTCAAGCCGCTCCTGATTGAAATTGATGGCGATCAACGGCCGGCCCACGTAGTGGGTCAGTATGCTGCCGATAACCGCATAGATCAGAGCAACCCATACCATGTAGCCCGGGATGGTAAAACCGAACAGCGTGATCGAACCGGATATGGTCCACAGAATCGCCAGAAAAGAACCCAGGGTAACCAGCGAGGACAGCAGGCCGAGCGACAGCGACAGCGTGCCGTCCGTGAACAGACGCAAATCGTCGGCGATGCGCTGGTCCGGGTTATCGGTGCCGCGCCGGTCGAGCTCCAGCCGGTAATAGGTCTGGCGATCCAGCCATTCGTCAAGGTAGCGCCGGGTCAGCCACATGCGCCAACGCATGGTCAGCATCTGGGTCAGGTACATCTTGTAGATGGCAACGGACACAAACAAGGAGGCCAGGAACGCAAAGTAGAGCATCAGCACAAAGAAATCCTCGCTGTTTTTCTGTTCGAGCGAGTTGTACATTTCGCGATACCACGAATTGAACTGCACATCGAGATAGACCATCCCCAGCGTCATCGAAACGATAGCGAGCAGCAGTGCCCAGGCGCGTCCGCGCTCCTCGGATTGCCAGTAGGGTCGCGTCAGCGACCAGACCTTGCCGATAAAGCTGTGTGCACCGATAAACAATTGGCTCATGAATACTTCCGCGATATTGTGGGTGGTTGGAGTTGATTGGGTTCAGGTTGGGTTCAGGTTGCAGCCAACCGCGGGTTGCGGCCGGGCCGCGCGAATCAGTTGGAGCGCCTGCGATTGAAAATCAGCCTTGCCTGATCGATCACTTCGGATGCGGTGATACCCAGTGGCCCGCGACCGTCGCGGCACAGTTCATCAGCGGCAGTGCCATGCGTCCATACCGCCAGCCGCATCGCTGCAGTTGACGGTATGCGCTGTGCCACCAGAGCGGCCAGAATGCCACTGAGGGTATCGCCCATGCCGGCACTGGCCATGCCTGGATTGCCTGTGCTGTTGATCCACCATGCCCCCGATGCTTCTGCGATCACGCTGCCATTGCCTTTGAGCAGGGTGATGCAGCCATGGCGTGCCGCCAGCGTCGTGGCGGCCGCGATTCGATCGTGCTGCACGTCGGCTGTGGTGGTGCCCAACAGGCGGGCCGCTTCGGCCGGGTGCGGCGTGATCATGGTGGCTGCCACGCGCGATTGCATCAACGCATGCAGCGACTGGTCCGTGGCCAGCAGATTGAGTGCGTCGGCGTCCAGCACCAGCGGCTTGTCGCAGGCCAGTGCCGTTCGCAGCAACGCTGCCGCAGCAGGCGTTGTGCCCATGCCGGGGCCCAGCAGCAGCACATCCGAGGCGGCCATGCAGTCCTCCGGGGAGCGCAACATGAGTTCTGGCTGGATGGCATCGAAGTCAGGTGACCGGGCGCTCAGAAAGCCTGCAAAGACTTTGCCGGCACCGGTTTTCAGTGCCGCGCGAGCGGCCAGCAGCACAGCCCCCAGCATGCCATCGTTTCCTCCGATCACGGCGACCTGTCCTGCCATGCCCTTGTGGAAATTGGCGGGGCGCCGCGGCAGGACATCCATGACCGATTTATCCAGCAGGCGGCCCTGTGGTGCCAGCAACGCAGCCGGGTCCAGCCCAAGCGTGTCGCAATGCAAGGCGCCACAGTGGTCGGGCCCATCCAGCGTCAGCAGGCCGGGTTTGCGCGCAATGAAGGTGAGGGTGTGGCGGGCGCGCACCGCAATGCCCATGATTGCGCCGGTATCACTATTGATGCCGCTGGGAACATCCAGCGCAAGAATGGGTCTTTCCAGGTTGTTTATTTGTGTCACCAGCGCGGCATGCCGGCCGGTGAGCGGTCGCGCCAAGCCAATGCCGAACAGGCCGTCGATGATGAGATCGTACTGTGCCGGTTCGGGAATGTCCGGGAGCGAGGTGCCGCCGGTTTGCGTCCATTTGCGAAACGCTTTTGCGGCGTCTGGCGGCAGGCGGGCCGGGTCGCCTGCGAACACCAGGGTGACGCGAAAGAAATTGTGCTTCAGGTGAACGGCGGTCTCGAAGGCATCACCGCCGTTATTGCCCGGACCGGCGATGACGAGCACGCTGCGTCCGGGGCTGCAGCCTGGCTCGCCGAGCAGCCTCTGCGCATAGCGGGCTGCCGCCAGCCCGGCCAGTTCCATCAAGGAAGCGCCAGCCGAGGCAGCCGGCGCGGCGCGTTCAAGTTCACGAATATGCGCCGACAAATAAATGGGAGTGAAAGTTTCCATGTTCATGCCTTCAACAATGAAATGACGCGTTCGGCAATCGCAAGAGATGAAGTCAGGCCGGGGGATTCGATGCCGAACAGGTTGATCAGTCCGGGAACTCCGTGAACGGATGGTCCATCGATGACAAAATCGCGGGCGGCCTCGTTGCTGGCATAGATTTTCGGACGAATGCCGGCGTAAGCAGGCTGCAGCGCGTCATCGGGCAGTTCCGGCCAATAGGTGCGTATGGCGGCATAAAAGCCCTGGCAACGCGCTGGATCAATGCTGTAGTCGATGCCGTCGATCCACTCGACGTCGGGTCCGAAGCGCGCCTGACCCGCCAGGTCCAGAGTCAGATGCACGCCCAGCCCGGCTGCCTCGGGCATGGGGTATATGAGTCGCGAAAACGGTGCGCGTCCGGCCAGCGTGAAGTAATTACCCTTGGCGTAATGGGCGGTTGGCACGTATTGCGCCGGAAGTCCTTCGATTCGGCTGGCGACGCCTGGTGCATGCAGTCCGGCACTGTTGATGACGTTAGTCGCGACGATCTGCATTGGTTCCGCGCCGCCGACGTCCAGTTCAATGCCATTGGCCAGGACACGGCAGGAGTTCACCTGGCTTTCCAGTGCCAGCATCGCGCCATGATCTTGCGCTTCCCCCTGGTAGGCCAGCATCAGACCATGACTGTCGATAATGCCGGTCGAAGGAGAAAACAACGCAGCAACACAGTGCAGGCGGTGCTCCAGTGCCTTGGCCTGGGCGCCGCTCAGCATGCGCAGGTCGTCGACACCATTGGCCAGGCCGTGTGCCTGCAACTCTTCCAAGCCCCTGATTTCGTTGTCGGTCGTGGCTACGATCAGCTTGCCGCAGCGTTTGTGGCTGACGCCATGCGCTTCGCAGTAGCGATAGAGCGCATGACGACCATTGACGCACAGTTCGGCCTTCAGCGATCCCTTTGGATAATAGATGCCGCCGTGAATAACTTCGCTGTTGCGGGCACTGGTTTCGGTGCCGATGGCCGCTTCCTTTTCCAGGATTATGACCTCATGGCCGGCCATCGCCAGCGCTCGCGCGACGGCGAGCCCGACCATGCCGGCACCGATGACTACACTGTCAATATGTTCCATGGCTTATTGATGAGGGCCGGCAGGGAATAACGGATTTGCATCTTCTTCAGGCGTGGTCACCATGAGTATTATGACTTGCGGCAAAACAGGAGACCATGCTATCAGGATGAAGTGTCATCCAGCATGGATATGCGCAATGTTACCGATGTTCCGGGAAAGGAGATGGCCTCGGTGCGGAGGCTGATATATAGTTAGGTCCGTTTCTCTGCTCAGGGGCGCGATTGACGGATTCACGACCGGTTGCAATCTACCTGACTTCAAATGCTGCTTCTACAGTCACCCAATACCATAAACTTCCTCTCTCAACGCAGCGCTGCCAAGACCGCCAACTGACTCACTATGGATCGCAATACCGTATTCACCAAGACCGCCAAGGGGCTGATGGAGGCTTCCGGCAATACGAGCATACTGGCCCGCGATCTGCGTAATCTGCTCAAGGAAATTGATGGCAAGGCGAATCTGGGGCAGCTCAATGCAAAACTGGACAAATATACCGATGCCAGGCTGAAGGAGGCGCTCGGCAAGTTGGCCGTGGACGGATTTATAAAGGAATTTCTGACTTCATCACGGGTAGAAGTTTCGCGGCCGGTAACGCCGTCACAGAGTCCGCCTCCGCAGGATGATGGCGATGATCTGGACTTTACCAATTTTTCCGCGCCGCCCAGGACGCCTCCCCCTGCAAGTGAGGATGCCGAAAGGAAAGCAGCGGCAGCGGCAGCGGCGCAAAGTCAGGCGAATGCAGAGCAGGCGGCCAAGGCCAAAGCGCTTGAGGAGGCCAAGGCCAGGGTGGCAACTGCCATTGCTGCCAGCAGCAAGGCCGAGGCCGAAGCAAAAGTTCGCGCTGACGCGGCAGTTCGTGCCAGGGCTGCTGCTGAAGCGCGGCTCAAGGCAGAAGCCGAAGCCAGGGCGCGCGTAGCAGCCGAAGCCAAGGCTAAAGCGGATGCGGTGGCGCGGGCCAGGGCGGAAGCCGAAGCAAAAGCGCGGGCTGAGGCGGAGATCAGGGCCAGGGCTGAGGCGGAGGCGAACGCCAGGATCGAGGCGGCCGCACGTCTGAAGGCAGAAGCCGAGGCGAAGGAGCGCATCGAAGCGGAAATCAAAGCCCGGGCAGAAGCCGAAGCGCGCGCCAAGGCTGAAGCAGAGGCCAGAATAAAAGCTGAAACGCAGGCCAAGGAACACGCCGAGGCGGAGGCTCGGGCAAAGGCGGAAGCCAAAGCCAAAGCCGAGGCGGAAACTAAGCTGCGTCTTGAGCTCGAGGAGCGCGCTCGTATCGAAGCGGAAGAACGCGCCCGGCGCGAGGAAGCCGAGCGCATTCGCCGGGAGCATGAGAATCGACAGCGCGCAGAAGAGGATCAGCGCCGGCGGGAAGCTGAGCGGCGATTGAAAGCGGAGTCTGACGAGTTGCGCATCCGTCTGGAAGAGGAGCGCAGGTCGCGCGAAGCCTTTGAGCGCAAGGCTCTGGAAGGCGCCGAGCGAGCTGCCCTGGAGACTGAGACCAGAATTCGCAAGGAATTGGAAGCCAAGTTGCGGCAGGAGGCCGAGGAAAGATTGCGCAAGGAGGCGGACGAGCGCGCACAGCTTGAGGCCAGGCTTGAGGAGGAGCGCAGAGCAAAAGAAGAAGTTGATCGTATCGTGCGGCAGGAGGCGGAGGAGCGGGCTCGGCGGGAGGCCGAGGAATTGCGGGTGCATCTGGAAGCCAAGCGCGCTGTTCTTGATCAAGCTGAACGTGCCTCACGCGAAACCGCGCGTGAAGCCGAGGAACAGGCGAGGGCGGAGGCAGAGCAGCGGCTGCGCCAGGAGGCCGCTGAAGAGCGCGCGCGTCTTGAAGCGCGTCTGGCAGAAGAGCGTAATGCTCGCCTGGAGGCAGAGCGCAAGGCCAGGGATGATGCCGAACGCATCGCGCGCGAAGCCGAAGAGCGTCGCAATCGTGATACGGATGAATTGCGGGCGCGCCTTGAACAGGAACGCGCTGCGCGCGAAGACCTGGAGCGCAAGGCGAGTGAGGACGTCGAGCGCATGGCACGCGAAGCCGAGGAGCGCCGGAATCGTGACGCAGAGGAATTGCGCGTGCGCCTGGAGCAGGAACGAGCTGCCAGAGAAGAGTTCGAGCGCAAGGCGAAAGAGGAAATCGAGCGTGCCGCTGCCGTTTTGGCGGCGACGCGCGACGCTGAAGAACGTGTGCGACGGGAGGCTGAAGCGCAGGCCTTACGGGAAAGCGAGGCGCGGAATCGGCGCGAAGCAGCAGAGAAAGCCCGCCAGGAGTCCGAGCGCCTCGCGAGGGAACAGGCCGAGCAAATGGTGCGGGAGGCTGAAGCCCGCGCAAGGGCCGAAATGGAGAAGCGGTTGCGCGAAGAGGCGGCAGAACGCGAACGCCTTGAGGCTCGGCTTGAAGAGGAGCGCACGGCGCGGCTGGACGCTGAACGTAAAGTCAGGGAAGAGGCTGGCCGTCTGACTCGGGAAGCTGAGGAGCGTGCGCGACATGATGCCGTGGCGCTGCAACTGCGTATGGAGGAGGAACTCAGCTTGAGAGAAGCCGCCGAGCGCAAGGCTGCGCAAGGCGCTGAACGCAAGTCCCGGGAAGCCGAAGAACAGAAGGTGCGTGAAGAAGCCGAGCGCAAAGCGAGGGAAGAAGACGAACGCAAGGCGCGAGCTGAAGCGGAACAGAAGGTCCGTGAAGAAGCTGAGCGTCAGGCGAAGGAGGAGGCCGAGCGCAAGTCCCGGGAGGTCGAAGAACAGAAGGCGCGTGAAGAAGCCGAGCGCAAGGCGAGGGAAGAAGACGAACGCAGGTCGCAAGCCGATGCTGAACAGAAGGCCGGTGATGTAGCTGAGGGCGGGGTTGTGAGTGACCGTGAACTCTCAGGCATTGCGGCGAGTGCAGCTGAGATTCGCACGTCGGAGGGAGGCGACGCGGTACGCAGTCGCGCCAAAGTCGACGCAGAGGCAGCGGCCCAGGCCCGTCGGGAGTCGCGCGCGCGCGACAAGGCCGATGCCGAGGCGCGCAAGCGCAGGGATTCTGATGTACGTGAACCGGTGCGCGAAGAAGACGTTATTGTCAAAGCGGTTGGTCCGCGCCGGGAGCGCAACTGGGGGCGTACCGTTGCCGTGGCGCTGTTCTTTGTGCTGGTCAGCATGATTGGTGCGTTACATGTTGTCCCGCTGGACAGCGCACCGTATGAAAAGGCCGCTTCTGAACGATTCGGAGTTCCGGTGCACATTGGTTCGGTCAATATTGCGCTGTTTCCATTGCCGCAATTGAAATTTGATCGCGTCTCGGTTGGCAGCGAAGGCGACCTGCGCATTGCGCGTGTCAAGGCATTGCCGGAGATTGGAACCATATTCTCTGAACGCAAGGCTTTTCGCAGGATTGAACTTGAAGGTCTGGTGCTGCCGCCTGCTTTTGCAGCCGCCGCAATTTGGGGGCAGGGCAATCCTGACAAGCTGCGCATTGAGCGCATTACGGCCAAGGCGCTGAAGTTCGATGTGGCCGGACTCGCACTCCCGGCGCTGGACCTTGATGCAGTGCTGACAGCGGATGGGGCGCTGAAATCAGCGGCGTTATCCAGTGATCTGGGAAAACTACTCGCCAAGATTGAGCCTGATGAGGGGCGTGTCAGATTCGAGTTGTCTGCACAGTCGCTGACCTTGCCTTTCGGCGCCCAATTTTCACTGAGTGAATTTTCAGGGAAAGGGCTGCTTTCCGCAGGTGAGATGACGCTCAGTGAATTCGAGGCGCGTGCCTATGACGGCAACCTTACCGGGAACGGGCGGTTGCGCTGGGGCGGAAACTGGAGTCTCGATGGTGAAATCGTGGCGCGACAGATTGATGCAGCCAAGATTGCCGGGCCTTTGCTTGCCGGCGGGCAGGTTGCCGGCAAGGCGGGGTATTCAATGCGAAGTGCCGCTCCCGACAAGCTGTTTTCGTCGGGGCGACTGGATGGCACTTTCTCCGTGCAAAAAGGTTCCATCGCCAATGTGGATATGACCCAGATTCTCCAAGGTTCGGGTGGGGGCGGGGGTACAACGCTGTTTTCAGAAATCAATGGAAGCTTCACGGCGGACGTCAATCGCGTTCAGGTCAGGCAATTGCGAATGTCGGCAGGTTTGCTCGCCGGTTCCGGTAATCTTGATGTGGATGCCCAGGGAGGACTTGCCGGGCGACTGCAACTGGAACTTCGTTCCCAGGCCCGCGCGAGTGTGTCGATATCGGGAAACATGAAAGAACCGCAGTTCCGGCGCGCGAACTGATAGGCGCATTCCGGTATAATCTGGCTTTACAGATGCGCCTACCATGCCGATTCTAAAACTGCGCGGAGGTCCCGCACTCTCTGCGTTCCGGCTCGAAAAACTCAATTCCCGAATAGCGGCGATCGATTCGTCGCTGGCCGTGGCAACCAGTTGCCACTGGTATTTCGTCGAGACGACGAGGCCACTTGTCGCGGGCGAACAGCATACGCTGACTCAATTGCTTGATGAAGGCGGCGGCACGGGGACGATGACATTGCCGACGGGCACTACCGCGATGCTGGTGGTGCCACGCGTCGGCACGATTTCGCCATGGTCTTCCAAGGCCTCCGATATCGCCCGCCAGTGCGGGCTGGATGCCATCGTGAGAATGGAGCGCGGAACGGCCTATTACCTCAAGGGGGATGCGGCACTGAAGGCGCATCGTGCTGGAGTGGCCGCGCTGCTGCACGATCGCATGACCGAATCCGTGCTCGGTTCTACGGATGAGTCCGATGCCTTGTTTCGTCATTTTCCGCCCAAACCCCTGGCCCAGGTTGATGTCTTGGCCGGCGGGAGCGATGCGCTGACCGCAGCCAATGCGAACATGGGATTGGCACTGGCACCTGACGAGATTGATTACCTGCTCGAGCATTTTCAAAACCTTGGACGCAATCCCAGCGACGTCGAACTGACCATGTTTGCACAGGCCAATTCGGAACATTGCCGGCACAAGATTTTCAATGCTTCATGGATCATTGATGGGGAGGCCAAGGCGGAGACGCTTTTCGGCATGGTGCGGGTGACGCACAAGCTCAATCCACAGGGCACCATCATTGCTTATTCCGACAACGCCGCAGTGATGGAGGGGCGCCGGATCCAACGCTTTTACCCTGGCGTGGATGGGGCCTATGGTTTCAGCAGAGAATTGACCCATACGGTAATGAAGTGCGAGACGCATAATCATCCCACTGCCATATCACCGTTTCCCGGTGCTGCAACGGGATCGGGCGGGGAAATACGTGATGAGGGCGCTACCGGCCGTGGGGCCAAGCCCAAGGCGGGCCTGTGCGGGTTCTCCGTGTCCAATCTGCGTATCCCCGGCTTTGAGCAGCCATGGGAGGTCGATAACGGAAAGCCTGGTCGCATCGCATCGGCCCTGCAGATCATGCTGGATGGCCCAATCGGCGCGGCGGCGTTCAATAATGAATTCGGACGGCCCATTCTGAACGGGTATTTCCGTGCCTTCGAGGCGAGGGTGGGGGGCGTGATGCGCGGCTACCACAAGCCCATCATGATCGCCGGCGGCATCGGTAATATCAACGACAGTCACACCGCCAAGCACGACATTCCGCCGGGTTCGCTGCTGATACAACTGGGTGGTCCGGGCATGCTGATCGGGATGGGCGGTGGTGCTGCATCCAGCATGGCCACCGGCTCCAATTCCGAGAACCTCGACTTTGATTCGGTCCAGCGCGGCAATGCCGAAATGGAACGTCGTGCCCAGGAGGTGATCGATCGCTGCTGGCAGCTGGGCGATGCCAATCCCATCCTGTCCATTCATGATGTCGGGGCCGGCGGACTGTCCAATGCGTTGCCGGAACTGGCGCATGGCGCCGGACGCGGAGCACAGGTGGACCTGCGTTCCGTGCCGAGTGAGGAAACCGGCATGACCCCGCGCGAAGTCTGGTGCAACGAGGCGCAGGAGCGATACATGCTGGCGGTGGCGCCTGATCAACTGGCTCGTTTTGAGTCGATATGCCGACGCGAGCGCTGTCCGTTTGCCGTTCTCGGAACTGCGACCGCTGATGGGCAATTGCGAGTGGCCGATGCGCAATTCGGCAATACGCCGGTCGACATGGATCTGGAAGCCGTGCTGGGCAAGCCGCCGCGCATGACCCGGGATGTGCAACGGGCCCAAGCGCGACTCGAACCCTTCCTGCCTTCCGACGTGACGCTGGAAGAGGCTTGTCTGCGTGTGCTGCGTTCGCCGACGGTGGCAAACAAGAGTTTTCTGGTGTCGATTGGCGATCGTTCTGTCGGCGGATTGTGTGCCCGGGACCCCTATGTGGGTCCATGGCAGGTACCGGTTGCCGATTGCGCCGCTACCCTGCTGAGCTTTGAGGGCTATGCGGGCGAAGTCTTCTGCATGGGGGAACGCGCGCCATTGGCACTGATCAGTGCCCCGGCTTCCGGGCGCATGGCCGTGGGAGAGGCATTGACCAACCTGGCTGCGGCACCAGTGGAACTGGGACGCGTGAAGTTGTCCGCCAACTGGATGGCGGCGGCCGGTTATGCCGGCGAAGATGCCGCATTGTTTGATACCGTGCGCGCCGTGGCACTGGAACTCTGCCCTGCCCTGGGTATCAGCATACCGGTGGGCAAGGACTCCCTGTCGATGCGAACGACATGGAAGGAAAGCGCGCAGGATGGTGGCCTTCAGAAGGAAGTGGTTGCGCCGCTGTCATTGATCATATCGGCGTTTGCACCGTGCGAAGACGTGCGGCGCGTGCTCACGCCACAGCTCAGGACCGACGCAGGTGATACCGAGTTGCTGCTCATTGACCTGGGCAATGGCCAAAACAGGCTGGGTGGATCCATGCTGGCGCAGGTCTGCGGCGGATTCGGCGACACGGCACCGGATGTTGACGATGCCGCATTGCTCCGGCGTTTTTTCGAATGCGTGCAGGCATTGCATCGTGATGGGCTGTTGCTGGCATATCACGATCGCTCGGATGGGGGATTGCTGGCGACGATTTGCGAAATGGCTTTTGCCTCGCATATTGGTGTGACGCTGAATGTTGACCTGATCGCCTACGATGTACAGGCGCATGATGTTGATGGCAATGAACGCAAACCCGATTTGATGTATGGCCGCGACCGCGACCGCGTGCTGGCGGCCTTGTTTTGCGAGGAATTGGGCGCCGTCATCCAGATCCGCTCTGGTGACCGTCGCGGCGTGCTGCAACGCCTGCGTGAAGCCGGCGTGCCTGCCTGTCTGATCGGCGCGCCCAACAAGCGCGACCAGATACGCGTGGTGCGCAATGCCAAGCCCATTCTTGCCTTGCCCCGTATCACGTTGCAGCAGACCTGGTCTGAGGTCACCTGGAAAATGCAGTCGCTGCGGGACAACCCAGATTGCGCGCAACAGGAATTTGATCGTGTGGTGGACGCGACAGATCCGGGGCTGGGGGCACAACTGACATTTGAAGCTGCTGACAATGTGGCGGCCCCCTATGTGGCCAGTGGTGCGCGACCCCGCATCGCCATACTGCGGGAACAGGGTGTGAATGGCCAGGTGGAGATGGCTGCGGCATTTGATCGTGCCGGTTTCGCTACGCATGACGTTCACATGAGCGACATTATTGCCGGCCGTGTATCGCTGGCGGACTTCCGGGGATTTGCCGCCTGCGGCGGGTTTTCTTATGGCGACGTACTGGGTGCAGGTGCCGGCTGGGCCAAGTCGATACTGCTGAACGCGCGTGCGCGGGAGCAGTTCGAGGCGTTCTTCCAGCGGGCTGATGTGTTTGCGCTGGGTGTCTGCAATGGCTGCCAGATGATGAGCCATCTTCGTGACCTGATTCCAGGTGCGGGACAGTGGCCTCGTTTTCTGAAAAACCGTTCCGAGCAGTTCGAGGCCAGGCTGGTGATGGTGGAGGTGGCCAAGAGCGCATCGCTGTTCTTTGACGGCATGGCCGGCAGCCGCATGCCGGTGGTCACGGCGCACGGTGAGGGACGGGCGGTGTTTGATTCGCCACAGGCGCGCGAGCAGGCGAAGGTTGCGTTGCGCTATGTGGATAATCGGGGCGTGGCCACGGAATCTTATCCGCTCAACCCCAATGGTTCTGGCGAAGGTATTACCGGATTGACGACACCGGATGGCCGCTTCACTATTCTGATGCCGCATCCGGAGCGGGTGTTCCGCTCGGTGCAGATGTCATGGCATCCGCAGGAGTGGGGGGAGGACTCCCCCTGGATCAGGATGTTCCGTAACGCCAGACGCTGGGTAGGGTAGTACGCAGTAATACTGCGGAATGAACCGCGCAACGCGCCGGTTCCATTCCGCAGAAATAAGCCGGCGCGCAGCCCCCGGACTTATTCTATTTTTGCTTTGGCGCGCAATTCCCCAACCAGTTTCTGAACTTCCTGGTCCTGCAGCGCATTCTGGATCTGTTGTTTGACCTGATCGAATGGAGGGAACGGTGTGCTGCGAACGTCATCGAGACGGATTACATGCCAGCCGAATTGCGACTGCACCGGCGCATCGGTGAGCTTGCCTTTATCCAGCTTGGACAGCGCATCGGCAAACGGCTTGACGTAGTTGCCTGCTGAAGCCCAATCCAGATCACCACCACGATCCTTGGAACCCGGGTCCTTGGACTGCTTGGCCAAGTCTTCAAACTTTTCGCCTTTTTTCAGCTTGTCGATGAGTTCCTTGGCAGTTGCTTCAGTTTCAACCAGGATGTGGCGTGCGCGATACTCCTTGTCGCCACGTTGCGCCTTGACCACTTCGTATTGGGACTTGATCGCGTCTTCGCGAACAGGGTGCGCTTTCAGATAATCTTCAACGACAGCGCGCGCCAGCGCTGCCTGACGTGACAGGTCTATCTGTATCTGGATATCGGGGCTCTTGGAAAAACCCTTTCGTTCGGCTTCCTGGGAAAGCAGTTCCTGGTTGATCAGGTTGTCCAGCAAGGTGCGGCGTACCTGCTCGTTGTCAGGCTGACCCTGGGCGGCGCGTTGCTTGACGATGAATTCGAGGCGCGCCTTCGGGATGGGTTTGCCATTGACAGTGATGGGCTTGTTTGCCGCAGCTTGGGCGGATGGCGCCGCTTTGTCCTGGGCGGTGGCGGTGGTCGTCGCGATTGCAAGCAGTGCCGCCGCAAGGTTCAAGGCACGAAAATTCATGACAAATCCTTGTTGAATGCTGAAAAAAGAATCATAGCTCATCCGGGTTGCGCGCGTTGATGGCAAGCGCATGAATGGCGTGCTGCATCAGGGTCCCCAGTGCTGCATAAATCATACGGTGCCGTTCGACGCGACTCTTGCCCGAAAAATGATGCGACACGATATTGAGCTGAAAATGGCTGCCGCCGCCTTTGGCGCCCGCATGACCGATATGCAGCCCGGATTCGTCGAGGATTTCGACTGAGAGTGGGGCAAACACCTTCAGTTTTTCGTTGATTTGTTGCGAAAGTTCCATGCAGGTCAGATTTTCCGCTGTGCAAAGAAGGAGATTGCCGTCATGACTGCGTTTTGTCCTGATCCTGTATATGTCGTGCCAGGTATAACGCTTGCGCAATGACGAACGCCACCATCAGTCCGGTGCCGCCAAAGAGCTTGAAGTTGACCCAGATGTCGGTGGGGTAGTTGAACGCGATGTACAGATTGGCAAATCCCATGACAAAGAAGAAACCGGCCCAGGCCCAATTGAGTTTTGCCCAGATGGCGTCCGGCAACTGCATTTGCGCGTTCATCATTGAGCGGATCAGATTCTTGCCGCTGACCAGCGGCGAAGCCGCCAGTACTACCGCGAACAACCAGTAAAGAATGGTTGGCTTCCACTTGATGAAGCTTTCATCGTGAAGCAGCAGGGTTGCGCCCCCGAAGACCATGATGATGCCGAGGCTCACCCACATCATCGTGTCAACCTTGCGACGGCGCACTTTCAGCCAGCCGATCTGGGCGATAGTCGCACCCATGGCCACGCCGGTGGCCACATAGATCCCGCCCAGCTTGAAGGCGACAAAAAACAAAATGACCGGGAATAGATCAAATAGAAATTTCATGGGCGGATTATAACTGCGGCATCCGCAATTTTACGGCGGCGATGCGGGACATTTGTGCAAGACAGGACAAAGTGCGCAGAAGTTCAATTTTGGTGAAAGCAAGGTGCCCCGTGGCACCCCTCCCATGCCGCAATAGTTGCCTGATCTGGACTGCTCCCGGTAAAGTCCGGTTCAGCACATTCAATCCATCAACGAGAGGTTCATCATGACCGAACCCGTCTGCGCCCAGAAAGCGCCCTATGCACTGGAACTGGCTCCGGGGGACTATTTCTGGTGTTCCTGTGGCAAATCGCAAAAGCAGCCGTTTTGCGACGGTTCACATAAAGATTCCGAGTTTTCACCGCAAAAATTCACCGTGACCATGGCTGAAAAGGTGTGGCTGTGTGGTTGCAAAAAGTCCGCCAAGGCGCCGTTCTGCGATGGAACTCACAAATCCCTTTAAAACCGGACGCGGCAGGTCAGCCACGCCGGTTTAAATCCGCGAGAAGGAACGCTCGCGCCTTGCGCGACGTTCATCTTGCGGCGGACCGGGGGCGGGGTGTCCCTTGCTTTTTGGTTGATTGTATTTCGCCGCGCGGGCTCGCGCCCGGGCGAGGGGGCAGGCCGGTGTGCTGGGTCAGCAGTCTGCCCTTGACTGGTCGTGCGTTGGCAATTGGCCTGGAAGCCGGCAGTTTGCTTTCCAGCGTTGAGTTCTTGCGTCTTGGGCTGTCATAGTTGCCCTGGGTTGCGGGTTGCCAGTAGGGAATCAGGTGATGTTTGCCGTTGCCGATCAGGTCGGCGCGGCCCATGCGCTGGATGGCTTCGCGCAGCAGCGGCCAATTGTTGGGGTCGTGATAGCGCAGGAAGGCCTTGTGCAGGCGGCGGCGGCGTTCGCCGCGCACGATGTCCACCGACTCGCTGTCGCGGGTGATTTTGCGCAGCGGGTTCCTGCCTGAGTGGTACATGGCGGTTGCCGTTGCCATGGGTGACGGATAGAAGGTCTGCACCTGGTCGGCACGGAAGCCGTTTTTTTTCAGCCACACGGCCAGATTCAGCATGTCCTCGTCGCTGGTGCCCGGGTGGGCCGCAATGAAATACGGCACCAGAAACTGCTTCTTGCCGGCCTCGGCCGAGTACTGCTCGAACATGCGCTTGAACTTCTCGTAGGTGCCCACGCCGGGCTTCATCATTTTGGAGAGCGGACCCTGCTCGGTATGTTCTGGTGCGATCTTCAGGTATCCACCGACGTGGTGCGTGACCAGTTCCTTTACATATTCAGGGGACTCGATCGCCAGGTCGTAGCGCAGCCCCGAGCCAATCAGTATTTTCTTGATGCCCTTCAGCGTGCGGGCACGACGATACATGTGGATCAGTGCCGAATGATCGGTGTTGAGGTTCTGGCAAATGCCGGGATAGACGCAACTGGGCTTGCGGCAGGCGGACTCGATTTCCGGTGACTTGCAGCCAATGCGGTACATGTTGGCGGTGGGGCCGCCCAGGTCGGAAATAACGCCCGTGAAGCCCTTGACCGAGTCGCGAATGGTTTCGACTTCGCGGATCACCGAGTCCTCGGATCGGCTCTGAATGATGCGGCCTTCATGCTCGGTGATGGAGCAGAAGGTGCAACCGCCAAAACAACCGCGCATGATATTGACGCTGAAACGGATCATTTCCCAGGCGGGAATTTTGGTGGTGCCGTCGTGGCTGCCGCTTTTATCGGCATAAGCAGGGTGCGGCGAGCGTGCGTAGGGTAGATCGAAGACGTGATCCATTTCAGCGGTAGTCAGCGGTATCGGTGGCGGATTGATCCACACATCGCGTGCCGTGCTGGCTTCTCCAGCCTTGATCTCATGCGCCTGCACCAGTGCCCTGGCATTGCCCGGGTTGGTTTCCAGATGCAGCACGCGATTGGCATGCGCGTACAGCACCGGGTCGCGCTTGACCTGTTCGTACGAGGGCAACCGGATGACGGTGCGATTGCGTGCCGGCACCAGCTGTCTTGCAGGCAGATTCGGGTTGGGAGAAAAGGTGAGCGGCTTGATTCCGGGGTTTGCTTCTTCGGCCCCGTTGTCGTTTTCTTTCGCGCATGTCGCGCCCTGCGATTTTGCCTGTTCCGAAATCAGCATGTACGGATTGACATGAGCTTCGACACGTCCTGGTGCGTCCACGCTGGTCGAATCAATCTCGGACCAGCCCTCCACGGCGTCGCGACGCACGAAGGCCGTGCCGCGGATGTCGGTCATGGTTGCCACGGACTCGCGGGCGGCCAGGCGATGGGCAATTTCCACGATGGCGCGTTCGGCGTTGCCGTAGAGCAAAAGGTCGCATTTTGCGTCGACCACGATGGAGCGGCGCACCTTGTCCTGCCAGTAGTCGTAGTGTGCGATGCGGCGCAATGATCCCTCAATGCCGCCGAGGATGATGGGCACATCCTTGTAGGCTTCGCGGCAACGCTGGGAATACACCACGGCTGCGCGGTCGGGACGCTTGCCACCCACGTCCCCCGGGGTATAGGCGTCATCCGATCGAATCTTGCGATCCGCGGTGTAGCGATTGATCATCGAGTCCATGTTGCCGGCGGTGACGCCGAAAAAAAGATTCGGTTTGCCCAATACCTTGAACGGATCGGCACTCTGCCATTGCGGTTGGGCGATGATGCCGACGCGAAAGCCCTGTGCCTCCAGCACGCGACCGATCACGGCCATACCGAAACTGGGGTGGTCAACATAGGCGTCACCCGACACGATGATGATGTCGCAACTATCCCAGCCGAGCCCCTCCATTTCCGCGCGGCTCATCGGCAGTAATTTGGCCGTGCCAAAGCGCTCTGCCCAGTACTTGCGATGGCTGGTCAGCGGCTTTGCGTTGCGCGCGAAAAAAGAGACATCAATCGGAGCGTTCATTACTGAAAAACGGGGAGTGCCCGCCGGAATTGAGAATAATCAGAGATTCTAGGGGTTTGCGACTGATTACGCACCCTGTACTTCAAAGACCATCACAGTAGTACCGTTAGGATCTCGGAAGCAGGGGAGTGAGAGGGGAATACCCCCTCATTTTTTCAGTGATTTTCAGATGGGCTACAGCACTTCGCCCGCGTAGTCGGCCAGCCGTGAGCGTTCACCCCGGGCCAGTGTAATGTGCCCGCAATGTGCCCAGCCTTTCATGCGATCCACGACGTAGGTCAGGCCGGATGAGCCTTCGGTGAGATACGGCGTGTCGATCTGCGCGATATTGCCCAGGCACACCACCTTGGTGCCGGGCCCGGCGCGCGTGATCAGTGTCTTCATCTGCTTGGGCGTCAGGTTCTGCGCCTCGTCAATGATCAGAAATTTCTTGAGGAACGTCCGACCGCGCATGAAGTTCAATGATTTGATCTTGATGCGCGAGCGGATCAGGTCGCGCGTGGCGGCGCGTCCCCAGTCGCCGGCCTCGTCGTCGCTCTTGTTGAGAACGTCGAGATTGTCTTCGAGGGCGCCCATCCACGGCGTCATCTTCTCTTCCTCGGTTCCGGGCAGAAAGCCGATATCCTCGCCGACCGGAACCGTCACGCGGGTCATGATGATTTCGGAGTAAAGCTTGGATTCCAGCGTCTGCATCAACCCTGCTGCCAGCGTCAGCAAAGTTTTTCCGGTGCCGGCCTGGCCCAGCAGCGTAATGAAGTCGATGTCCGGATTCATCAAGAGGTTGAGGGCGAAGTTCTGCTCGCGGTTGCGGGCATTGATGCCCCAGACACCATTCTTGCTGTGGGTGAAGTCCTTGAGCGTTTCCAGCACCGCAGTCTGGCCTGAGATGTCCTTGACCGTGGCATACAGCGGTCGTTCGCCTTCCTGATAGACAAATTCGTTGACCAGCAACTGGTTGCACAACGGGCCGCGGATCCGGTAATAGGTGCGGCTGTCCTTCTTCCAGGATTCCATGTTGCTGCCATGCTGGTCCCAGAACTGCGTCGACAGTTCGCGCACGCCGGTGTAGAGGAGGTCTGTGTCTTCGAGTACCTTGTCGTTGAAATAGTCCTCGGCGGCCAGGCCCAGCGCCTGCGCCTTGATGCGCATGTTGATGTCCTTGGACACCAGAATGACCTGGTGCTGCGTATCGCGTTTTTGCAGGTAGATGAGCACGCCGATGATCTGGTTGTCGGCCTTGCCGATCGGGAGGCTGGCCGGCAGCACGCCATTCATGGCCTCGGTTTGCATGAACATGCGACCGGTGGCCGAATCGGCGTCATAGCGCTTGAGGGCAATGCCGTCCTGCATGCGGCTGCCGGGCTTGCTGATGATCTCGTCGAGAAAGCGGCTGGCCTGGCGCGCATTGCGCGAAACTTCCGACATGCCGATCTTGTGATTGTCCAGTTCTTCCAGCGTCATGATGGGGAGGAAGATGTCGTGTTCCTCGAAGCGGAACAGGCTGGTGGGGTCGTGCATGAGCACGTTGGTATCGAGGACGAACAGTTTGGTGCGAGCCTTGCGCGCCGACGGTTTTTTTCGGGTGGGAGTCGGCAAGTCGGTTGATGAGGGTGAGGAATCCGCGGCGGTGAACGCTTCAGATTGCTTTAACAAAATCGAGTACCTCCTGTGCATGCCCGGGAACCTTAACGCCGCGCCACTCCCGTTTGATGACGCGGTTCTTGTCGATCACAAAAGTGCTGCGCTCGATACCTCGCACCTTCTTGCCGTACATGTTCTTCATCTTCATGACGCCAAAGAGACCGCACGCCAACTCGTCCTGGTCCGACAGCAGGTCGAAGGGGAAGGCCATCTTCGTTTTGAAGTTCTCGTGCGATTTCAAACTGTCACGGGAGGCGCCGTAGACAGCGCAGCCTGCCTTCAGAAACTGGGGATGCAAATCCCGGAACTGCAGCCCTTCATTGGTGCAGCCCGGCGTATTGTCCTTGGGGTAGAAATACAGCACCAGGTATTTGAGCTTGGCGCCGGACAGGGCTTCAGTAAGGGTAAAGGGGCCGGTCCCGGTGGCGGGAAGTGAAAAGTCGACTACAGGTTTATTAAGCATCTGTCGCTATTTTCGTCATATTTCAGTGGGGATTGCAAGGGCACGAGCCCGTGTATTGCATACGCATAGTATTAAGTTTAAATGACAACTTGGCGTCAGGTCAGGAATTCCTTGCCTTGAATGGCCAGTAGCCCGGAGCGACCGGACACTTCGCCCCTGGCCAGTTCATTGCGGGGCAACTGGTCCAGGCTGAGCGTGTTGTAAAGGTCTTTCATTGCCACCAGCCCATAGCCCTGGGCTTTCCAGCCTGAAAGCAGTTCATCAAATACGCCGGACAGCTTGCCACCTTCGAGTTCGGCATGCAGCGTATAGACATGACCGGCGCGTGGTGGGGTCATGGTCATGTCAAGTATGTGGTTGGCGACATTGGATTCATTGATGCCGCCGTGGCCCAGAATTTCGTCCAGTGTCGGCAGCGTGGTTGGCAATTGGGGACACGCGGCAATTTCTGCGTGCATGACCGGCATAAACGGGCAATGGCCGCGGGAATCGGAACAATAATGAAAGCCCAATTGCCGGGTCAGGCGCAGTGCGTGCCGATTCATCTGCCAGCCGGCGGCGCCATGCACCCGCGCCGGTTCATCGAAGATTTTCTCGAAGCGCTCCATGGCGAGGTGCATTTGTTGCTCAGTCCATTGCGCATCGGCACTGGCGACACCGTCCTGCCATTTGACATGGTCCCAGGTATGGATGCCGACCTCGAACCCTTCGTCTCGCACGCGGCGCATCAAGGGCGCGCATTGCAGGCCGATGTCGGGGCCGGGCAGCAAAGTGCCATACAGCAGGGTCTTCAGTCCATAGTGCTTCAGCACCGAGGTGCGCGATACCTTTTTCATGAATCCGGGCCGGAATGCCCGCGTGACGGCACGGCCGGTATGGTCGGGCCCCAGGCTGAACAGAAAGGTCGCGCCTGCGCCGTGCTTTTTCAGCGCCTCGATCAGCCTTGGCACACCTTCTCGGGTGCCGCGATACGTGTCGACATCGATTTTCAGGGCGAGCTGGGTCATTTGCAGTGCCTGCTTCTGCCGCAGGCACGTCGGGCAAGGCCAGCCATGCCGGGGGAATTGGGATCAATTTCAATAAACAAATGATTTTCCACGCGATACATGGAAATAATTATGATCAATTTATTATGGTGGGCGTGGCTAATCCACCAGCCGCCGTGCTTCGGCAACATCGCCGCGATAGGCGTCAAAAATGCGCTTGAGCGCCTCCTTCATGGTGACGCGTGGCTTCCAGTCCAGGTCGGCCATGGTGTTGGTGATCTTCGGCACGCGGTTCTGCACGTCCTGATAGCCCTTGCCGTAATACTCCCCTGATGACACTTTGACCAGCTTCACCTTCTTGGCCGTGGTGCTGTATTCCGGATAGTCCTTGGCCAGTTCCAGCATCATTTCGGCCAGCGCCTTCACCGAGAAATTGTTCTTCGGATTGCCGATGTTGTAGATCTTGCCCGTCGCAATCTTGTCCTTGTTTTCAATGATCTTCAGCAGCGCATCGATGCCGTCATCGATATAGGTGAAGGCGCGCTTTTGCGTGCCGCCATCAACCAGCTTGATGCTCTCGCCACGCACCAGGTGGCCGAAGAACTGCGTGATGACCCGCGATGAGCCCTCTTTCGGCGTATTGATGGAGTCCAGTCCCGCGCCGATCCAGTTGAACGGCCGGAACAGGGTGTAGTCCAGATCCTGCTGCATGCCATAGGCGTGAATGACGCGATCCATGAGTTGCTTGGAGCAGGCATAGATCCAGCGCGGCTTGTTGATCGGGCCATAGACCAGTGGCGATGCCTCAGGATCGAATGCGCCATCAGGGCACATGCCGTAGACCTCTGAGGTCGACGGGAACACCAGGCGCCGGCCATATTTGACACACGAGCGCACGATGGGGAGGTTGGCTTCGAAATCGAGTTCGAATACCTTGAGGGGTTCCTTGACATAGGTCGCCGGCGTGGCGATCGCCACCAGCGGCAATATCGTGTCGCACTTGCGAATGTGGTACTCGATCCATTCGCGGTTGATGGTGATGTCACCCTCGAAGAAATGGAAGCGTTTTTCATTCAGCAGCCCCTTGATGCGATCGGTCTGCATGTCCATGCCGTAGACCTCCCAGTCCGTCTTGGCAATGATGCGCCGGGACAGGTGGTGGCCGATGAAGCCGTTGACGCCGAGAATCAGGATTTTTTTCATGGGTTTCTTGTAAACGCGATTTTGTTGTTGCCAAGCGAAGCGGGATCGGGTGCGCCATCGGTTTGGAGCAGTCGCAGCACATTGCCATCGGCGCAGTCGGCAAACAGGACGCCACCTTCGCAATATAACCCGGGTTCACCTGCACGGGCGTGCCGGTCCGGCTCCAGCCTCGTGCGCAGAATGCGGAAATTACCTTCGGCTGTTGATGCAAATGCCCCGGGATAGGGCGGAGCAACCCCTCGGACCAGGTCGTGAATGGCTTTTGCCCCCATGGACCAGTCAACGCGCCCGTCTTCGGGTTTGCGTCCGCCGAAATAACTGCCCTGGGAGAGGTCTTGCGGCTTGAGAACGGCAGTTCCGGCAAGCATGGCCGGCAGGACGCGTTCCAGCACGCTCCTGGCGGCATCGGTGACCTTGTGAAAAACGTCTATGGCCGTGTCATCGGGGCCGATGGCTACTGCCTGCTGGTCGACCAGGCGCCCGGCATCGGGTTTCTCCACCATTTCGTGCAGTGTGGCGCCCGTTTCGGTGGCGCCCTTGATGACGGCCCAGTTCACCGGTGCGCGGCCGCGGAATTTCGGCAGCAGCGAACCATGCATGTTGAATGCGCCGCGAGTCGGGATCGCCAGCAGCGCCGGTTTGAGCATGCGCCGGTAGTAAAAGGAAAACAGGAGCTCCGGCGCCAGCGCGCGCAGGCGCGCGATGAGGTCTTCCGTATTGGGATCATCCGGGGTGATGACCGGGATGTTGTTGTCACGCGCCAGTGCGGCGACACTGCCGAACCAGACCTCTTCGTTTGGATCATCCTCGTGTGTCACCACCAACTGAACCTTGACACCCTGTGACAGCAGCACCTGCAAGCACTGCACGCCGACGTTGTGGTACGCAAATACGACGGCGCTGGTCACGGTCTCAGTCATCACCTCAGTCATGACATCAGGCCTTTTGTTCCAGCACGGCATCGATGAGGTAGCGTGGTCGCTGACGCACCTGTTGATAGATGCGCCCGATGTATTCGCCCAGCAGGCCGATGCCGAAGAGTGCCAGACCGATCAGGAAGAACGCGATGCCAAAGAGGGTGAACAATCCCTCGGCTTCCGGCCCGAGTATCAATCGGCGCACGGCTAGAAACATGACAAAAGCAAATGACAGTATGGAGATGAGCATGCCGAATATCGAGAACAGTTGCAGTGGCATCACGGAAAATCCCGTGACCAGATCGAAATTGAGGCGAATCAGATCGTACAGCGCGTATTTCGATTCGCCGGCGGCGCGTTCTTCATGCGCCACTTCGATTTCAGTCGGGTTGCGCGCAAAGGAATAGGCCAGCGCCGGTATGAAGGTATTGACTTCACGGCAGCTGTTGATGGCGTTGATGATGTCGCGACTGTAGGCGCGCAACATGCACCCCTGATCGGTCATGCGTATGCGCGTGATGCGCTCGCGCACGACGTTCATCAGCTTTGAGGCATGCCGGCGGAAGGCGCTGTCGCGGCGCTGGCGACGGATGGAGCCGACGTAGTCGTAACCTTCGTCCATTTTCGCCAGCAGCTTGCCGATTTCCTCCGGGGGGTTTTGCAGATCCGCGTCCAGCGTGACGACATGTTCACCGCGACACTGCTCGAACCCGGCCGTGATGGCCATGTGCTGGCCGAAATTGCCGTTGAACAAAACCACGCGGGTGACATCCGGGCGTTTCTGGAATTGCTCGCGCAGCATCGCCGCGGAGCGATCACGACTGCCGTCGTTGACGAAGACGATTTCATAGCTTCTGCCCAGTGCATCCAGCGCCGGATAGAGTCTGGCGAACAGCGCTGCCAGGCCCTGTTCCTCGTTGTAGACCGGAATGATGATGGAAACGGAGGGTGATGACGGCATGATGGGATTTAATTCTTGCCGAGAACGAGGGAGATGGCGGTGCAGACGCGGTCCACGTCGCTGCCGGCCATGGCCGGAAACAGCGGCAGGGTGACGATGCTGCGGCCGATGCGTTCGGCATGCGGAAAATCCCCTTCTTTCCAACCCTGCTTGCGATAGAGGGTGAATAGGTGCATTGCCGGATAATGCACGCCGATGCCGATCCCGGCTTCGCGCATGCGGGCGATGAATTCCGCCCGGGTGATTGCACCGGGGCGTTCGGGCAGTACCAGCTGGAACATATGCCAGCAGGAGTTCTCGAAATCGGCGGGCGGCAGTTCGATGCCGGCGCTGACCAGTGCGGGATCCAGCCGTTCAAAATAACGCCGCGCCAATACGCGGCGCCGGCTGGTGAATTCATCCAGCCGTTTGAGCTGGCCCAGTCCGACGCGCGCCGCCACGTCGGTGAGATTGAATTTGCCTCCCACCACGTCAACGTCCATGCCGTCTTCGCCGCTGCGGGTCACGCCCATCAGGCGCAGCTTTTCGGCTAGTGCGATGTCACCGGCGGACGGCAGCACCAGGCAACCGCCTTCGATGCTGGTGACATTTTTGTTGGCATGGAAGCTGAACATGGCCAGGTCGCCGCGCGCGCCGATGCGCGTGCCTTTCCACTGCGCGCCGTAGGCCTGTGCGGCATCTTCGATTACGCGCAGCCGATGGCGGTCGGCAATTGCGTAGAGCTGATCGAGATTGACCGGCAGCCCGGCCAGGTGCACCGGGATGATGGCACGCGTCTTTGCTGTGATGGCGCGTTCGGCCAGCGCAAGATCAATATTGCGCGTGACCGGATCGATATCGACAAACACCGGCCGCGCACCCACCTGCAGGATGACACTGGCCGTGGATACCCATGACAATGGTGTGGTGATGACTTCATCACCCGGGCCGACGCCGGCGACGCGCAGGGCGACTTCGAGCGCTGCGGTGCCCGAGTTGTAGGCGCGTACCGGCCGGCCCCCGCAATATTCCGAGATGGCCTGCTCAAAAGCCTTTACCTGCGGCCCCGAGGTGATCCAGCCGGAGCGCAGCACGTCGGCCACACCCGCGATCGTTTCCTCATCAATTTGCGGTCGTGTAAAGGGCAGAAAGGGCAGTGCGGATGTCGAAGGAGTGCTCATGTCGGGCTTCGTGTAACAAGGATGACGCCGAGGATGATGAATCCGACCCCGATCAGTTTTTGCGCATTCAGCGATTCGCCAAACAGGTACCACGCGGCCAGCGCATTCAGCACATAGCCAATTGACAGCATGGGATAGGCGACGCTGACCGGCACGCGTGACAGACCCAGTATCCAGACGACGAGGCTGACAGCGTAACAGGCCATGCCGCCGAGAATGTGCGGTTCCAGCGCCAGTTTCATGCCCACCGGAAGCACATTGCCGGCAGTGAATTCAAAAGCACCGACCGCATTGGTGCCCGCCTTGAGCAGCAGTTGGGCAGCCGCATTGAGCAGAACGCCAGTGAGCAGCAAGGCCAGGCTGACGGCGGTCATGGTGCTGCTCTGGTTTCAGCCGGAGCAGGCTCGATCCCGCTCGCGGCCGGGATCTTTTCGACCACGATGCGTCGCGGATCGGTCGAGGCAATGCGCATGGATGTCTTCAATGTAGCTGACAGTTTTTCAAAGTCGGTTGGTGCAAATACCGCGAAGGCCTCGGAGTCCGCCAGCCAGGCGCGCTCGAAGGCGGCCAGATCGGGTATGAACTTGTCTGGCTGCCAGGAGATGGCTATTGCGAGTTCGTCCTTGTAGCCAACCATGGTGACGGTGCGTCCAAGATAAAAGGGCAGGGTGTGATCGAAAGTATTGACGGTGTACACCGGCGTGTCGAGTTTGAGGCGAGGTTTGATTTTTTCGGCAATATGATACGCGGAATAGAGCGGCGACAGCGTTTCATGACCGGTGATCGCCAGTTGCGTAAATCCCAGTCCGCCGACGGCCAGCACGGCAATGGAGGAGAGCGGCCGGGCCGTCCACGCCAGCAAGGCAGCAGCTCCCCCGGCAATGGCCAGCGTGGCGCCGGAGGCGGCCACCCAGGGGATATACAGGGCCAGCAATTCCGCGGGCAGAACCGGTTCAGCGAATCGGGTGAGTTGCGATGCGCTCACCCACACGGCGATACCCAGTGCGGCAGCCAACAGTGCTTGCGCAATCTGGCCTGCACGCGAGGCCTTGATCAATTGCAGGGCGGTGAGCAAGGCTGCTGCCGGGAACAATGGCAGGATGTAGGAGCCCAGCTTCGAGCCCGATGCGGAGAAGAACACGAATACCACGGCACACCAGATGGCCAGCAGTCGCGTTGCCTGGAAACGCTTGTCTGGCGCGGCTTTCCATGCATTCCAATAGCCGGCCAGGAATGCGGGCAGCCAGGGCGTGGCGCCAATGGCGATTACCGGGATGAAATACCAGGCGGGCTGGTAGCGTCCGTGTCCCTTGGTGAGGAATCGCTCGAAATGTTCGTGAATGAAGAAGAAGCGAAAGAACTCGTCGTTGGCAAGTGAGACGGCAATGAACCAGGGGGCGGCAATGGCAAGAAACAAGGCACCTCCGGCCAGCAAATGCAGTCGCCTCAGCATGCGCCAGTCACGCTGCAGCAGGATATAGCCGGCGACGGCAGCGCACGGCAACACAATGCCGATCAGTCCCTTGGATAGCACGGCCAGCGCCATGGCTGCCCATCCGGCAAGCATCCAGTTGCGCCTGTCACTTTCTTCTGCATCGTCGCGTTGTGCCATCACCACCGCCAGCACTGCCGCGGACATGAAGAAGGACACGCCCATGTCGAGTGTCAGCATGTGACCGGTAAAGGCATAGATCGCCGAACTGCCGAGGACAATGGCCGCGGTCAGGCCCACCTGAATGCCGGGCGGTCCGCGCACTGCAATGGGGGCTGAATCGAAAACGCGATTGCCCGCGTAGCAGACCAGCAATACACCGAAAAAGCCGGTCAGCGCCGTCCACAGGCGCGCCGCCCATTCGTTCTGTCCAAAGATCGTGAAGGCAGCGGCCGTGGCCCAGTACTGCAGCGCCGGCTTTTCAAAATACTTGAACCCGTTCAGGCGTGGCGTGAGCCAGTCCCCGCTGGCCACCATTTCTCTCGGAATTTCGGCGTAACGGCCTTCATCCGCCTTGACCAGTTTGCGGTAACCGATATTGGAGAACCAGGCCAGCGCGAACAGGCACGCGAGGATGAAGATCAGGTTCCGATCAGGCGTTCGCATCAGCGGGACAGTTTGCATGTTGGTTCGATCAACTCAGTCGATCAGCAGCGCGGCAGCAACCTTGCGCCCTTCGGCGATCAGGATGTTGTAGGTTCGGCAGGCTGCCTGCACATCCATGATTTCCAGTCCGACGTTGGCTTTGGCCAGTTGCGGGCCGATGCTGCGCATCAACTCGGGTCGGGGAAAGCGCAATAAGCGGCCGGTGCCGAGCAACACCACTTCCCGGTCCAGGCCGGTCAGGACTTCCAACTGGGTGGCGGTCAATTCATCGAATGTGGTGGCACCCCAGTTATCGATAATGCGCTCGGGCAGTACCACGACGCTGTGTTCGATTCGATTCCCATTGACCAGCACAAAGCCGTCGCCATAGCCGCTGAAGGTGTTGATTCCGGAAGGGTTGGCGCGGTGCAGCTTCAATAGGGTGGTATCTGGTGGATATGCATGTAAGTATTGATAACAAAACGAGGGCGCAGTTTGGATGCTGAGTCCCCTCGTGCACCCCTGCGTCAGAGGGCATAACGGTAATTCTGTTCTGCCCTCTAAGGGTCGGTTAGAATTATATCTTTTTTGTACCGGCGCACTGCAAAAACCGGCATTGGATGCCCACCGGGAACACGATTGAGAGCCATTCTGTCATGACAGCCTCCGCCCGCAGCCAGCATCTCCGCAGCCTGTGTCTGCGTTTTCCCGGTCTCGACTGCCCTGTTCAAACGGGGCGGGTGGCGCCGTGAGCGTTCAACCCCCGCAACCACGGTCCATTGGAGCCAAATTGGGAAAAAACCTCATCAAGCCGGTGCGCAAGTCGGCCAAACTGACGGACGTTTGCTACGATATTCGCGGTCCGGTCATGGTGCGTTCCCGGCAGATGGAAGAAGAAGGCCAGCGCATCTACAAGCTCAATATCGGCAATCTTGCGCCGTTCGGATTTGACGCGCCGGACGAGGTACGTCAGGACGTCATTCTCAATTTGTCCAACGCGTCGGGCTATTCCGACTCCAAAGGCCTGTTTGCCGCGCGCAAGGCCATCATGCAGTACGCTCAGCAGAAGAAAATCGCCGGTGTGGGGCTGGACGACATCTTCATCGGCAATGGCGTGTCCGAGCTGATTGTCATGTCCATGCAGGGGCTGCTGGATGACGGTGATGATGTGTTGGTGCCTGCGCCGGATTATCCGTTGTGGACCGCGGCGGTCAGCCTGGCCGGCGGCAAACCGCATCACTATATCTGTGACGAGGCATCCGGCTGGATGCCTGATCTGGCCGACATACGCGCCAAGATCACGCCGCGCACGCGTGCCATCGTGATCATTAATCCGAACAATCCAACCGGTGCGCTGTATCCGGACTCGTTGCTGCTCGATATCATCGAGATTGCGCGGCAGCACCAGTTGATCATCCTGGCCGATGAAATTTACGACAAGGTGCTTTATGACGGAGTGACGCACACTTCCATTGCATCGCTGGCCGATGATGTGCTGTTCGTGACCTTCAACGGGCTGTCCAAGAACTATCGGGCGTGTGGCTATCGCAGTGGCTGGATGGTGCTGTCCGGCGAAAAGTCGCATGCGCGCGATTACATCGACGGCCTGGAAATGCTCGCGTCCATGCGCTTGTGCGCCAATGTCCCGGGCCAGTACGCCATCCAGACGGCGCTGGGGGGCTATCAAAGCATCAATGATCTCGTTGCTCCCGGAGGCCGCTTGTGCCGCCAGCGCGATCTGGCCTATGAACTGATTACGCAGATCCCCGGGGTGACCTGCGTCAAGCCCAAGGCGGCACTTTATCTGTTTCCGCGCCTTGACCCTGCCATGTATCCCATTGCGGATGACCAGGAGTTCATTCTTGAACTGCTGGAGGAGCAAAAGGTGCTCGTGGTGCAGGGCACCGGCTTCAACTGGCCGCATACCGATCATTTTCGCGTTGTGTTTTTGCCCAATTCGGATGAACTGACCGAGGCGATCGGACGCATTCGCCGTTTTCTGGACGGATACCGCAAGCGCCACGCCTGATCCGGCGAGTTACGTGGATCACGGCGGGCGTTGCAATGGCGCAAACAGGATTGAATGTGAACAAGCTTCCGCTGTCCGGAATACGCGTGGTCGAAATGGCGCATACGGTCATGGGGCCGTCGTGCACCATGGTGCTGGCCGATCTCGGGGCCGAGGTCGTCAAGATCGAGCCGCTGGAGGGGGAGCGCACGCGCAATAATGTCGGCTTCGGCTCCGGGTTGTTTCCCGTTTTCAATCGCAACAAGCGCAGCATCTGCGCGGACATAAAGACCGAGGCCGGCAAGACGCTGGTGTTCAAGCTGGTGGCCAAAGCAGACGTGCTGGTCGAGAACTTTGCCTACGGGACCATGGCCCGCCTGGGCTGTGGCTACGAAGCCCTCGCCAAAATCAATCCGCGACTGATCTATTGCAGCCTTAAAGGGTTTCTAAGTGGCCCCTATGAGAAGCGCCCTGCCCTGGACGAAGTGGTTCAGTTCATGGGTGGGCTGGCCTATATGACGGGGCCGACCGGGCAGCCGCTGCGAGCCGGTGCATCGGTCGTCGATCTTATGGGCGGCATGTTTGGCGTGGTTGGCATACTCGCAGCCCTGCGCGAGCGTGAACAGACCGGGCGCGGGCAACTGGTGCAGAGTGCGCTGTTCGAATCCACTGCATACATGGTCGGTCAGCACATGGGAGGACAGATCGCCACCGGCAAGGAGCCGCCGCCCATGCCCGAAAAGCAAAGCTCCTGGGCGATTTACGAGACCTTCACTACCTCCGATGACAAGGTGATCTTCATCGGCATCACCAGCGACAACCATTGGCGCAGTTTCTGCACCGAATTCAAATTGCCGCATCTCTTGGAAGACCCGAAACTGAAGACCAATCCGCAACGAGCGCTGGAGCACGATCGTCTGTTGCCCATTGTGGCGCAGATCGTGCGCGCCAGGACGTTCTATGCCATGGCCGCAAAACTCGAGGAACTGAACATTCCGTTTGCGCCGCTGGCCAAACCCGGCGATTTGTTCAATGACCCTCACTTGAACCACGGCAAGCGCATGCTGGAAACTTTGTTTCCCAATGGCGTTCTGGCGCGGCTGCCGGCCCTGCCGCTTGAAATGGGGCAGCATGAATTCGATATCCGTTCACAGCCGCCGCGCAAGGGGGAACATACCTGCGAGGTGCTTGAGGAAGCAGGCTATTCGCCGGAACAGATCCATGAATTGATTGAAAAAGGAACGGTGAAGGTTGCAGATGTCGGCGCGGCTAACGGGATGACAGACTAGGTGGTAGCTTCGCATTCAGACAGTATGGTTTTCATAGTGCGGGGTTCCTGATTGCTTCTGCGCTTCATCAGGCAGTTATTTTCGGTGCAGCGCAAGGGCGAAGGCTCGGTTCCGTCTGAAGGGGCCGAGGCAGCAGACACACTCCACGAGCGTGCCGTGGTCAGCCATCGGGCGGGTCGTGCCGCGGAGGCGTTGCCGCACTATCGACAGGCTTTGGAACTGCAACCTCAGCGTGCTGACATCCGTTTCCATTTTGCCGTCGCGCTGGCCAGTACCGGCGATACGGTCGCCGCGCTCGATGAGTGCATCAAGGCAATCGATCATTGCAGCGCTGGCGTGCCGCCGGAATGGTGGGATTCGGCAAGGCGTATTGCCGATGGTATTGGCAGTGTCAATCCGGACGCCTCGATTCATCCGGCCCCGGGCGAAATTGCCGCCATGCTTGCCGCGGGCAATGCGTGGCGGGTTATCGCTGATCACGGCAGGGCCGAAGGCATTTATCGAGAGCTTGCCTCCAGCCGGCAAGGGGCTGCTGCCATACTGGCCAGTCATCGTCTGGCGGCGATGCTGGCCATGCTGGGGCGGCACGCGGAAGCCGATGTCCTTTTCGGTCGTTGTGCGTCCGCCGGCATTGCGTTCGATCACAATCTCAGGATGTCGCGTGTGCATCTGGAGCGCCTGGATGATGATGCAGATCGCATCTTGTCGATGCTGCCACCGCTGCAGGGTGATTTCCTGGCGCAGGGCGGCGAGCCGGCCATTCTCCTGTCCGGCGATACCCGCTATCTGAGGCGATTTGCCACGCCCCTGCTGCAGTCGCTGGTTCGCAATGCCGGATTCGCGTTTGCAGTGCAGGTTCATATCATTGATCCTGACGAACGCATAGTAGATGACCTGAGGCACAATCTTGCGGCGCTGGTCGAGGGCAGAATCGCATTTTGCACGGATCAGGGGCGCCTGCATGAGGCTGTGCCGGCCAATGTCTGGTATGCCTGCGCGCGATTTCTGCGCGCCCCCGAGTTGCTGCGCCGAATGCAGCGCGATCTGCTCGTCCTTGATCTGGACATGCTCGCGCTGGGTCCGGTCCCGCGACCTGGTCACGATACCTGTGTGGCGGCATCGGTGCGCTGGCATCCGACGCGCTGGGATCCCTGGGACACCGACAGTGCCAGTGTCGTCTGGTTTGGTGCGGACGCTGGCGGGGTATGGGCGGCCCGTTTCGTCGCGGCCGTTGTCGCCGACAGCCTGCGTGCGGGCCGCGGGTACTGGTTTCTGGATCAGATCGCGCTGTTTCTGTTGCGTGCGCGTGCCTGCACCAGGGATGGATCGCCACGAATCGGGGATCTTCCGGTCGATACGATTACGCTGGCCGGACGTTCCGCCGAGACGGCACCGGCGCTGTGGTCGGTTACCGCCAGCGCACCTTACGACATCGCGATGCTTGCGAGACGGCCCTATCTGGACTACCTCCCGGGTACGCAGCGCGTATTTGGCTGGACCCTGCCTGGATATGATGTCTTTTTTGAACAGGCGTTGACGGCCATCGGTCCGCCACAGGCCGGCGGGCGTCGACAGTGGGAAGCGGAGCTGGTGGGGGCGTGCATTGCCGAGGCAAAATCGCGTCGGCGCGCCATTGATGCAGGAGCGCATGTCGGATTCTGGAGTGCCCCGCTGGCGGCAGCGTTTGCGCATGTTGAAGCCTTTGAGCCGCAGGCATTGGTCAGGGAATGCTTTCTCGCCAACGTTCCGGAGTCAAATGTGCGGCTGCATGCGGCTGGCCTTTACGCCGGTGGGGGCAGCGCGAATTGCAATATTATTGCGCCCAACAGCGGCATGTCATACCTGAGCATGGACGGTGCGGGAGAAACGCCATTGCATGCCCTGGATGAGTGGCATTGGGATGATGTGGATTTCATCAAGATTGATGTGGAAGGTCTTGAACTTGCGGTGCTGCAAGGTGCGCGCGACACATTGATCCGATGCAGGCCATTGCTGCTGGTTGAGCACGGGCAACAGTGCCGTCGCTATGGAGTGGAGCATGGGGCCGTCATGGACTATCTGCGAGACTTGGGTGCCTTTCCTGTGAGATCATTCCCGGATGACAATTACTTGTTCGCGTGGCGGGATTGATGCGGATGCGGGGCGTGCGTCGATGCAGATTCAGGAACTGACTGAGGCAAATGGCGCGATTGCGGATGCCGGCCGTTTGGCCAGGGCCGAGGGCGTGCACCGGCAGCTTCGTCCGGCGTTGCCTGTGGACTATGTCGGCAAGATGCGGCGGGTGTTTGCCGGCGGTGGACGCATGTGCGTGGCGGTCGATGGCGACGCCGTTCTCGGGGTGGCAGTCTACCGATTGCACGAGAACACCGCCGATGGTGTCAAGATGTATGTGGATGACCTCGTTACTGACGAGAAAAGCCGTTCACGTGGTGTTGGCAAGGCCCTGATGGATTATCTCCAGGCGCTGGCGCGCAAGGCCGGGTGCGACTGCTATACGCTTGACTCAGGTACGTTCAGGCAGCAGGCGCACAAGTTTTATTTCCGCGAGGGAATGGTCATTACGTCCTTCTGCTTCAAGAAGCCCCTGTAACGATAATGCGGTGGCGGTGCCGGGAGGCTGCGGCAGCGCGCTGATGGACAGTGTGTTATTGGGGGAGATGCCCCTTTGGTTTGAAAATGAGTTTGATAACGGGATTGAATATGAGTGCAATGAAATCAATCAATGTAGGCCTGCTGGGCATAGGGACCGTCGGCAGCGGTACCTGGGAAGTGCTGGCGCGCAATCAGGAGGAAATCACCCGTCGGGCCGGTCGCGGTATTGTCATTTCCAAGGTGGCCGACAAGGACCTGGAGCGTGCACGAAAGATCACCGGCGGCAAGGCCGCCGTGACTGCCGATGCCAACGAGGTGGTCACCGATCCGCAGATCGACATCGTCATCGAACTGATCGGTGGGTACACGGTGGCCAAGGAGTTTGTGTTGAAAGCCATTGCCAATGGCAAGCACGTGGTGACTGCCAACAAGGCGCTGCTGGCGACGCATGGTAATGAAATATTCGCTGCCGCACAGAAAAAGGGCGTCATGGTGGCCTTCGAGGCGGCGGTGGCGGGAGGGATTCCGATCATCAAGGCATTGCGCGAAGGCCTGACCGCAAATCGCATCGAATGGATTGCCGGCATCATCAACGGCACATCCAATTTCATCCTGACCGAGATGCGCGACAAGGGCCTGCCGTTTGGCGAAGTGCTCGCCCAGGCGCAGAAACTGGGCTATGCCGAAGCTGACCCGACCTTTGACATTGAAGGTATTGATGCCGCGCACAAGCTCACCATCATGAGCGCCATCGCATTCGGCATTCCCATGCAGTTCGACAAGGCCTACACCGAAGGCATTTCGAAGCTGACCCGCGAGGATATTCGCTATGCCGAGGAACTGGGCTATCGCATCAAGTTGCTTGGCATCACGCGCAAGACCGCGCAAGGCATTGAGTTGCGGGTTCATCCCACGCTGATTCCGGCGCGTCGCCTGATCGCCAATGTTGAAGGAGTCATGAACGCAGTCATGGTCAAGGGCGATGCGGTTGGCGCCACGATGTACTACGGCGCGGGGGCCGGCTCAATGCCGACGGCTTCAGCCGTGGTGGCAGACCTGGTGGACATTACCCGTTTGCACACGGCCGACCCGGAGCATCGCGTGCCGCACCTGGCATTTCAGCCGGATCAGCTGGCGGCCACGCGCATCCTGCCGATGGAAGAAGTCGTCACGTCCTATTACCTTCGTATGCGCGTGGTGGACCAGCCCGGCGTGCTCGCGGACGTCACGCGTATCCTGGCCGATGGCGCCATTTCCATCGACGCCATGGTGCAGAAGGAACCGTCCGAAGGCGAGGAGCAGGTCGATATCATCATGCTCACACACGCGACACACGAGAAGAATATCAATACCGCCATTGCCCGAATCGAGGCACTGCCGGTGGTCACGGGCAAGGTGACGCGCATCCGGCTCGAAGAGCTGGCCTAGGGTGGTTTCAGTGCCGGGTTAGTTCCAGTGGGTCCGGGGCTGGTGCTGGTTTGCGTGGGTAGCAGGCGGGCTTTTTGCGTCGACCGGGTGATCTCCTTCAGGACCGGTAAAATGGGCGGCTTCAATCAATCAGTGGACAAATTTCCGCTCTGGCGGAAATGACGAATCAAGACATGCGATACATCAGCACGCGCGGCGAACAAAAATCCGGCCAGTCAGGCAAGCCCTTCTGCGATATTCTGCTCGAAGGGCTGGCACCTGATGGCGGTCTGGCGGTGCCGGCAGTCTGCCCCCATTTCGATGCGGCCACGCTCAGGGAAATGAGCGGACTGGGCTATCGCGATCTGGCCTTTCGAATCCTGTCCGAGTTTATCGATGATATTCCTGCCGTCGATTTGCGCGCCCTGATTGACAGCGCTTATACGCCGGAGACCTTCCGTTCGGCGGATATTACGCCGGTGCGGACGCTCGAACCGGGCCTGCACCTGCTGCAACTTTCCAATGGCCCCACGCTGGCGTTCAAGGACGTGGCGATGCAGCTGCTGGGAAATTTCTTTCAGTACGTCCTGCACAAGCGCGGCGAGACTCTGAATATCCTTGGCGCGACCTCCGGCGACACCGGATCGGCGGCTGAATATGCCATGCGCGGCAAGCACAATATTCGCGTATTCATGCTGTCACCGCACGGCAAGATGAGCCCGTTCCAGCGCGCGCAGATGTATTCGCTGTCCGATGCCAATATTTACAATATCGCTGTGCGCGGTGTCTTTGATGACTGCCAGGACATGGTCAAGGCAGTCTCCAATGATCTCGCGTTCAAGGCGCGCTACCACATCGGTTCGGTCAATTCGATCAACTGGGCGCGCATCGTGGCGCAGGTGGTGTACTACTTCAAAGCCTATTTCGCTGTCACCGGCGCGCAGGGCGGAGCAGTGTCCTTCTCGGTGCCCACGGGCAATTTCGGCAACATCTTCGCGGGCTACATGGCCAGGCGCATGGGTTTGCCCATCAGCAGGCTGATTCTTGCCACCAACGAGAACAACGTGCTCGATGAATTTTTCCGCACTGGCGTCTATCGTGTGCGCGCCTCCAGTGAAGTGGTGGAGACCTCCAGTCCTTCCATGGATATCTCCAAGGCATCCAATTTCGAGCGTTACATGTTCGACATGGTGGGTGGCAATGGCGATGCCGTGCGTGAATTGTGGTCGCGCTTGCAATCGTCCGGCCAGTTCGACCTGGCTGGAACGCCATGGATTGAACGGGTCAGGAACAGCGGCATCGTCTCCGGGCACAGCACGCATGCGGACCGGCTGGCAACGATTCGCGATGTGCACGCTCGCCATGGTTACATCGTGGACACGCACACCGCCGATGGCATCAAGGTGGGCCTGGACAACCGTGAACCCGGCATACCGCTGATCTGCCTGGAGACGGCCCTGGCCGCCAAGTTCGAGCACGCCGTTCAGGAGGCCATCGGTCGCGCGCCGGAGCGCCCGGCGGGTTACGAAAATATTGAAAACCTGCCGCAGCGCTGCGAGGTCATGGAATCGGACGCAGAAGCCGTCAAACGCTTCATCGCCGCGGCATCCGGAAACTGAGGGAACACAATGAACGACATGAGTGCAGGTAGCAATCCCGATTCAGCGACGATCGACGCCGAGGCGCTCGCCGCCGCGGCGGCCATTGTGCAGGTGCTGGATGCGCAGGCCGAGCGATTCGAGACCCCCTGTGGTGACGGCCATATGGTCTGGCGGCGCTGGGGAGAGGGGCCGCCGGTGGTGCTGGTGCACGGCGGAGCCGGAGCCTGGTCGCACTGGATTCGCAATATCGAGCCGCTGATGGAGCGTCACACGGTTTGGGCTCTCGATATGCCGGGGCTGGGGGAATCCGCTTCACCGCATGAATTCACTGTCGAGGCAATCGGTGCGCCGATTGCAGAGGGCATCCGCAGGCTCCTGCCGGAGGATGAAAGTTTTGATCTGGTCGGATTTTCATTTGGCGGGCCGGTGTCCGCTTTTGCAGCGTCGCAGTTGCCGGGGCGGGTGCGTCATTATGTGCTGGCCGCATCGCGCTTCGTGCTGGAAGATCGCAATGTATTTCCCAGGCTGATGGCCTGGAAGAGTTTCGAAGACCCGGTCGAGCGGCTGGCGGCACACCGGCGCAATCTTGAACTCATGATGATCACGAACGTGGATCGCGTCGATGCACTGGCCCTGCAGATTCAATCCACCAACGCGCCGCGGGCGCGCTTTTACGGGCCGAAGCTGCAACCCGGCGAGAAGTTGCACAAGTTCCTGCCGCAAGTGCGCGCGCAGTCGATCACCGCCATTTCCGGGAAAAAGGATCATGTTGCCATGCTCATCATGGACCAGCAGGAAGCAGCGCTGAAATCATTTCATGCGCACGCGCGCTTTCACGCCATTGACGATGTCGGCCATTGGGTGCAGTACGAGGCGGCTGAGCGTTTCAATGAACTCCTCGACGAGGCCTTGCACGGGGAAGGCTAACGAGGATGGAGTCGATGCATGAATAGCCCTTTTCACCTGGCCAGCGTTGCTGCACATCCGCAACCGGACCCGGCCGCCGTCATCCGCGCCATTGAGGCTGAATCTTCGAGGCATGAAACGCCGTCGGGTACGGGGGCCATGGTCTGGCGCAGTTGGGGTGATGGGCCGCCGGTGGTGCTGCTTCACGGTGGCGCCGGAGCATGGGCGCATTGGATCCGCAATATCGGGCCGTTGGCCGAGCATCATACCGTCTGGGTGCCCGATATCCCGGGGCATGGTGAATCGGTGCTGCCCGAACCACTGGAACTGGACAGTATTTGTGATGCGGTGGAACATGGCATGCGCTCACTCATCCCGGACGGGCTGATTGATGTCGTCGCATTCTCTTTCGGGTCCACAGTAGCGACCCGGGTGGGGCAGCGTTTGGGAGACCGGTTAGGGCACCTGATACTGCTTGCCAATTGTTTCGTTGCCGATTTCGCGCGCGTGTTTCCGACGCTCGTGTCCTGGCGCGAAATCGAGGATCCGATCGAGCGCCGTCTGGCGCACCAGCGCAATCTTGAAATCATGATGATCGCCGATCCGGCCAAGGTCGATCCGCTGGCCATCCATATTCAATCCACGTTTGCGCCGCTGGCCCGCTTTCATCCGCCGAAACTGACCCGGGGCAACAAGGTGGTTGAATTTCTCCCGGGCATACGTGCCAGTCGCGGGATCACGGCCATTTGCGGCAGCGAAGACCGCAATACCAAGGTCGTCATGGAAAGGCAGGAGGCATCGCTGAAGGAGTTTCACCCGGAGGCGCGCTTCCATTGCATTCACGGCGCCGGCCACTGGGTGCAGTATGAGCAGGCGGAACGCATCAATCCTCTATTGCTCGATACGCTCTCGAACCGAACGACAGGCCAGGACCAAGGTGTCGCTATTGCCAATGCAAGCCCAGCGCTGCATGGTGCCATTCCCGATGACCCGCAAGCCGCTATTGCCATGTTCGAAGCGCAATGCACGCGCCATCTCACGCCGTGCAGCAACGGCAGTATCGTCTGGCGGCGCTGGGGACAGGGGCCCAACGTGGTGCTGTTTCATGGCGGGTCCGGCGCATGGTCTCACTGGATACGCAATATCGGGCCATTGTCCCGGCACCATACGGTATGGGCGCCGGACAATCCCGGCCTGGGCGAGTCGGCGCTGCCTGAACCGCTGACGCTGGAGGCCATCGTCGATGCGTTGGAGAGCGGGTTGCGCACGCTCATCCCGGAGGGCCCGGTGGACATCGTCGGTTTTTCCTTTGGCGGGCCCATTGCAACCGGCGTCGCGATGAAGCTTGAGTCGCGGCTGCGCAATCTGGTGCTGCTCGCTTCGCGCTATGTGGTCGGCTACAAGCGGTTCTATCCACGGCTGGTGGTGTGGAAGGAAATTGCAGATCCGGTGGCTCGTCTGGAGGCGCACCGGCGCAATCTGGAAATGATGATGATGTCGAAGCCGGAAAATATCGATGCGCTGGCGGTGCATATCCAATCGACCAATGCGGCGCGTGCCCGTTATTTCGGGCCGAAGCTGAACCCGGGCAACAAGCTGCTTGAATGGCTGCCACAGGTGCGTCCCTCGCAGCGCGTGACTGGTATCTGCGGTCGCGATGACCAGGGCGCCATGGGGATCATCGACCAGCAGGAAACGGCATTGCAGGCCATTCATCCGAATGGCCGGTTTTACGCCATCGACGATGCCGGACACTGGGTTCAGTACGAAGCGGCCGATCGCGTCAACGCCATTTTGCTCGAGACGCTGTCGGGCAAGCAGTAACGGTCGGCGCGCAGCTTAAGGCTGACCTGCAGGTGCGGGAAGGGCTGCCCGCAGGCGCTGTGACAGTCTGAGCGCCAATTTTTGAAATGCGTTGGTCGTAGGCTGCGCGCGTATCCGGATCACGCAGCGTCTGATAGGCGCGTTCTGCGGCAAGGAAGCGGGTCCGGGTATCCTGATCGGCATCGAGTTCAGCTTTGGGGTGCTGCAGTTTCAACCGCTTGAAGGCGTTTTCGATGTCGTCGTACGAGGCAGTCGAATCCAAGCCCAATACTGAATACAAGGTCTTGATGGCCATGGCTTTGTGAAGTTCACCGGTTTCTCCCGGTGTCACTTTTCGCGAGTGGGTGGCGCCTTGCGTTCACGTGCTGCTCCCTGGGGCAAGGCAGACAAAGTGTACCGAAATCCCGACCGGGTGCCTGGATTCGATAGCCGAATCAAAAAACATCAGTGCTTTCGACGGCATCGTCCTGTGAGCACTGTGGATGCAGGATAAAATACGCCCAGGCGTCGAAGATCAGACGTCATTTTTCCGGAACTGCGTCTTGTCCCGATGGTCGCCTGCAACGCACTCCCAGTGAAGCGAATGGGCACAATCGAATATCGCAACCGGCGCATCCTTCGTGCCCGACGTTCGCTGGCGTGTTTCCAGTAGCAGAATAGATCCCGCTTATGCAGTTTCCTCCGGCGCTACGCCATCGCAGTTACCGCTTCTTCTTCTGTGGCTTGATGATCTCGCAGATGGGCGTATGGATGCAGGGCATTGCCATGAGCTGGCTGGTATACCGGCTGACCGATTCGGTGTTCATGCTCGGCATCGTCGGCTTCGCCAGTCAGATACCCGTACTGTTCCTGGCGCCGCTTGGTGGCCTGCTGGCCGACCGCTTCAATCGTCACAAGCTCATCATGGCAACCCAGGCGGTGGCAATGTGCCAGGCGGCAACGCTGGCGACGCTGACGCTGCTCGGATGGATACAGCCCTGGCATTTGATCGCGCTGGCGCTGCTGCTGGGGACGATCTACGCCATCGACACGCCGGTGCGTCAATCCATGACCGCGCGACTGGTGGAAGACCCGAAAAACCTTGCCAGTGCCATCACGCTCAACGGGCTTGGTTTCAACCTGTCGCGTCTGGTCGGTCCCTCCGTTGGCGGTCTGGTGGTGGCGTCCTACGGCGAGGGCGTCTGTTTTCTGATCAACGTATTCACCTATGCCATCACAATCGGTTTTCTGGCGCAGTTGCGCATGCAAAGTGGCGGCCAGATACGCAGCCTTGCCGGTGGACTGAGCGCGGGATTTCGCTATGCCTTCGGCACCTTGAACATGCGGGTGATGCTGCTGCTGGTGGGAACGATCGCGCTGTGCGGTCTTCCCTACACAGTGCTGCTGCCGTATTTTGCCAAGAATGTGTATGGCGGAAATGCCGATTCCCTTGGCGTGCTGATGAGCGCACTGTCGCTGGGCGGGATCAGCGCGGCGTTGTATTCCCTCGGACGGCGCACCATGCCCGCGGTGCCCGGGCTGATCTACAAGGCGGCCATCATGCTGGGCATGATGATGATTGCGTTGCCGCAGATGCCCGGCTTGTGGTGGGCCATACTGCCGATCGCCACGGCGGGAGGTTGCACTTTCCTGATCGGCAATGGCACGACTACAATGATGCAGACCCTGGTGCCGGACGAACTGCGCGGACGCATGATGTCGATTTTCAGCATGCTGTGGTTCGGCCTGGTTCCTCTTGGCAGCCTGATTGCGGGTACGCTCGCCGACGTCATCGGCCCGGAGCATACCGTCGCATTCGGCGGTTTGATTACCGTGATTTCCGGGGCGATGTTCCGGCCCTATGTGCCGCGCCTGCGCGGCTTGTTCAAGTAGCCCGCAAGTTCGCTGGCCCGTTAGCCCGCTTGCAAAATCGCCGGCCGCCCTGCAGGCGGTGACTGGATAGGAGTAGTGAATGGATTTGCGCCTGACCGAAGCTGAAACCGCGTTCCGCGCCGAAGTAAGGGAGTTCCTGCAGACGGCGCAGCCGCAAAGCCTGCGCCGGAAAATGGAATTGGGGCAGATGCCCAGCCGCGAGGATCTGGTGGGCTGGCACCGGATACTGGAGACCAAGGGATGGGCCGCCCCCATGTGGCCGGTTGAATGGGGCGGTGCCGGCTGGAACGTGGTGCAGTTCTACATCTTCAGCGAGGAGTTGTTGCGCACGCCGGCGCTGCCGCCGCACCCGCATGTCAATCAGATCGGCCCGGTCATCGCCACCTTCGGCTCCGAGGACATGAAGCGGCGATTCCTGAAGAAGATCCGCACCATGGAATATTACTTCTGCTCCGGATTGTCCGAACCCGGCGCGGGCTCGGATCTGGCGGCGCTCAAGACGCAGGCAGTGCTTGATGGCGATCACTATGTCGTCAATGGGCAGAAGCTGTGGACGACCCTCGCCCATCATGCCAACTGGATGTATGCGCTGGTGCGCACCGATCCGCGGGCGAAAAAGCAGCAGGGCATCAGCTTTTTGCTGATTGACATGAGCACGCCTGGCATCAGTGTGCGTCCGCTCGATACGCTGACCGGCGCCCGTTCGGTCAATGAAGTCTTCTTCGACAATGTCCGCGTGCCTGTCGAGAATCGGATTGGTGAAGAAAACCGCGGCTGGACCTACATCAAGCACACGCTGGGCGTGGAGCGCATGACGCAGGCGAAGATCGGCTCGTCCAAGGGCAAGGTGGCTTTTGCCAAGCAATTGGCGGCCACGGCGATGACCGAACATGGGCCGCTGTCGGAGAACGTGCGTTTTCGCCAGAAACTGGCCGAGATCGAGGTGGACCTCAAGGCGCTTGAAATGACCAACCTGCGCATGGTCGATCACAGCATGAAGCATGGCGGCGGCAATCAGGATCCGAAGATGTCGATCCTGAAACTGGGTGGATCGCTATTGCATCAGGCCACGCTGGAAATCCTGATGGAAGTCGCCGGGCCGCAGGCCATGGCGCGGCAGGTGGCGTTCCTCGAGGCGATGTCGGATGACATTGAAACGATTGGGCCGAAATGGGCTGCGACCATTCCGCTCAACTACTATCACGGACGGGCGGCGTCGATTTTTGGCGGCTCAAACGAGATTCAACACAACATTCTTGCCAAGGCGGCGCTGGGGCTGTAGCGCCCCGGCGATTGCGGTAATGAATTTTATTCATTGATAACAAATTGTTATTAAATTGCCATGGATAAATATCATTTTTAATAAAATGATCATATTAAATACGCTTATTTTCGCTTTATTTTGAACAAGGCTTCAATCAATGGCTTCTGAAATTTCCGAGGAAAGAAACGTGCTGGGTGGCAAGTTGCTCGCCTGCAGCTACGCACCGCTGACGGGCTATTTCCGGGAGGGCAATTGCGCCTGTCACGGGGTAGAGGGGGTGGTGCATCTGGTGTGCGTCAAGGTGACGCGGGAGTTTCTGGAGTTCAGTGTGGCGCGTGGCAATGACCTGGTCACGCCCTTGCCCGAAATGCGTTTCCGTGGTTTGCAGCCAGGCGACCGCTGGTGTCTGCACGTGTTGCGCTGGGCCGAGGCCTACAAGGCTGGCATGGCGCCCGATGTGGTGCTCGAAGCGACGCACGAGAATGCCTTGCGCTACGTGCCGCTGGAGGCGCTCATGGCGCATGGTCATGACATGTAGTGATTGTGCAGTAGCGAAGGTCCGCAGAGCGACACTTCGCAGAGTCTAGAAGACGGACCCCCGATGCCCCAGCAGCACCAACACCAGTGCAATGGCACCCGGTAGCGCCTGGACAAACAAAATGCGGTAGTTGGCCGTGATTGCGCCGAAGACGCCGGCGATCACCACACAGCCGAGAAAAAAGACCTTGAGCGCGATGCCGCCCGGACCCTGCAACAGGCCCCAGGTCAATCCCGCCGCGAGAAAACCGTTATACAGCCCCTGATTGGCGGCGAGCGCTTTCGAGGCTTTGGCAAATTCCACCGTCAACCCGAAGGTCTTTCTGCCCAGGGGCTTGTCCCACAGGAAAATCTCCAGTGCCATGAACCACAGGTGCAGCAGGATAACCAAGCCGGCGGCAATGTCCCCAAGCAAAGCCATGCTGTTACGTTTCTCCGCGCTGGCAGTTGAAAATTACTTCATAGGCCTTTTCAGCTACCGCATCGTCCATGAGGCAACCGACGGCCGTGATCAGGCTGCGCGGTGCCTGCGCAATCATCATGTCGGTCAGCCAGGTGTGCAGCATGGCCTTGCGCTTTTCGTCGGACAGGGAAAGCAACTCCTGCAGTCGTGCGTTCATCTTCTTGTCTTCGCAGGCGGCGCGCAGCATGGTGATGAAGCTATCGATGTCGCCGACCGAGTGACCGGCGGCAGGCGGGTTGCCCGGGGTGCCTGGTGTGGAGGATGAGTCGGGCATGGCAATAGTCTCGATAGATGGGAGTCAAGTCTACTCCCGATTGCCGGTATCACACCTCGCTACACAGCAGGGGGTGGTTATCGAACAGGGGCAGGGGCAATGTAGACCGGAATGCTTCCCGACGTGAAGATCATGCCGCGCAGCCAGCGCACCCACGGCGATCCGTCCACTTCAACGCGGACAAAATTCGGCACCGGCTGGCCGGTCTTTTCATCCTTGATAGGGCGGTTTTGCTGATAATTGTGGGTGTCGCCATGGATCAGCATCACCGGCTGTTTCAGTCGCTGTGACAGCGTGCGCAGCGTATTCCGGAATTCGACGAAGCCGTTGGTCGCTGCGGGTCTGGTGGAACGCTGCTCGAAATCGGGATTGGCCTGGATCAGGATGACCAGACTCGAGAATTGCTTTTGTTCCGTGAGGGCGACGGCGTCCTCCATCCAGTCATGAACGGCCGTCATGCGCTGGCGATATTCTTCGTCCATCTGCGGGTTGCGACCGAAGTTATTGTTGCTGCCCTGCACGTTCAGCGTGACGAACAGCACATTGCCGACGACCCAGCGCATGTGCTCGCGATACGCGGAAAAGCGCGGGTTGGCCGACTGGCGCTCCAGCTTCAGCTTGCGTTGTCCCAGGCTCTCGTCGCCTGCTTCGAACAATTCGCGGAAGCGATCAAGGCGCTCCAGCGGATCCATTTTGCTGCGATGGCAATCGGTCCAGTCGTTGTCGCCGGGAATCAGAATGAACGGATGGCGGATGCGTTCGAACTGTTTTTTTCTGGCGAGGAACCACTCGTCGGTGCACGGCCCCAGGCCGGACGTGATGTCGCCGACATGGACGACAAAGGCCAGTTCCTCGCTGTTGAGTTCGTCGATCAACTCGTCCAGCGCCCGCACTTCAAGCTGCGAGTAGGGCACGTCGCCCAAGGCGGCGAACGCAATGCCGGTGCCCGGCGGGGGCGGCGCAATGGAGGCGCAACCAGTCAATAAGACCAGTGTGGCGGCGAAGAACACTGCGTTGGTTGTGAGTCGCAATTTCATGAACGCCCTGCCGCAAAAAAGCCACAGGCTCGCATGCCGTTGTTACAGTTTCTTTAAGCGGTAAAGGAACTCAAGCGCTTCGCGCGGCGACAGGTCGTCCGGGTTGAGTTGCGCCAAGGTGTCGCGCAGCACATCGGCCACGGTCTCGGCGGGTGTGTCGGCGCGGCTGCTGCCGCCGGCAAACAAATCGCTTTGCCCGCCCTGATTGAGGCTGGCGTCCTCCAGCATCTGCAGATACTTGCGCGCATTGCGCACCACCGGTCGGGGAACGCCGGCCAGCGCCGCCACCTGCAGACCGTAGCTCTGGCTGGCTGGGCCTTCCTCCACCGCATGCAGGAACACGATGGTGTCCTTGTGCTCCACGGCATCCAGATGAATATTGGCGGCTTCGCGGTAGTCGATGGCGAGGCGCGTCAACTCGAAATAATGCGTGGCGAACAGCGCATTGCAGCGATTCTTCTCCAGCAGATGCCGCGCAATCGCCCAGGCGAGTGCCAGTCCGTCAAAGGTGGAGGTGCCGCGCCCGACTTCGTCCATCAGCACCAGGCTGCGTTCGGTGGCGTTGTGCAGGATATTGGCCGATTCGGTCATCTCCACCATGAAGGTCGAACGCCCGCCGGCAAGATCATCGGCGGCGCCGATGCGCGTGAATATCTGGTCGATCGGCCCCATGCGCGCCGCTTTCGCCGGAACGAAGGCGCCCACATGCGCCATCAGCGCGATCAGCGCCACCTGGCGCATGTAGGTGGATTTGCCGCCCATGTTCGGTCCGGTGATGAGCAGCAGCCGGCGCGTGGGCGACAGGTGCGTGTCGTTGGCAATGAAGTTCTCGACCTGCGCTTCCACCACCGCGTGGCGGCCGGCTTCGATGTCCAGACCCGGCGCGTCGTCGAACACCGGCCGGCAGTAACCGCGCCGCGACGCGATGGCGGCAAAGCAGGCCAGCACGTCGAGTTGTGCGATGGCGCGCGCGATGGTCTGCAGCGTGCCGACATGCGCGCCCAGCCGGTTCAGCACATCCTCGAACAGCGATTTCTCCAGCGCCAGCGCGCGGTCCTTGGCCGACAGCGCCTTGTCCTCGAAGGTCTTCAGCTCCGGCGTGATGTAGCGCTCGGCATTCTTCAGGGTCTGGCGGCGGCGGTAATCGTCCGGCACCTTCTCGGCGTGCGAGTTGGTGATTTCGATATAAAAGCCGTGCACGCGGTTGTACTCGACCTTGAGATTGGGAATGCCGGTGCGTTCGCGTTCGCGCGCTTCCAGCGCCACCAGAAATTCGCCGGCGTTGGTCTGCAGCCCGCGCAGTTCATCGAGTTCGGCGCTGTAGCCGTCGGCGATGACACCGCCTTCGCGCAGCAGCGTGGCCGGTTCCGGTGCGATGGCACGCGTGAGCAGGTCCAGGCACTCGACCGGAACGGCCAGGTCGCCCGCAATATCGGCGAGCAGCGCGCCGTTGCCTGGAACGCTGCCGGCAATTTCCGGCAGCCGCGCCAGGCTGTCGCGCAGGCCGGACAGGTCGCGCGGTCGCGCGCTTTTCAGCGCTACGCGCGCGGTGATGCGTTCGATATCGGCAGTTCGGCGCAGCGCATCATGCACGGCCGTGTGCGTGCCGCTCTCGATCAGCACAGCGATGGCCTCATGTCGCGCGCCGACAATGCCGCGGTCGCGCAACGGGTGATGCAGCCACAGGCGCAGCAGCCGGCTGCCCATGCCGCTTGAGCATTCGTCCAGCAGCGAGAACAGCGTGGGTGACGGCTCGCCGCGCAGGGTCTCGGTGATTTCCAGGTTGCGTCGTGTCGCCGGGTCCATGCGCACGTGCTCGCCGGCACGCTCGGCCACGATGCTGCTCACATGCGCCAGCGCCTGACCCTGGGTCTTGGCGGCGTAATCGAGGAGGGCGCCACAGGCGGCAATGGCGGGCGCCAGGTCCTCGGCGCCGAAGCCGGCGAGCGAGGCGGCGCCGAGTTGCTTCAGCAAACGCGTGCGGCCGGCATCGACATCGAAATGCCATTCGGGAAGATGCGTCACCGAATAGGCGTTCAACAGTGCAGTAGCCGGGTTCGACTGAGCGATCAGCACTTCGGCCGGGCCGATGCGTTGCAGCTCGGCCAGCAGCAGGCCAGGCGCGATTTCAATGGCGCGCAGATCGCCGCTGGCAAGGCTCAACCAGGCCAGGCCGAGCGAACCCTTCGCGGCGGCAATCGCCAGCAGGATGTTGTCCGCCTTGTCATCGAGCAGCGCCGAGTCGGTCAGCGTGCCTGGAGTCACGATGCGCATCACTGCGCGCTCCACTGGCCCCTTGGACGTCGCCGGGTCACCGATCTGTTCGCAGATCGCCACCGACTCCCCGAGCTTCACCAGCTTGGCGAGGTACTGCTCGGCCGAATGCCAGGGTATGCCCGCCATCCGGATCGGCGCACCGGCTGACGCCCCGCGCGTGGTCAGCGTGATATCGAGCAGTCGCGCCGCTTTTTCCGCGTCGTCGTGGAAGAGCTCGTAGAAATCCCCCATGCGATAGAACAGCAGGATGTCCGGATGCTGGGCTTTCAGCCGGAGATATTGCTGCATCATCGGCGTGTGTTCTTGTTCTTTATATGCCATTGTATTTATTGAAAATTTTCAATGATGCGGCGATACCTTCGTATCCAGTTTATTAAGACTTTTAGGAGTCTTTGGCCTCAAGCGAACACGATTCATGTGACTAAAGTGAGACTATTTATGTGACTAAAACCTTGTTCAAATCACTGGATTGACGACATTTTATAGGGGGTACGTTTATTTGAGGGCCGGACTTTGACAACTGGGTAGGAAATTTATTAAGAGTGCAGTACTCCAGCTTTTATGCAGCACTGATATTTGTATGACCATCGCTCGTCAGCGGGCCACGGACAGGTATGCTCGTTCAACGGTGCCCCTTGCACACATTCAGGCGCGACATAAGGCGGCCCTCGCGCGGGTGTGAATCGTCTAGCAGCCTGTCGGGCTTGGGTTGAATTTAAGAGTCATATGGGCTATGGAAATCGAATGGGACAGAGAAATTGGGGAATTGGGTAGTCGTGCGCGCACGAGATGGTGCCAGCGCAGGCCACCCTGATCGCTTAT
>CANKAJ010000017.1 GCA_947479645.1 Betaproteobacteria bacterium | reverse complement strand
TAGCTGCGCATCACCATGTTGGCGTCACGGCCGATTTCCAGTGCGTCGAGCAGGCGCATGTCGGCGACGCGATGGAACAATCGCTTGGTGGCGCGCTGCGAGGAGCGCGTCTGGCCGGCGATGCTTTGCGCCATGGCGAGCGCTTCGGGCATGAGCTGGTTGTCGGGCACGACACGATTGACCATGCCCAGTTCCAGCGCCCTTTGTGCTGATTTCTTCTCGCCCAGCGACACCAGTTCGTAGGCGGCCTTGCGCCCGACCTGGCGCAGCAGGTTGGCCATGACGATGGCGGCGACGGCGTTGCGGCGCGTTTCCGGATAACCGAAGCTGGCGCTCTCGGCGGCGATGGCCATATCACCTGCAATCGCCAGTCCGCAGCCGCCGCCCATGGCATAGCCGTTGACGGAACAGATCACCGGCACCGAGATCTGCACGAAAGCGGCGTGCACTCGCGTGGTCAGTTCCGCGCGCGCACCGGCGGCGTCCGGGTTGTCGCTCGACATGTCCTTGAATTCGGTCACGTCGGCGCCGGCGCAGAAGCCGCGCCCCGCGCCGGTGAGAATGAGCGCATTGACTGACTCGTCGGCATCGGCGCCGAGCAGCGCCTCGAGCAGCGCTGCGGTCAGAGCGTTGTTCAGCGCGTTCATCTTGTCGGGGCGGTTCATGGTCAGCACGCGCACGCCGCCGTGGTTTTCGGTCAGCAGCACGTCAGTCATGATGTTGTTCTGCCGTGATTGCACCTGGCAGCGTCGCGCCGATGTGCATGGTCAAAATTTCAATCGAGTAATACATGCTTGCAATATCCTCCGTAGATGCGGCTCCTGCGTGGACCTCCGAGTCCAATTCGAAATGAAAGGAAATTCCCCTGGAAAATCGCTACATCAGTTGCTGTTGAACCTGGTCCGATCCGGATAAAAAGGTATGCGACAATCCCTGCGAATGCAGCCGCGCATTCCGCGCGGCAGGGCAACAATGTAACACTTGCCTCTGCCCTGCCATCAGGCAGGATTCGAATGCAATATTCCTGTTAGAGGAGATGATGATGTGGAACGCACGGGCTCGACAACTCATGACGCTGGTGACAGCGTCCGCGGCAGCGCTGCTGTCTGTGTGCGGTGCTGCCTGGGCTGCCTTTCCGGACAAGCCACTGCGCATCATCGTCCCGTTCACGGCCGGCAGCGGCACCGACTGGATCGGTCGCGCGGTGGCCGACGAACTGACCAAGACCCTGGGCCAGCCGGTCATCGTTGAAAACAAGGCGGGTGCCGATGGTCGCATCGGCACCGACTTCGTGGTCAAGTCGCCGGCGGATGGCTACACGCTGGTGATCACCAGCAGCGCCACGCACTCGGCCAACCCCGGGCTGATCAGGAACCTGTCCTACGACCCGGTCAAGGATTTCGCGCATGTGTCGCTGCTGATCACCGACCCGCTGGTGTTCGCGGTGCATCCGTCGGTGGCGGGCTCGGTGGCCGAATTCATCAACGTCGCCAAAACGCGCAAGCTGTCCTTTGGTTACGGCTCGAACAGCAGCCTCGTCGCGGCCAGCACCTTCAACAAGCTCGCCAAGGTCGAAGCGCTGGCGGTGCCCTACAAGAGCCAGCCGCAGGCGGCCACCGACACCGCCGGCGGGCAGGTGAATTACCTCTTTTCGGATGCCACCGCCATCGGCGCCTTCCTCAAGGGCGGGCGTCTGCGTGCGCTGGCCATGACCGGCGCGCGGCGCTCCGAACAACTGCCCGATGTGCCCACGCTCGCCGAGCAGGGCATCGAAGGCTTCGACCTGCAGGTCTGGGTGGGTCTGGCCGCGCCCGCGGGCACGCCGGCTGAGGTGATGAAGCAGCTCAACGCCGAAGTGCGCAAGGTGATGACGCGCGCCGATGTGCGCGAAAAATTCCGCGTTGCCGGCAAGACCGTGGCGCCCAACAGCATCGAGGAACAGACGGTACTGGTGCAGCGCCAGCTGGAGGCCTGGTCGCGCCGCATCGCCGACGCCGGCCTGAAGGCGGAATAGGAAGTCTGATGAGCACAGCCATTAACGACCAGGCCGGCAAGGGGCGTCCGCTCGACGGCATTCGCGTTCTCGACCTCACCCAGTTGATGACCGGGCCGTATTGCACGCAGATCCTCGCCGACTATGGCGCCGACGTGATCAAAGTGGAAAAGCCCGAGGGCGATTCCATGCGCCATGCCGGTCCGATGCGTCATCCGCACATGGGGCCGATGTACATGCAGGCCAATCGCAACAAGCGCTCGATTTGCATCGATGCAAAGAAACCCGGCGGTGTCGCCGCCATCCTGCGCATGGCCGCGAATTGCGATGTGTTCGTGCACAACGTGCGCCCGGCGGCCATGGCGCGGCTGGGCCTGTCGTATGCGGATCTGTGCGCAGTCAAGCCCGACATCCTCTATGTATCTCTGGTCGGCTTCGGCCAGGATGGCCCGTATGCAAAGAAGCCGGCGGTGGACGACGTGACCCAGGCTGCGTCCGGCATGGCGCAACTGGTCGAGCGCTACAGCGGCGAACCCGGCTATGTGCCGGTGGTGATGGCCGATCGCGTGACCGCGCTGTCGGCGGCGCATGCGGTGCTGGCGGCCCTGTTCCAGCGTAGCCGCACCGGCGCGGGCCAAGCCATCGAAGTGCCCATGTACGAAACGCTGGCGGCCTTCGTGCTCGGCGATCACATCGGCGGCATGGGGTTCGTGCCGTCGATCGGGCCGACCGGTTACAACCGGTTGCTGACGCAGTATCGCCGGCCCTTTCGCACCAGCGATGGTTATGTCGGCACTTCGGTCTACACCAACAAGAGCTGGAAGGCGTTTCTGCACGCGACTGGCAAGGGCGATCTCTACGACGCGGATCCGCGCTTTCATGACGCCGGGGTCAGGGCCCGGCATTACGATGAGTTGTACAAGATGCTGAGCGAGATGTTTCTGGAACGCACCACGGCCGAGTGGCTGGTACTGCTGGAGCGCTGCGACATCCCGTGCAGCCCGGTGCGCAGCATCGACGACCTGGTCGATGATCCGCATCTGCGCGCGATTGGTTTCTTTCAGGAGATGGACCATCCTCACGAAGGCCGGATACGCACTCTGCGCGTGCCCTCGCGCTGGTCGGGTGCCGACATGAGCTTCCGTCGCCACGCGCCGAAGCTGGGCGAGCAGACCCGCGAAGTGCTGCGCGAGTCGGGTTATTCGGCCGAGGAAATCGAGGCGCTGATCGCGACCGGTGCGGCGAGGGAGTAATTGATCACATTATTTTCTTAGATATTTGTCAATATTTGACTGATAGTCTAATTTGACAATATTGTTTTCCAATCCAAACGCCAGTCAGTCTGTATTCAACGCTACGTACTGCTCGCGCAGCAAGTCCTTCCTCACCCGGCCCATGGCATTGCGCGGCAGCGCCTCCACGAACAGCACGCGCCGGGGCAGCATGAAAGGCTTCAGCTGCGCCTTGATGGCGTCCATCACGTCGGCCTCCGTGAGTGCGATGGCCGGATCGCGCACGATGACCGCGATCGCGGCTTGACCCAGTTCGGCATGCGGCACGCCGATGATGGCGGACTCCATGACACCGGCGAGGTCATGCAGCACCAGTTCGACTTCCTTCGGGTGGATGGTGAATACGCCGGACTCGATCTGATCGCCGTTGTGGCCGGAATAGGTGATGTAGCCTTCCTCGGCAAGGAGGCCGAGGTCGCCGGTGCGGAACGAGCCGTCGGGATAAAACGCGTCGGCGGTTTCCTGCGGCATGCGCCAGTAACCCTTGAATACCGTCGGTCCCTTGAGCAGCACTTCGCCTTCGTGGTCAAAGGGCATGTGCAAGAGGTTGGCGCCGACCACGCGCAGCTTCACGCCGGGCAGGGGCAGGCCGACTGTGCCGGGGCGGTTGGGCAACTCGCTATCCATCGCGCCATTGATTGCGCCAGCGACGGGGCCGGACGTCACCATCCCCGCCTCGGGCAGGCCATAGCACTCCAGGATGGCTTTGCCGGTGCGCTCGTGAAACGCCGTCCAGGTGTCGCGATGCAAGGGTGCCGCACCGGAAATGCACAAGCGGATGCTGTCGCAGGCGGCGTGGTTGAGGTCGGGTTCCTGCAGCAGTCGTTCATAGAAGGCCGGTTCGCCGATGAGCAGGGTGGTCTTGCGCAGGCTGCCGACCAGCGCGTCGCCATCAAGCGGGGGCTGCAGCGCAAGGGTTGCACCGGCCAGCAGCGCGGGATGAATCGCCGCGCACAAGCCGAAGTAATAGTGCAATGGCAGCGCGGGCAGCACCACATCATCTTCGCTGAGGCGCCACACATTGCGCAGCGCCGCCGCGTTGGCGGCCAGATTGCCGTGGGTCAGCATGGCGCCCTTGGGGCGGCCAGTGGTGCCAGTGGTGCCAGCGGTGAAAAGAATCAGAGCCACCTCGTCGTCGGCGCGTTCCACGGTGTTGAACGCGCTGTCGGAGGGCAATGCATTGATGGTATCGCGCAGTGTGCCGCTGCCGTCGTCAGCCAGTGTGTACACGGCTGAATGTGTTGCTACCGGTGCATCGGGCTTGAGCACAATGACGCGCGGTTCGGTGCATTCAATGATGCTTTCAATCTCCACTTCGCTGGCCGTGCTGCTGATGGGCACGCAGACCAGCCCTGCGCGCAGCGCCCCCAGGTACACCAAGATCGCCTGCGGCGTAGGCAGCATCTGCACCGCCACGCGATCACCGGGTGCCGCGCCCAGCCCGGTCAGAAATGCGGCGCAGCGCGCGCTTTCGCGCTCGATATCGGCGTAGCGGTATGTTTGCGAGTTGTCCTGCAGCGCGGCGGACTGCGCGCGTGTGGTCAACTCAGCGAATAATAAGGTATGAACATTCATGATTTCGTGCGGTCCGGAGCGTGGTCTCGGGGTGGAAAAGGCGCACTCTTGCAACGCAATTGTGGCAACGTAATTGGGAGAGTCTCAGTAGAATGAGCGGTCAAGAATCGTAGCAGGAAAAAAACCCCGTGACACTTTCCATCGACATCATCTCCGATGTGGTTTGCCCGTGGTGCTTCATCGCCAAGCGCCGGCTGGAGGCCGCAGTGGCGCTGTATTGCGAGCGTTTCCCGGAGAATCCGCCGCCACAGGTGCGCTGGTTCCCGTTTCAGCTCAACCCTGAACTGCCGGCCGAAGGCATATCGCGCGACGAACATATGGCGCGCAAGTTCGGCCCGAAAAAGGGGGGCGAGGTGCATGCGCAGGTCAAGAGCTTGGGCAGTTCGGTCGGCATTGCCTTTGCGTTCGACAGGATCAGACGCCAGCCCAACACGCTGGCCTCGCACAGCCTGATTGCGCTGGCGGGTGAACACGGTTTGCAGGATGAAATGGTCGAGGCGCTGTTCACCGGATATTTTCTGCATGGCGCAGACCTCACCCAGGATGAGGTGCTGGTGCGGCTGGCGGTGCAAGTGGGCTTGCCCTCGGAAGAGGTGACCGATGCGCTGGGCGATCGCGACAAGCTGGAACAGGTGTCCGGACTCGATGAGCAGGCGCGCGGCAGCGGTGTGGAGGGCGTGCCGTTTTTCATTTTCAATCGCAAGCTGGCCGCTTCGGGCGCGCATGAACCGCAGTCACTGCTGGAGGCCATGATCAAGTCAGAGGCGCCACCCGCTGCTGCGTAGCAGTTTGTTCAAGTTCACTGAAATGTCATTCTGAGGAGCGTAGCGACGAAGAATCTGCTTTTCAAGTTGTTGCTTCAAAAGCAACAGCAGATCCTTCGCTAAGCTCAGGATGACAAGAACTGAGCGTATTACGGATAAATTCAACCAACTGCTGGTTGGCCAGTGGCCACTCAATTTTGGAATCATGGATAAAAACGAGGAGTCAGTCATGAGATGGGTCAGATATGAAACGAACGGCAAGGCGCACTACGGCATGGTTGAGGGCGACCAGGTCATTGAAGTGGACGGATTGCCCTGGGGAGAACACACCAGGACCGGCAATCAGGTGACGGTGGCGGACCTGCGCATTCTGCCGCCGGTGATTCCCCCGACGTTCTATGCCGCCGGCCTCAATTACATGACGCATCGCAAGAAGATGGCGGCGCGCACTGGCGAGACCGTCGTGCTGCCCAAGCAATCCGATATCGGTTATCGCGCCAACAATGCGCTGATCGGGCCGGGTGAGGCCATCGTCATTCCGCGCGATTCCGCCGGCAAGCTCCAGTATGAAGGCGAACTGGTCGTTATCATCGGCAAGAAGGCCAAGCATCTGTCCGAGAAGGATGCCTTGTCCTGCGTGTTCGGCTATTCCATCGGCAACGATGTCAGCGAGCGCATCTGGCAGCGCGGCGACCGCACCTTCTGGCGCGGCAAGAATGCCGACACCTTCAAGCCCATGGGGCCGTGGATCGACACCGACGTCAATCTGGATGCGCTGGAGACCACGGTGCGGCTGAACGGCAAGGAAGTCAGCCGCTTCAAGACGAATGACATGATCTTCGGCGTGGAGGTCACCATCAGCACCTTGACCCGCTACAACACGCTGTATCCGGGCGATATGATCTGGATGGGCACTGACGAACCGACGCTCGACATGGTCGCCGGCGATGTGGTGGAAGTGGATATCACCGGGCTCGGAACATTGAAGAACCCGGTCATTGCAGAGTAATCAGGAGAATCAAATGCGGTACTTGAAAAGAAATCTGCCCGCGCTGGCCCTGGCCGCGCTGGGCCTGGCCCAATCGGGATTTGCCCTATCGCAGGAGCCCTATCCGTCCAGGCCGCAACGCTTCATCGCCATGGGCGTGGGCTTCCCGGAAAACACCGCGCGCATGATCGGCTCGGAGATTGCCGAGCTGACCAAGCACCCTGTGATCGTCGAAGCCAAGCCTGGCGCCAACGGCATCCTGGCGGCGGACTTCGTGGCCAAGGCCAAGCCCGACGGCTATACCATCCTCATCGGCACCAACTCCACGCATGCGGCCAACCAGAGCCTGTACAAAACCCTGCCCTATGACTATGTGAAGGATTTCATTCCGGTCAGCGGCGTGTCCCAGGGCATTCTGGCGATGGTGGTGAATCCGGATCTGCCGGTGAAGAGCGTTGCCGAACTGACGGCGCTGGCCCGCAAATCTCCGGGCAAGCTCACGTTCGGCTCGGGTAGCACGTCGACGCTTGCGGCGGTGGAACTGTACAAGCTCATTACCGGTGTGAAGATCGTCAACATCCAGTACAAGACCGTGCCGCAGGCGAACATCGACCTGATCGCAGGTCGCATCGACCTGATGATCGTCAATCTGGGCGAGGCCACGCCGCAGATCAAGGCCGGCAAGGTGCGCGCGCTGGCGGTGTCGGCATCGCATCGCTGGCCGGCGCTGCCGGACCTGCCGACCATGCAGGAGGCGGGCGTTCCCGACTACGAATGGTCGTTCTGGCTGGGCGCCTGGCTGCCCGCCGGCGCCAGCAAGGACGTGGTGGCGCGTGCCAATGAGCTGGTAGTCGCGGCGCTGGGCAAACCCAAGGTCAAGGAGTATTTCGCCAACGTCGGCAGCGTGCCGTTTCCAACGACCTCCGAGCAATTGATGAAGTACCAGATTGCCGAAAGCGCCAAGTGGCGCAAAGTCATCCTCGCTGCCGGCATTCAGGCGGAATAAGGCGCAATAAGGCTCAATATGAGTTCCCGGATTGAAAGCATCACCACGCGCATCGTCGCGCTGCCGCTGGAGGAGTCCATTCCGCATCCCTTCATGGGGGCGCGCACGCAGAAGGCGACGCTGATCGTCCAGGTGCACACCTCCGACGGTTGCACCGGCTTTGGTTATGCCGCCATCGAAAGCACCGCCTTTGTCGGCGTGGTGGGTTCCATCGTCAACGAGTTGGCGGTGGCGCTGAAGGGGCAGGATCCGGCGCGGCGCGCCTTCATCTACGAGCGCATGTGGAGCCTCACGGTTGATCTGTTGCATGAGGGTGCCTCGAACCTCGCGCTGGCCGCCATCGATTTCGCGCTGTGGGACATTGCCGGCCAGCAGGCCGGTATGCCGCTATGGAAACTGCTCGGCGGTTTTCGCGACAAGGTGCCGGCCTATGCGAGCTGGACGCTGTGGCGCCACCACAGCATCGACCGGCTGGAAAAAGACAGCGCCGCGATCGTGGCGCAAGGCTATCGTGCCATGAAGATGCGCATGGGCAATCGCACACTGGCCGAAGACATGGAGCGCGCGCGGGCCGTGCGCCGTGGCGCCGGTCCGGATGCCGAAATCATGGTCGATGCGCTGTGGGGCCTGTCGGCAACGGATGGGGTGCGCATGGCGCGTGCGCTCGAAGAGATCAACTGCAGCTGGCTGGAGGAACCCGTGCGCGAAGGGGACTTTGCAGGTCTGGCGCAGGCACGCGCCGCGCAGGCGGTGCCGATCGCTGCCGGCGAGCGCATCTCGCGCGTCGCGCATCTACCGACGCTGATTCCGGTGATCGATCACGCCATCATCGATGTGGCCCACATCGGCGGCATCACACCCTGGCTGAAAGCGGCAGCGCTGCTTGACATGCATAACCTGCCGATCTCGGCGCACTCGCACGGCCTGGTGCACATGCATCTGCTCGCCAGCACGCGCACCGGCGCGTGGATCGAATGGATGCCCTGGCTGGACGCGCTGTTTGTCGATCCGCCGCAACCGCGCGACGGCTGGTTTCATCTGGGCGAAAAGCCCGGCCTTGGCCTGACGCTGGATGAAGCGGCGCTGCAGCGTTATGCGGTGAAGTAGAGCAGCGCTCTGCGCAAGCGAAGCTAACTGTGCGACAGGTTCCGTTCCTAACAAAATCGAGGAGACATCATGGCCGTATCGTCTGAAAAGCGGAATTTCGCCGACACCGGACTGGACTTTTCCGTTGCTGACCGCTTCACGCCCGAGGAAAAGGCCAAGCTGCTCGACTGGTATCGCGATACCCACGGCAAGGGCGGTCTCGACCTGGTGCCCTTCGCGCCCTTCCTGATCGAGAACCTGCCCTCGGCTTTCAAGCTGTCGCGGCAACACTTGATCACGGTGCCCAAGCCGCGCGATGGCGTCAGTCTGCCCGACATGGCGACCATCCTGTTCTATCTGCATACCTACACGGCCATGGCCAATCCCAAGGGCATCCTGTACGAGATCATCAACGCCAGGGAGGCCGGCGCATCAAAGGCGCTGGTGCTGGACGTGCTGAGCTACGCTTACCTGACTGCCGGTCCGCGTGGCATGAGCGCTGCGGCGGAATTGAGTACCGACTACCTGCGGCAGTGGCCGAAAAACGCGAAAGCCAAAAAGGCGGTGAAGTGGCCCAAAGGCTGGACGCCGAATGCCAAGGCGTTTCGCTCTGGCATCAATCTGAATTCATCGGAACTCACGCCAGACGAAATCCGCAAGATCTCGGCCTGGCACCAGCGCATGCATGGGGTGGTGCCGCGCCACGTCGAGTTGTTTGCCGGACTGCACCCGGAGGCCTACAAGGTGCAGCGCATCCGCTATGAAAAATCGATCGGCAATACCATGCCGGCGCAACTGGCGCCGCTGATGACGCTGCACCTGGCGGCCCACTATCAATGGACCGGCGTGATGCGCCAGGCCATTCATCAGGCGCGCGTGCTGGGCGCGCGTCGCCATCATGTCGTGCACACGCTGCTGATGGGATTGCGCCAGTCGATAGATCCCATGGTCATGGAGGTGGTGGCCAGCGAAGTCGGCGATCTGCTGGCCGGCTGGGAAGAATGAGCGACTGAAGCAGGAGCCAGCCATGGACTTTGGAATCAAGGGCAAGACGGCCATCGTGACCGGAGCCAGCTCCGGATTGGGCAAGGCCATCGCGGAGGGTTTTGCAGCGGAGGGCGCCAACGTCGTGTTGTTTGCGCGGCGCGCGCAATTGCTTGAAGCCAATGCACGCGAACTGCAGGAAAAATATGCGGCGAAGGTCCGTGTTGTTGCGGGTGATATGCGCAACAAAAGCGACATTGGAAGATTGTCTGCGGTGGCAGGCGAATGGGGTGGCCCGGATATTCTTGTCATCAATACCGGACGACCGCCCGTCCCCATGCGCGCAATCCTGGACGAAAGCGAAGACGAGCGATGGCAGGCTGCTTATGAGACCCAGCTCTGGGGCGCGGTGCTGCTGGTGCGGGAGATCGTGCCCCGGCTGGTTGAGCGTGGCTGGGGCCGGGTCATCGCAGTGACCTCGGCGAGTGTCAAGCAACCCATGCCGCACCATGGCCTGTCGACCATCTTTCGCGCCGGTGTGACCGGCATGCTCAAGCATCTGGCCAATGAAGTGGGGACCAAAGGCGTTACCGTGAATACGGTTTGCCCGGGGTCCATTGCGACGGCCAGCATGGGTAACTATGACATGACCGAGCGTATTCGCAGGCTCCCGGTCGGCCGTCTCGGCACCCCCGCGGAACTGGCGAGCGCCGTGCTCTACTTTGCGTCGCAACAGGCCGGCTTCATTACCGGCGCTAGCCTTCAGGTCGACGGCGGCGGAGTCGGTTCGCTTTACTGACGCGGATAGAGAGTGACTGAACAAGGGGGGCATACCCCCTCGTATATCCCCCACTTCAGAGGAAACACTATGCACGCTTTCTCCGTGTTTGAGACTTGTTCAGTGTTTCCATAGCGATTTCTTTGCCGAAGTTTCTTTGCTTAGCGGTGGGCCTTTCAATACAATTGATTCCAAAGCTTCCAATCGGCGCAGCGTGAGTGCGCTGCGCCGCGCGCGCAATGATCCTGATCGTTCCATCAGACAGAAAAATCTCTGGAAAGAGAAAAACAGCGGAGGAGTGGGCAGATGAATCAGTCTTTGATATCCCGGGGCAGGCTTGTATCTGAAGAGACACTGGCGGCAATGACAATTGCCTTGTTGCTGCCGTGCGGCGCAGTGTCCGCGGCGCTGACACCGGCCGCGCTCGAAGCTGCGGCCAAGAAGGAAGGTGCCGTCACTTATTACTCGGCGCAGACTGCGGCGGTCAATGATGCGCTGGTCAAGCACTTCAAGGAAAAGCTCGGCATCACGCTGACCATCTTCAACGCACCCACCACCGCGTTGAAGATACGCACGCAGTCCGAGATTGACGTGGGCAAGCTGCAGGCCGACCTGGTCGGGTTGGGCGAGCACATGGTGTTCGACCTGAACGAAAAATCCTTTGCGCCGATTGCGGATCTGCCCCGCTACGCCGCCTTCCCGAAAGAATACAAGACCTCCAAGTATGTGGTCACCAGCATTCAGCCAGCGGTGCTCGTGGTCAATACCAACAAGGTGAAAAAAGGCGAGATCGCCAAATGGACCGACATGGCCAATCCCAAATGGAAAGGCCAGATCGCCATGCTGGGCATCAACTCTTCCATTTCCATCTCGAGCATGTACGTCAATCTCGCCAAGGCCCACGGCGATGACTTCATGAAGCGTTTGGGAGCACAGCGCCCGAATTTCCAGTCATCCAGTGCGCCGACCGTGCAATTGGCCGCGGCAGGCGAAGCGGCGTTGAGCCTGCCCATTTCAATTTCGGTATTGCCCGCACTTGAACGTGCCGGCGCGCCGATCATGACCGTAATGCCGGGGCCCATCACCGGCGCCCAGATCACAGTGGGCATTTCGGCTACGGCGGCGCACCCGAATGCGGCGCGCTTCATGCTGAATTTCATGATGACACCCGAAGGCCAGCTCATACAGAACGGCAACCGCCTGGGTTCTTCGCCGTTGCCCAATATCGCCGGAACGTATCCGCTGCCCAAGGAGTATGTGCCTGCCGATGAGGCGGTATCGCGCACGGAAGTGGCGCGCATCAAGGAACTGCTTGGCTCGCCCTGACCAGTCTGGCTTGCGTCAGGCAGGACTTGCTGAGACCTGCCTGACGCAACAGTGGAAGAACACTTAATGGGAGGGGGGTCATGAGTGCACCGGCGCCGGGTGGGAATGTGCCTGCGGTGAGCGTGCGCAATGTGCGCAAGGTATTCCGGTCGCAGGGCAGCACGGTTGCTGCGCTCGATGACTTGTCCATTGACGTGTTTCCGGGCGAACTGGTGGTGCTGCTGGGTCCCAGCGGCTGCGGCAAGACCACGCTGTTGCGCAGCATCGCCGGACTGGAGATTCCGGATTCCGGTGAAATCACCATCAACCAGAGCGTGGTCTTTTCCAGCACGCCAAAGCGCATGGTGCTGCCCGAGGCGCGCAATGTCAGCATGGTGTTCCAGTCCTATGCGTTGTGGCCGCATTTCTCGGTGTTCGACAATGTGGCTTATCCGCTGCGCGCGCGTGGCGTGCCCAACGGCGAGGTTGCCGGCCAGGTCGAACAGGCGCTTGAAACGGTCAGCTGCCTTCACCTGAAGGATCGCTATCCTCACCAACTGAGCGGTGGGCAGCAGCAGCGCATTGCCCTGGCACGTGCCATTGTGGCGCGCCAGGGAGTGATCCTCTTTGATGAACCCTTGTCCAATGTCGATGCAAAGGTGCGCGAGCGTTTGCGTATTGAATTGGTGCTGTTGCAACGCAAGCTCGGATTCGCCGCTGTTTATGTCACCCATGACCAGACCGAAGCGATGATTGTCGGTGACAGGGTTGCAGTGCTTGATCGTGGTCGCATCGTGCAGATCGGAACGCCGGCGCAGATTTACGACGAGCCAGTTACGCATTACGTGGCTGATTTCATCGGCGCAGCCAACTTTGTGCCGGGCACGGTCAAGGGGCCAGAAGGCAGCGGACTGGTGGTGGAGACGGCCATCGGCCTGGCGCGCTGCCCGGTGCCGGCGTGGCCCTGCTCCAGCGGGCAGAAGGTGGAAGTGTTTTTCCGCCCTGAGCACTGCCACATCGCGGCCACCCTGGACGGCGATGTCAATCGCTGGCGCTGCTCCGTGGATGCCAAGGTCAATATGGGGCCGAACCGGGAATACATCCTGCATGCCGGAGGTCATCGACTGCTGGCCTGGACTACCAGTTCGGCCTCTGCGCTCGATGTGCCGGAACTCGATCTGCACGTGCCCGCGGCCAAGATCCGTCTGCTGCCGGTTAGCGAGGCAGAACAGCCGGCCGGTAGCGAGCCCAGCTAGGTGGCCAGGTTTTTCAGACCCGCGCTCCCCTGGCTGGCCCTGATCGGACTGGCTGCCGGGGCGCTCATTGCGCTCTTGGTGGTATTTCCGCTGGGACTGACCATTTACCGGATGTTCTTCGGCGAAGGCCAGCTCGGCTTGACCGGCTGGAATCAGATGTTGCAGGAGCCGGGGCTTGGCAATACGCTGCTCAACACCATGGTATTTGTCGGTGCAAGCGGACTCATTGCGCTATCCATTGGCGCGGTGTTTGCCTGGCTCTCCGAGCGGACCGATGCCGGCCTCGGATGGGCTTCGGATGTGGTTTCCCTCGTTCCGCTGCTGCTGCCCTCGCTGGCGGGAACCGTCGGCTGGGTTTTTCTGATGGCGCCCAAGACCGGTTACATCAATATCATCCTGCGCTATTTGACCGGTTCGGAAGAAATCGAAGGGCCCTTCAATATCTTCTCCATGCCCGGAATGATTTTTGTCGCGGCCATGTACCTGGTCCCCTATGCCTACCTCACGCTGTCGGCAGCCCTGCGCAATCTCGACGCCTCGCTGGAGGAGGCGTCGCGCGTGTCGGGGGGCGGAATCTTCCGGACCTTTTTCCAGATATCGATGCCGGCAGTGACCCCGGCGCTGATCAGCGCAATCGTGCTGATCCTGATGGCCGGCCTCGGCCTGTTTTCCATTCCGGCGGTGCTTGGCACCAAGCCCGAGACCAAGGTGCTGTCCTATCTCATGTACGTGGTGGTGGAGCGCGAGTATCCGCCGCGTATCGCCGAGGCCATCGTGCTGAGCATGGTGGCGCTGTCGGTGATCCAGGTCGCGCTGCTCGCGCAGTGGTTCTTCACCGGGCGACGATTCCAGACAGTCGGCGCACGGGGCCTGGCGCGGGCAAACATTCCGCTGGGAATCTGGCGCATGCCGGCGCGGGTGCTGATGCTCATGTACGTGGCGGGCGCCGCGATCCTGCCGCTGCTGGCGCTGATCCTGGTGTCGCTCCAGCAATACTGGACGCCGAATATCAACTGGGCAAGTCTCAGCTTGAGCAACTACGCATACATCTTTTTCGAAAAACCCATTGTCGTCGCCGCGCTGCAAAACAGCCTGGAACTGGGTTTTGCGGTGGCCGTGTCGGGCATGGCTGTTGCCACCGTGCTGTCCTACTATATCTCCCGCAAGCCGGGCCTGATGACGCGTATCGTCGACAACGTCGCCATGCTGCCGGCGACCATCCCGCACATCATCATGGGCATCGCCTTTCTGGTTGCATTCACCGCCAAGCCCTTTTCGCTTTACGGTACCACCACGCTGCTATTCCTCGCGTACCTCGCGGTGTACATGCCGCAGGCCATGCAGTCCTCGAAGTTCGCTTTTTCGCAGGTGAGCCCGGAGTTGATGGAGGCGTCCCGCGTGTTTGGGGCGGGCGAATTCAAGAGCTTCGTGCGCATCATGATGCCGCTGATATTGCCCAGCACCATCGCCGGTATGCTGATCCTCGCGGTACTCACCATGGCAGAGACCAACGCCTCGGTGATACTGGCGAAAGTCAACAATCCGGTCGTCGGACCAACGCTGTTCATCCTCTGGTATGACGGCCTGGTGCCCCCGGTTGCGGCATTTGCCGTGGTGATTTGCGCGATCAACGGACTGATTGCGCTCGCCTCCATGTACATCGGGCGGACCTTGTCGCGGGGACGCTGATGTCGGCAGGACTGTTGTGTTGTCATGATTCAGGCAGAGGAGTCCAATGGGACCGTTGAATGGCGTCATGGTGGTGGAGATGGGCGGCATCGGGCCGGGGCCGATGTGCGCGATGCTGCTTGCCGAAATGGGAGCCACGGTGCTGCGCATCGAACGCAAGGTGCCCGCCAAAGTCGGACTGGCGCGTCCGCGCAAACTCGATCTGCTGCTGCGCAGTCGCGGCTCGGTGGCGGTGGATCTCAAGTCGCCCGCCGGTGTCGAGTTCCTTCTCAAGCTGGTCGCGCGCGCCGATGGCCTGATCGAAAGTTTTCGTCCCGGCGTCATGGAGCGCCTGGGACTGGGTCCGGAGCCCTGTATGGCGCGCAATGCAAAGCTCGTATACGGCCGCATGACCGGCTGGGGGCAGACCGGACCACTGGCCCAGGCTGCCGCGCATGATCTCAATTACGTGGCGCTGACCGGCGTTGTTCACGCCAATGGTCAGGCGGGTCAGGCGCCCAATGTGCCGATGAATGTCATCGGCGATTTCGGCGGCGGCGCCTTGTATCTGGCCATGGGACTGCTCGCCGGCATCATCGAGGCGCGCACCTCCGGCAAGGGACAGGTCGTGGACGCCGCCATCGTGGATGGCGTGACTTCGCTGCAGACCTATTTCTGGGGCATGCGCGCCGCCGGCCTGTGGAGCGATACGCGCGGTGCCAACAGCATCGACGGGGGATCGCACTTCTGCCAGGTGTATGCATGCGCCGATGGCGAATATGTGTCGATCGCCGCGGTGGAGGACCAGTTCTACGCCGAACTGCTGCGCCGGATGGAAGTGAATCCGGCGGCCATCGGCAATCACATGGACCGCAACAACTGGGCGCGCGGTCGTGAAGTGCTGGCGGCCCGCTTCAAAACAAAAACACGCAATGAATGGTGCTCCTTGCTGGAGGGCGCGGACTGCTGCTTTGCACCGGTGCTGTCCCGTGCGGAAGCGCCGGCGCATCCGCATATGCGCGCGCGTGGCAATTTTGTGGAAGTCGACGGCGTGGTGCAGCCCGCCCCGGCGCCGAAATTCAGTCGCACGCCCGGGATGACCCCAACCGCGCCTGAGGAAATCACGCCGGCGAATGCGGACCGCGCGCTGGCGGCCTGGATCGAGCCTGCGGAAATTGCCGCGCTGCGTGCCGCCGGCACGATACTTTGACGAATACGTGAACTCAACAGCGTTGAGTTGCAGAAGGAGTTATCACGCATGACAGGCGCGCTCGCAGGCATTCGAGTTCTGGATCTGACCCAGCTGGTTGCCGGTCCGGTGTCCACCATGATGCTCGGCGACTTCGGTGCCGATGTGATCAAGGTGGAGCCGCCGGCTGGCGATGCGTTGCGCAAAACCGGGGAAACCTTCCTCGGCCAGTCAGGTGACTCCGACATCTACTTCAGCGTAAACCGCAACAAGCGCAGCGTCGTCGCCGACCTGAAGAACGAGGCCGATCGAGCGTCGATCCTGCAACTGGCAGCGGGTGCCGATGTGCTGGTGGAAAATTTCCGACCCGGCACGACCGAGAAGCTTGGCCTGGGTTACGACGCGCTGGCAAAAATCAACCCGCGCCTGGTGTATTGTTCCGTGACCGGATTTGGCCCCAACGGCAAGAACCGCGATCGTCCGGCCGTGGACCAGGTGATACAGGCCCTCTCCGGCATCATGCAGCTCACCGGCACACAGGACTCCGGCCCATTGCGCACGGGCTTTCCCTATTCGGATTTCATCGCGTCGGTGCTGGCGACGGTCGGCATCCTGACCGCCCTGCAGGCGCGGGAGCGCAGCGGCAAAGGCCAGCGCGTGGATCTGTCCATGCTCAATGCCACCATCTTCGGCATGCTGCCGCGCGAGGCCTATTACATGGCCACGGGAGACATGCCGCCGCGTTTTGGCAACGGCCATTTTCTGCTGGCGCCTTGCAACACCTACACCACGTCGGACAACAGGCAAGTGCTGGTCTACGCGCATCAACCCAAATTCTGGGAGGCGCTGCTCGGGGTGCTGGACGATGCGGCGCTGCGCTCGGACGAACGATTCCAGACCAATGAAGCGCGACTCAACAACCGGGAGGCATTGGACCAGCGGATCGGCGACATTATCGCGAAGGCGCCGCTGGCGGAGTGGAACGAGAAACTGGGCAAGGCCGGGGTGTTGTATGCACCGGTGCGCACGTTTGACGAAGTGTTCGCAGACAGCGAGGTTCAGCGCGATATGCTGGTGGAACTCGAGCATGCCACCGCCGGAAAACTCCGTCTGCTGGCCAATCCGTTGCAATTGTCCGATACGCCAGCCACGGTGCGCCGCGCGCCGCCGACGCTGGGAGAGCACACCAGGGAAATTCTCGGCAAGACCGGTTGGGAGAACTGAATGGGCATCCACGCAAGCTGGGACATGATCGTCATCGGTGGTGGCATCGCGGGTTTGACTGCCGCAGTACGCGCCGGCCAGTCCGGATTGCGCGTGTGCGTGCTGGAAAAGGGCTCCGACGAAAGCTATCTGTGCAATTCGCGTTACACCGGCGGAACGCTGCATGTTTGCCTGCGTGACATCATGGCCGATCCGGCGGAACTGCGTGCCGCCATTGAAACCGCAACTGCGGGTCAAGTCAGTCCTGCTGTGGCCGACGCCATCGCCACGGACGGACGGCGCTTCGTGCGCTGGCTGCAGGAGATGGGCACGCGCTTCATGAAGATCAGTCCGGCCGCCTATCACAACTGGGTGCTGGCGCCGCCCAGGCCGGTGCGGCCGGGCCTGGACTGGAAAGGGCGCGGCGGTGATGTGCTGCTGCGCATGCTCGGTGCCGCGGTGGTGAAGCAAGGTGGCAAAGTCATACGCGGCGCGCGAGCGCGCGAACTGGTCATGCGGGAGGGCCGTTGCATCGGCGTGCGCGCCGATATCGAGGGTCACACCATGACGTTCAACAGCGCTGCGACAGTGATTGCCGATGGCGGATTCCAGGCCAATGCGGAACTGGTCAGGGAAAACATATCGCCGCGTCCGGAGCGCCTGAAGCAGCGCGGCGCCGGAACCGGGGCCGGTGACGGGCTGATCATGGCGCGCGAGGCGGGCGCACAGACCAGGGGCCTGCAATGCTTCTACGGCCATGTGCTGTCGCGCCAAGCCATGTCCAACGATGATCTATGGCCGGTTCCGGTAATCGATCCGCTGGCGGCGTCGGGGATAGTGGTTGATGCCCAAGCGCGCCGCTTCGCCAACGAGGGTGAAGGCGGCGTCTTCATCGCCAACGCGATTGCGCGGCTGGAAGACCCGTTCAGCGTGCATGCCATCTTCGACGATGCAATCTGGAACGGACCGGGCAAGAATGACTTCATCCCGCCCAATCCCAACGTGCCCAATGGCGGTGGCACGCTGCTCGTCGCAAACAGCATTGCCGAACTGGCGCGCATGGCGGGGCTTCCCGAGGCAATGCTGGTGTCCACCGTGCAGGAGTACAACGCTGCCGTGGTGAACGGAGCCACGGACAGTCTGCTACCTCCGAGACGCAGCGACAAGATACGGCCGCAGCCGATCGAGCGTGCTCCGTACTATGCGATCCCGGTCTGCGCAGGGATCACCTACACCATGGGAGGCATCCTGGTGAACGAGCACGCCTGCGCGCTGGACATGAATGGCGTGGTAATGCCCGGGCTGTATGCCGCTGGTTCCGCGTCAGGCGGCGTCGAGGGTGGGCCGCGCGTCGGTTATGTGGGGGGACTGGCGAAGGCCGGCGTGCTGGGCCTGCGTTCGGCGGAACACATCGCAATGCAGCGCTCGGCATGACAGTCAATCCCTCAATCAATCCCGCGGTTCAGTCGCTGTTGTCCAGTCTTGCCGGCGGGCCATGGTTGAGCAGGCCGGATTGGCCGGCTTATGTCGGCATCGATGCGCCCTATGCCGAGACCCCGTTCGAAGAAATCGAAGTCCAGCAGCGCTTTGGACGCCATGAATACGACTGGGATATTCATGGCCGCCTGTATGTGCCGCGCACGCCGGTGATGCCTGGCTGCGCTTTTGTGCTGATCCACGGCGGTGGTGTCAATGAACTGGACTTCCAGCAGACGCCGGATGGACGGCCCGGCCTGGCGCGTGTACTGGCTGCGCAGGGCTTTCAGGTGCTGACGCCGTCTTACCCGGGATTGTGGTCACCCGGCGGCAAGTGGCGATTGCCGATCGAAGCGCGACGCCCCATTTATCTTTTTGACCGCGAGTCCGATGATGCCGAGATTGCCGATCGGGTGCTGAAGGCGACCTATCCGATGTACATGCAGGGTATCGCTGCGCTGGTGGAGCAATGCTTGCCCGGGCAGAAGCTCCTGGTGATGGGGCACTCGACCGGTGGCCCCATGGCCGCGGATCTGTACGAGTACCTGTCCACGGCCAGCGTGGCCGGCATCGTCGGCTGGGGCAGCGGCGGTTTCGATGGCTGGATCTCGCAGTGGAACGATGCGACTGGTGCCCCGCGCATGTCGTTTGGCGAACACCCGCTGGGCGGCATGATTTATCGGACGGTTGACGAATATCGCCATGCCTCAGGCTACGAAGACGTGCCGGAACTGACGCCCTGGGGTCGCATGGAAGAACGCTTTGAACTGGTGAAGGACATTGCGCCGGGCTTCAACCCCGAGTTGCAGGTGGTGTCCCATCAATTGAACCTGGAACGCCTGCGCGAGTACCATGCCGCAAGCGGATTGCCGATGACCGAGTACATGGGGCACTACCGGGAGCCGGCCCCCGCATTCCTGCGCAGCCTCAAGGTTTTGCTCATGGTGGGTGAAAACGACAAGCACCACTGGAAGGCGGGAGGCGAGTCACCCGAAGAGCGCCAGGATGGCTTTATCGCGAAGCGCTATGCTGAGCGTTGCGCGGGCGCGCATCTGATTGTGATCCCCCGTTACACGCACATGGGCCACTGGGCCCTGCACAACGAAAAACTTGCTTACATCTGGTTGTGGGCGGTGAAGTCGGGGTATTTCGGCTCGATACCGTGACGAGTCAAGTGGCTTATCGTTAACGCAACCGTTGCCTCAGCGATTCTCGACCACAGCGAATGCCTGCGGTGCTTCATTCGCCACATGCCGCCGCCACATTTGCTGAAACGCGCGTTCCAGGTTGCGCGCGAAGCGCGGCGTGTCGAATAGCGGCAGCTGCTGTCGATGGTCTTCAAGGTGCCGGCGCATGGGGAGCAATTCGTCGCGTTGTTCGGCAAGATGCACGGCTGTTGCTGCGTAGGCATCCAGATCCGCGCACACCAGTTGCGGCAGTCCGGCGGCGGTGACCAGGCTGGCCGCCACCCGCGATGCAAACGTGTCCTGCGGGCAGGTCAGTACCGGCACGCCGGCCCACAGTGCGTCGCTGGCGCCGGTGTGCGCATTGATCCACAGTGTGTCGAGGAACAGGTCGGCCTGGCGCAGCCGTGCCAGATGCTCGGGCTTGGCCAGTGTGCCGCCGAACACCAGCCGTTCAGGCAAGATGCCGTGCGCCGCCGCAGCGCATTCGAGATTGGCGCGCGCAGTGGGGTTGCTTTCATACAGCCACAGCACACTGCCCGGCACGCGGTTGAGTATGCGCATCCACACGCCGAACATGCGCGGCTCGATCTTGTAGACATGATTGAAGCAGGCGAACACGAAGCCGGACTCAGGCAGACCCAGTGCTTCGCGAGAGGGCGTATCCGGCGCGATGGCTTGCCGATGGTCGTTGACCTGATAGGAGTGCGGCATCCACACGAATTGCTCGCCGAATTGCGCCTGCATGGAGGGCGGTGCCACGACGCGATCGACGATCACGTAATCATTGAGGCCATGCCCGGTGGAGGCCGGATAACCCAGCCACGCTACGCGCACCGGCGCCGGACGCAGTGCGAAGATCTCCGGCCGTGCCTCGTGGGTAAAGCCCTTCAAGTCAACCAGGATGGCAATGCCGTCGGCGTGGATGCGTTGGGCTGATTGCAGTGGTGTTTCATTGCGGATGTCGATGAAGTGGTCAACCGTTGCCATCGCCTGGCGGCGGTAATCGCTGCCGTCGTCCGGGCCGATCGAGTAGGCGAATATCTCGAAGCGACTGCGGTCGTGCAGCGCGAACAGGCTGTGCATCAGATGCATGGTCGGGTGGCGATGAAAATCCGCCGAGACATAGCCGATGCGCAGGCGCCCGGTTGTGACTGGTGCGAGAGGGCTGGACAAAGTGTTGTCTTTGACTTTGGCGATGACGGCATCGCAGTACGCCTGCGTGACCGCATCGCGCAATGACTGCGCCACCGCATACTCATACGCCACGAAGGGATTCAGGCCGCGGAATTGCGCCGCGTCGGGTGCGGCCGCCCAGCGTGTCAGCATGTCGGCGAACGCGGTGATATCGGCATGGCTGGTTCCCGTTGCCGGCGTCCAGTCGCAGATCCAGGCGCGATTGCGCAGTGCCTGCATCAGCACGGCGGCATCGTCAGGGCGCAGTGCGTGCGCGTGCTCCAGCAGGTCCTGCGCCTTGCCGCGTTCATTCAATTCGATGTAGAGGTTGGCCACCAGTGTCAGCGCCTCGGGCCAGTCGGCGTTGGCGGACAACGCACGCAACGCATGCGCCAGCGCTTCGGCATGGGCGCGGCGGTCGGCCAGCACCATGGCGAGATTGAATTCGGCGGCTGGCTGTTCTGGATTCAGAAGCAGCGCTTCGCGCGCGGCCTGTTCCGCAGCGACCAGGTCGCCACTGGCACGCAGGCACTCGGCCAGGTTGGCGCGCAGAAAAGCCACCCCGGGTGCGCGTTCCACGGCCGCCGCGATATGACGCGCACCTTCCGCGTGCCGTCCCTGCTGGTGGCAGACGAGGCCGAGGTAATGCAGCGCATCGACGCTGTCGGGTGTGCGTGTCAGCACGGCCCGCAATCGCGCTTCGGCTTGCGCGACACGGCCCGACTGCACCATGTCGGGAATGTCGGACAGGTCGTCGGCCGTCAACTCGGCTGTCGACGCCGGCGCATTGCTCGACGAGGCAGGGTCGCGTCGCAGTCCCAGCCGGCGCAGGAGGTTGGCAAACATGCCTGTCATTTTAAGGGCTGCAGCCTTGAATTCTGCGTGAAGACTGCGCCGTCAATCACTTGTTGCATGCGGTGAATACCCGAAGATGCTTGTCCCCTGGGCGTCTTCGGGCACTTTAAGCAATGTTCAGCCACGCAATTTCTGAGCGCTTCGGTCTAAAAATGCCAGTCGCGGTACCCTTGGGCACTGACAAGTCCTTGGTGCATCACTCTTGAATCCGTAACTGAGAAACGCCTTTCACGCATGACTGAATCCTGGGAGTTCCTGTTCTGGCTGGTGCCGCTGGCGTTCTGCGGCTCGCTGATCTATGGCATCACCGGCTTTGGTTCGGCGCTCTTGACCATTCCGGTGTCGTCGCACTTCATGCCGATGCCGTTCTCGCTGGCGGTGTTCGGGCTGGCCGATCTGGTGAATGCGTTGCGCGTGGGCCTGGAGAATCCGCGGCTCGCGGTGAAGTCGGAGGTATTGCGCATGGTGCCCTTCACGCTGATCGGCACGGTGACCGGCGTGACCTTGCTGGTCAATATGCCGCGGCGCTGGGGCATGCTGGCGCTGGGCATTTTTGTCATGAGCTTCGCGCTGTACGGCCTGTTGAGCAAGACCACGCGGCGCATCATCAGCCAGCGCTGGGCGGCATTGGCCGGTCTGGCCGGCGGGCTGACCAGTACGCTGTTCGGCGCGGGCGGGCCGCCCTATGCCATTTACCTGTCGCACCGGCCGCTCACCAAGGAGCAGTACCGTGCCACGGTGACGATGACGGCCATCTTCAGCATTTCCATGCGCGTGATTGCATTTATCGTCACCGGCTTTGTCGACATGCGTGTTGCCGTCAGCGTCATCGCCATTATCCCGGCGAGTCTGGCCGGCGTGGCGGTCGCGACCCAACTCTTCAAGCGTATGTCGCGCGAGACGCTGGTGCGCATCATCGAAGTGGTGTTGCTGACGACCGGCGTGTCGCTGATTGCGCGCTCGCTCAGCTTATAGGAACCGCCTGAAGATGCCCTATCCACGGGCATCTTCAGGCGGTTTCGGTCGCTCAAGGCTTGAGATTCAAGCGTTGGGCCAGCGCCTTCATGGACTGGTATTCCGAACCGATCTGCGCAGTGAACTCGCCGGAACCGGCGAAGCTGGTCGGCGTGCCGGCCTTGCCAAGCAGTTCCTGGAAGGCTGCGCCGTCATGAGCAGTCCTGCAGGTGGACTCCATCGCGCGCACAAAATCGGCGGCCAGCCCCTTGGGCCCGATCACGCCGGCACTGATGGTCTGAACCACCGGGTATCCCAGTTCGGTGAAGGTGGGCACGTTGGGCAGTTGCGCCAGGCGCTCTCGCGAGGACACCGCCAGAACACGGAAGCCGGCGATTTTTGCAGACTGCGGCTGCACGACCGCTAGTGCCAGGTCGCCTGATTTGAGCAGTGGGAAGGCGGCGTTGTCGGCTGCATAGGGCACGGCCACGATATCGATCTTTGCCGCCAGCAGGAATTCGATGACCGCGATGTGCGGGCCGGAGTGCACACCGGGCACGCCGATGCTCAGCTTGCCGGGCTCGCGTCGTGCGCGCTCGACGATCTGCGACACCTGTTCGAAATTCCATTGCGGCGATACCACCAGCGTGGTGGGGTTGTTGGTGATGCGGCACATCGGCGCGAAATCACCTGGGGCGTAATTGACGTCCTTGATCAGGTGCGGCTGCAGCGTGATGGGAATGGTGGTGACATAGCCCACCGTGTTGCCGTCCGGCGCGGCGTTGGCCAGCGCGGCGACGCCGATGGTGCCGGAGGCGCCGGCGCGATTGACGATGACGAAGACGCGGCCGATCGGCTGCCGCATGGATTCGGCCAGTGCGCGCGCGTTGATGTCGGTGCCGGCACCGGCTGGAAAATTCACGATCATCTGCAGCGGACGTGTCTGTGCCCAGGTGCCCTGCGCCCACAGTGACCCGACCAAACCGAGCGCCGCGACAAAAAGCATTCTGCTCATGATGGCTTCTCCTTTTAAGCGGCGCTTGAATCCCCGGGCTGCGCGCAACGAATGGCGCCGCGCGCGGCCAGTGCTGCGATGGCCTCAGGCGCATAGCCCATTGCACTCAGCACTTCGCGCGTGTCAGCGCCCAGCATCGGTGGCGGACGGTCGGGCCGCAATTGCTGGCCATTGACCTGGAAGCCGGCGTTGAGCAGATGAACGTCGCGCCCGATGCCGGGCACGTTTTTGAACGATGAGAAGGCACCGCGCGAGGCCAGTTGCGGATGCGCCGCCACCTGCGGCACTTCATTGAGTACGCCGGCCGGCACGCCGCGCGCGGCCAGTTTCCTCGCCCATTCGGCAGCGGTGCCGCCGCGAAAAGACTCGGCCAGGATGGCACGCAATTCCGCTGCGTACTTGAGGCCGCCGGCATTGACCTTGAAGCGCGGGTCGTCCAGGAGTTCGGCGCGGCCGATGGTCTTGCACAGGTGTTCGAAAGCGTCCTGGCTGAGCGCACTCACCACCAGATAGCCATCATCGGTCTCGAAGGTTCCACCCGAGCCGCGCTTGGCCATGACGTCCGAGCCGACGCGCGGCGCGATGTGGCCGGTGTTCAGGTAGTCGTAATAGATCGTCGCCTGCGCTACCAGGCAGGCTTCCAGCATGGAAACGTCGAGAAAGCAGCCCTGGCCGGTGCGTATGGCACCCACCAGTCCGCCCAGCACCGCTATGCCCGAAAGCAGTCCGGTTGCGGTGTCGGCGGCGGCGTAACCGACCCGCGCCGGCGGCCCGTTGCGCGCGCCCGTTACCGCCATCATTCCGGAAACGCCCTGCACAATATGGTCGACCGCGGGTGTGTCGCGATACGGGCCGGTCTGGCCGAAGCCGGAAATGGCGCAGTAGACCAGACGCGGGTTGAGCTTGTGACAGTCCTCATAACCAAGGCCCAGCCGCTCGGCCACGCCAGGCCGGAAATTTTGCATCAGGATGTCGGCGTTGCCGACGAGCTTGCACACGATGTCCAGAGCCTGCGCGTCCTTCAGATCGAGGGCGACGCTCTTCTTGCCGGCCGCCGCGCCGAGGTAGGATGTGCCCATGCCGAGCGCATTCAGTTGATCGTCGCTGCCCAGGCGCCGGTACATGTCGCCGGCGCCGGGACTCTCGATCTTGATGACCTCGGCACCCATCAGCGCCAATTCATAAGTGCACAATGGCCCGGACAGCACATGGGTGAGATCGACCACCCGTATGCCTTGCAGGGGTCGGTAGGGCTGCGGTGATTCGCCGGTTGCTGCCGGTGATATTGTTGTCAAGAGCGTGGCCTTTCGGAGCAGGAGTGGTGAGTTATATCGATATAGTATCTTGTGCGATGAACAGGTGGTCCAGCGCATCAGCGAAGGAAATGGCAATCACAATCGGGAGATGTCATTGCAGACAGGAAATAGACGACGATTTCTACCGGCACTGCCCGCATTGCTGCTGGCGCGCCTTGTGTCGGCGCAATCAACCGTAATCAGTCGTGACCTCCAGTTGATCGCCATCGCTGCAGCGGGTGATGTCGCGACATTGCAACGCCTGCTGGCACAGGGCGTCAGCGTGACGGCGCGCGATGCGCGCGGCCGCACCGCCCTGCTCGCAGCCACGCAGGGCAATCGCATCGAAGCGGCGCGCCTGCTGATTCGCGCCGGCGCCGACGTCAACGCCAAGGACGACATGCAGGACAGCCCGTTCCTGTACGCCGGCGCGGAAGGCCGCTTGGAAATACTGAGGCTCACGCTGGCGGCGGGTGCCGATCTGGCCAGCACCAATCGCTATGGCGGCACGGCGCTTATTCCTGCCTGTCATCACGGCCATGTCGAGACGGTGCGCGAACTGCTGAAGACGGCGATTGCCATCGACCACGTCAACAACCTGGGCTGGACTGCATTGCTGGAAACGGTGATTCTCGGCGATGGCGGCGCGCGTTATATCGAGATCACGCGGCTGCTGCTGGCGCGCGGCGCCAGCGTGAACCTGGCCGATCGTGATGGCGTGACGCCGCTGGCGCATGCGCTGAGGCGAGGCTACGACGGGATCGCCCGACTGTTGCAAGGTGCTGGCGCTAGAATGCCGCCATGAAAAGATTTCTGACGATGCTTGTGATGTGGCTCGCACTTGGCGGGTGGCACGATATGGTCACTGCGCAGACGGCGCCAGCATTGCGCGCGCCCGATGTGCCCTATGAACCCTCGGCGCCGCACATCGTCAAGGCCATGCTGGACCTGGCCAGGGTTGGTGCCGGTGATGTGGTGTTCGACCTGGGCTGCGGCGATGGCCGGGTTGTCATCACCGCGGTGAAAGAACGCGGCGCCCGCGGCGTGTGCGTTGACATCGACCCGCAGCGCATTGCCGAAGCGCGTGAAAATGCGCGCCAGGCCGGTGTGGCCGACCGCGTTGAATTTCTCAATCAGGATTTGTTCGAGACCGATATCTCAAAGGCCACCGCGGTCATGCTGTTCCTGTGGCCCGAAATCAACCTGAAGCTGCGGCCCAAGCTGCTGCGCGATCTGAAGCCGGGTACCCGGGTCGTCTCGCACTTTCACAACATGGGCGACTGGAAAGCGGAGCAGGCGGTGCGCCTGAGCGTGTCAGGCCGCAGCGACCGCAATGTCTATCTGTGGACGATCCCGAAGCGCTGATTCAGCCCGAATAATGCGTTTGGTGCGCACCGGCGTCGAGCGTATCCGGCGTAGCCGCAAGGGTGCTCTTGCCGGGGATGCATTCATCTTGATGCGGGCGTCCCCTTGCCGCTCAACTTTGCTCGCGCAATCACCATGGCCCCGCCCAGCAGCAGTCCGCTGCCGGTGAGGAAGACCGACATCACGCCGAGCAACGTGCCAATGGCGCCGAAGGCTGTCGGCGAGATGACCTGGATGAAGTTGTGCACCGACTGGCGCACGCCCATGACTTCACCGGAGCGGCCCTCCGCCGAGTTACTGTAGGCGAGCATCATGGTGATGGGCTGACCGACGCTGACGCCGAAGCCGAAGATGAAGGCGAGCACGCCCAGCAGCACGGCGCTGTCGACGAAAGGCACGAACACCAGCGCCAGGCCGGACAGCGCAAAGCAGCGCGCCAGCACCTGCTCGACGGTGGCACGCTGGAGGAACTTCGACAGGAACACGCGCACCGTGAACGAGGCGGCGGCATAGCAGGCGAGGATCATGCCGATGGTGGAGGCCGGCATGGCCAGGCCATGCGCATACACGGGCAGGTAGAACTGGAAAAGATCCACTGCCGCCAGCACCAGGCTGCCGATCATCAGCACCTTGAGTAGCGCCCGGTCGCGCAGCACTTGCATGACATTGCCGCCGCCCTTGCCGGCCACGCCGCTACCCGGGGGCAGGCGGCCGCCGTACACCAACAGCAGCACGGCGGGGATGGCCGAACACAGCGCCACCGCGATGCAGGCCAGCGCGTAGCCGCCATGGTCGATGGAGAAGCCCGCCAGCAGCGGCCCGGCGAATCCGGCCATGGAAATCATCAGCGTCAGGTTGGAGAAATTCTGCGCCCGCGACTGGGGGCTGCTCAGCATGCCCACGGCGTTCTGCTGCGCCACGTTGAAGGCGACGAAGCCGGCGCCATTGCACAGCGCGGCGGCAAACAGCGCCGGGATGCCGGGCAGGAACACCGGCAGCACGATGCTGAATGCACCGGCGAAGGCGCCGGCCAGCATGGGCCAGCGCGCGCCGGCACGGTCGGCCCAGCGTCCCACCGGCCAGGCCAGCAGCACCGGCATGAACGATCCCGCGGCGGCGAGCATGCCCACCACGAACGGGCTCGCGCCCAGGTGCAGCGCATACAGGCTGAGCACCACGCGGGCGCCGCGCAGGTTGGTCATCAGCATGAAGCACAGCGTGTTGAGGAAGCGCAGCAGGCTCATGCCGGCTTCCCGCCCGGCTTGCGGGTGAGGACGCTGGTGCGGATGAGCATTGCCCCGCCCAGCAGCAGCACGCTGTTCAACATGAATACCGACAGCACCCCCAGCAGCGTGCCGACGCTGCCGAACACCGTGGGGGAGAACACCTGGGTGAGGTTCTGCACCGACTGGCGCAGGCCGATTACCTCGCCCGAGCGACCGTCGGCGGCATTGGCGTAGGAGAGCATCATGGTGATGGGCTGGCCCACGCTGATGCCGAAGCCGAACAGGAAGGACAGCACGCACAGCAGCCAGGGGCTTTGCACGAAGGGGATGAAGGCGAGAATGCCGCCCGCCAGCAGGAAGCAGCGCGTCAGCACCTGTTCCACCGTGGCGCGTTCCAGGAAGCGCGACAGCACGGTGCGCACGAGGAAGGACGCCGCGGCATAGCAGGCGAGGATGACGCCGGTGGTGGAGGCCGACATGCCCAGGCCGTGGGTGTAGATGGGCATGTAGATGTGGAACATGTCGGTGGAACCGATCACCAGGCTTGCGATGAGCAGCACCTTCACCAGGGTCGGGTTGCGCATCAGTTCCATCAGCTTGCCGCCGCCCTTGGCGCTGATGCCGCTGCCGCGGGGCAGGCTGCCACTGAAAAAGATCAGAGCCACCGCGGCAGCGGCGCTGCACAGAGCCAGGTAGAGGCAGGCCATGGCATGACCGCTGTGGTCTATGGCGATGCCGCCCATCAGCGGGCCGAACAGGTTGCCCAGCGAGATCATCAGCGTGAGGTTGGAAAAATTACGCGTGCGCTCCTGCGGCGAACTGATGTTGCCCACGGTGTTCTGCTGGGCCACATTGAAGGCGATGAAGGCGGCGCCGTTGAGCAGCGCGGCGATGAACAGCACCGGCAGGGTGTGGAAGGCAAAGGGCAGCAGCATGCTCAGGGTGGCGCCCAGCGCGCCGGCAAGCATGGGCCAGCGCGCGCCGGCGCGATCCGCCCAGCGTCCCACTGGCCAGGCGAGCAGCACCGGCATGAGCGAAAACGAGGCGGCCAGCATGCCCACGGTGAGCGGACTCGCCCCCAGGTCCAGCGCATACAGACTCACCACGACGCGCGCGCCGCGCGCGCAGGTCATGATGAGGAGGCACAGTCCGTACAGGTAGTACAGCAGGTTCATTCGGGGATTTCGGGCAGTCCGGCAGCGGAACCCCGGAGTATCGCATGCAGGGCGGACCAGCTCCTTGCATGCAGGAATGAGATGATTACATTATCGACGCAATGCTTTTCATCGAATGGATGAAATATCCATTCTGATTACTATATCGACCGCGCCGCGGTGGCCGTCAAGGCGCCACCGCCGCCGTCACGCGACGCCAAGCCCGGTTAATCCTCGACCTTGATCGCGTTGTCCTGCACGATTTTCTGCCAGCGCGCGATGTCGGTGGCGACTACCTGCGAGAACTGTGCCGGTGTGTTGCCGATGGGCACGCTGCCCTGGGCATCCAGTGCAGCGATCACTTCCTTGGAGCGGGCCGCAGCGCCAAAATCCTCGGCATGGCGGGCGACGGCGGAGGCCGGCGTGGCGCGCGGGGCGAAGAAGCCTGTCCAGTTGGTGTAGCCATAGCTTGGTACGCCCTGCTCGGCGATGGTGGGCACGTCGGGCAGGAGTTTGGCGCGCAACGCGTTCATGACTGCCAGCGGCCGCATCTTGCCCGACTTGATATGCGGCATGGCGGCGATCAGGCCGGCGGTGAGCACATCCAGCCGCTCGGCGGTGACATCCAGCATGGCCGGACCGGTGCCCTTGTAGGGAATGAAATTCACCTTGGTGTTGGTGGCGCCTTCCAGCCAGGCCCCGGCCAGGTGTCCGGAACTGCCGGAACCCAGCATGCCGTAACTCACCACGCCCGGATTGGCCCTGGCATAGGCGAGGTATTCGGTAAAGTTTTTCGCCGGAAAGGATGGCCGTACGATGAATACGGTGAACTGCTGGCTCATCTGCGCCACCGGGGCGAAGTCCTTGACGGAATCAAAGGTCAGGTTCTTGAACACCACGGGCAGGATGGCAAAGCCGCCGGTGGTGAAAAGCAGCGTATGCCCGTCGGGCGCCGCCTTGGCCACATAGGCCACGCCGATGCGCGTGGCAGCGCCGGGCTTGTATTCGATGATGTACTGCTGGCCGGTCAGCTCGCTTGACCGCTTGGTGTAGATGCGTGCCTCGATGTCGATGGGGCCGCCCGGGTCATAGGGGGCGATCACCGTCACGGGTTTGCTGGAAAATGGGGTCTTTGCCACCTGGGCTAGCGCAGTGCCCGGCGCGGCCAGAGCGAGGCTTGTGATCAGGGCGAGGGTGCCTGTGTACTGCATGATTCTTCTCCTGTTTGTTACCTTCCGGAACATCCGGTGTGGATGTTGTGTACAGGATACTGAATTCGGGCGCGTGTTGCCCGCCAACTGCAGCCGCTGCGTGGACTCAACTTTCTTCGAACTTGAAGCCGGTCTTCTGCACCAGCGATCGCAATGGCTATCTCTGGACAATCCCGAAACGCTGATCCAGTCCGAACAACTCGTTCAATGCCTGCCGGTATTCCGTGCTGCCCATGCGCATACTGTTGTTGTGCGTGGCGCCTTCGATGAGCAGCAGTTTTTTGGGGCCCTTCGCCGCGGCATAAAGCGCCTGGCTGAAGTGCGCCGGCACATAACGGTCACCGCTGCCGTGCACGACCAGCACGGGCATGCGCACGCTGCCGATCTTGCCGATCGAGTCGAATTTCTGTGTCAGGAATAACTGCACCGGCAGCAATGACGAGGTCAGCGCGCGCGCGATGTCGGCCAGCGTGGTGAACGAGGACTCGACGATGAGCCCCTGCGCCGGCAGCGGCGTGCCGTCGCGCTCGGCCGCGTCGCTCAGGCGGGCGGCCAGATCGATGGCCACGGCGCCACCCAGCGAATGGCCGTAGATGAAGCGACGGGCCGGGTCAGGCTGCAGTGAGGCAAGGTGTTTCCAGGCGGTATAGGCATCTTCGTAGACGGTCTCTTCCGAAGGCAATTCACCGTCGCTTTTGCCAAAGCCGCGATAGTCGATGGCCAGCACCGAAAAGCCGAAGCTGCGCAGTTGCTCGATGCGAAATAACTGCCCGGTCAGGTTCCAGCGCGCCCCATGCAGGTAGAGCACGGTTGGCGCTCCGGTATTGGCTGCCGGCCACCACCAGGCATGCAGTTGTTGCCGTTTTCCGTCGGTGGTTGCAGTGCTGCTGACTGGAATATGGATTTCCTGCACGTCCGCGGGCATGCCGCTGAACCAGCTGGGCGTGCCCGGTTCGATGCGGAAAACCAGTTCACGTTCCTTTTGCGTCAGTTGCGCGCAACCGGTGGCGAGCAGCACGGCTGCGCTGATGAGCATGAACAGTCGAATGACGCGGCGTTGGAAAAACCATATCGGCGTCGATTGAACGAGCATGGTGAGTGACTCCCTTGTCAGGAGCTTAACGCCCGGCGCGGGTATGGTAGGACGCGGACGAAAGGGACGAAAGGGACGACAGGGACGACAGGGACGACAGCAGTCATGTCAGGCTCCGGCGGTGGCCAATTTGGCGCGTGGCTGCTCCGATGGCAGCAAGGTCACCACGAACAGGGTGAGCAGCGCGACCCCCGCCATCACAAACAGCAGAGTCTGGAAGCCGGCGGCCTTTACCATGGGCCCGAGCATGCCCACGGCGATCGAACTGAAGCTGAAGGAAATGGCCAGGCGCATGCCGGCGATGCGTGAGCGCATCTGGTCATCCACATAGCGCACCATGATGGCGTCATTGAACGGCACGGCGCCGAACACGAAGACCATGAAGCCGAGTTGCAACAGCAGCAGCGTCCAGCCCTGTGCCACCGCCGCCAGGGCGAACAGCGGCGCCTGCGCCACGATGACAGCGAGGAAAACGCGCTTCAGCGGATAGCGGTCGATCAGTTTTCCGACCACGATCTGCGACAGTGAGGCCAGCACATAGACCGCGCCCAGCATGGCGCCCAGCACGGCCGGGTCCTCGATCAGGCCGACGAAGCGTTCGGTCAGCAATTGCTGGTTGCCGCTGGTGGCAAAGTTGAATATCACGCTGCCGGTCATGGCCGTGACCGTCATCACTGGCAGAATCCGCCCCATGACTTCACGCGAAGGCATCGTGCCACCGCCCTTGCGATGTGCCGGGGGCTCCGTTTCCTTTGGAGTCAGCAGCGCAAAGGCGACGCCGGCCGCAATGGAGCCGAGGCCGGGAATGACAAACGCCAGACGCCAGTTGAAGTACTTGATCAGCAGGCCCGTGATGACGGCGGCCGCGGCGATGCCGAAATTGCCGACCAGGCCATTGAAGCCGATGGTGAAACCGGGATTCTTCGAATTGCGCACCAGCATGGGCACGCCCACCGGATGATAGATGGACGAGAACAACCCCAGTACCGTCAGCGCCGCCGCCATCTGCCAGACATTCTGCGTCAACGCGACGAGGATGGCCGATGCGCCCATGCCGAAGTAGAAAATCAGCATCATGGCGCGCCGACCCCAGAAATCCCCCAGTCGCCCGGATGGAATCGAACCAAGGCCGAACATGAAGGCTGCGCCGACGCCGTAGGGCATCAGGTCTTCCCAGCGCGAAAAGCCGAATTCCGCCGCGATGGCCGTCACCGCGGTGGCAAATATCAGGAGGAACATGTGGTCGATGGCGTGACCAAGGTTCAACAACATGGCGACCGGGCGAGAGTGCATGGGATGCTCCGTAAAGCCGTTGATTGATGTCGGGGGCGCCAGTTTAGCGCCGAACGCGATAGTCCTGGTATTCGCCTTGAAGGTCCCCTGTTAGGGTCACCGGGCAGGCGGGATTGCCGCAGAAATCAATCGGGAACTGCTTGTAGATGCTCGTGGACAGGGCATCTGCAAACAGGCACCGAGCGTCATTCAGTCACTGCCATGGCACAGCTTGTACTTGCGGCCGCTGCCGCAGGGGCAGGGATCGTTGCGGCCGACCTTGGGCGTGTCGCGGCGGACGGTTTCCGGGGTGAGGCGTGCCTCCAGCCAGTAGTCGTGTGCCTCGATCACGCAGTCGACCAGGTTCTCTTTCCAGTGGGCGGCAAATTTCTCTTCATCGCCGGGTGCGAAATCAATCTCGGCGCGCAGTTGCGGGTCGTCTTCGAGTGAGCCCGACAGCACCAGGAAAGGCAGCAGCAGCTCGCTGACTTCTTCGTCGTCACCGGCTTCGGTCCAGTGCGGGTCGCACAGATCGACTCCTTCCAGATAGCCGCTGCACCAGGTGGCGTAGTCAAACTCCTCACCGCCTTCCTCGGTCGGATACAGGATCAGGCCGATGCCGTCGTCGGAGCGCAGGTCGGCAGCGGTGGCGTCATGCAGGCGCTGCAACAGCCCTTCAATCTCGTCGGCCTGTGCGTCGCTCTCGTAACGCGGCGTGCCGCCCAATACGACCGGCATCCAGGTGTCGGCGGGGATGGGTTGCGGGCCGCTCAATACAGCGCACAGCAGTCCCTGCATGGCATCCAGCGGGAAGGCCTTGCCATCAAAGTTGGTTGATGTGAGCAGGGCTTCGAGACGGTCGAAGTCCTGTTCAGTCAGGGGTGTTACGGTGGATTCAGGCATGGAGGCTCGATTCAAAGGGGAAAATGTGGTTGAAACTGGGAAAATCGGGATGAATGATCAGGCGGGAATGTCGGGGTCGAGTTGCCGTGCTATCCATACGATCTGATCCTTGAGCAGCAGTTTGCGTCTTTTCATGCGTTTGAGCGCCAACTCGCTATGCAGCGGATCGTTGGACAGGCGGTGAATGGCCAGGTCCAGATCACGGTGCTCGACCTTCAGTTCCTGGATCCTCGCCTCGAACTGCGCGCGCAGACTGGGTTCCATTTCTTTCATGTCGACATTCTATCCGGCCTGCGGGATGCGAGAACCATCATAACGACACCCGCGACCACCATGGGAAGCGACAGCCACTGCCCCATGGACATATTCAGTGTCAGCAGTCCAAGGAAGTCGTCAGGTTCGCGGAAAAACTCCGCGACAAAGCGAAACACACCATAACCGATCAGAAATGCACCGGATACGGCGCCAACCGGGCGCGGTTTTCGGGAATACAGCCAAAGGAAGACGAACAGCAACAGGCCCTCCAGTGCGAACTGATAGAGCTGGGAGGGATGCCGGGGCAGGGGTCCGGCGCCGTGAAATACCATGCCCCAGGGCGTGTCCGCACTGTTTTGCACCACGCGGCCCCACAATTCGCCGTTGATGAAGTTGCCCATGCGTCCGGCAGCCAGTCCGGCCGGAACCAGCGGTGCGATGAAGTCGGTCAGCCGCAGGAAAGCCAGTTTGTACTTGCGCGCGCTCAGCCACATCGCGATCAGCACGCCGAGAAAGCCGCCATGAAAGGACATGCCGCCCTGCCATACCGCGAGAACTTCCAGCGGATGGGCAAGGTAGTACATGGGCTTATAGAACACGATGTAGCCCAGGCGCCCGCCCAGGATCACGCCGAGCACGCCAAAGAAGAGCAGGTCATCAATCATGTTGTGGCTGATGCCGCGCCAATTGTCCCGGGTGCGGTAGCGGCCGAGCAGGAAGAACAGTCCAAACGCCAGCAGGTACATGAGCCCGTACCAGCGTATTGCCAGCGGGCCGATGGCGATGGCGACCGGATCGAAATTCGGGTGAATGAGCATGGGCGGGCAGACAAGTGAAGCAGACAGGCGGATGATACCGGCTGTACGGGTTGTCTGAGTCGTGCACCGATGCTATCGTCTCGCGCTCCCCGAATTGCGTATATTGCACAGGACAGTCATGGCCACCAAAAAAACCACCAGCAAGACGAATAAATCCGCGGGCGCCCAGAATTGGCGCTCCAAACTCATCACCGCGGGAGTGGCCCGTGCGCCCAATCGCGCCATGCTGCGCGCCGTGGGTTTCGGCGATCGCGATTTTGAAAAACCCATCGTTGGTGTCGCCAACGGCCACTCGAACATGAATCCCTGCAATGCCGGCATACAGGTGCTGGTGGACAAGGCCATGGCGGCGTTGCGTGCGGCGGGTGCCATGCCGCAGGTATTTGGCACGCCCACCATCACCGACGGCATCGGCATGGGCACCGAGGCAATGAAGTATTCGCTGGTGTCGCGCGAAGTCATTGCCGACGCCATCGAGACTTCGGTCAACGGCCAGGCCATGGACGGCGTGCTGGTGTGCGGCGGCTGTGACAAGAACATGCCGGGTGGCATGATGGCCATGGCGCGCATCAATGTTCCTGGTATCTACGTCTATGCCGGCACCATCAAGCCGGGCAACTGGAAGGGCCAGGACCTGACCATCGTGTCGGTGTTCGAGGCGGTGGGGTCCTATGCGGCCGGCAAGATGAGCGATGCCGACTTCATCGGCATCGAAAAGAACGCCTGCCCGTCAGTGGGTGCCTGTGGCGGCATGTACACCGCCAACACCATGTCATCCTCCTTCGAGGCGCTGGGTATGAGCCTGCTCGGCTCCTCGCAGATGGCCTCGCCCGACGCGGAAAAAGCCGACTCTGCCGCGGCCTCGGCGCGCGTGCTGGTCAATGCCATACGCCTGGGAATCCGGCCGCGCGATGTCATCACGCGCAAATCGATCGAGAATGCCGTGGCGCTGATCATGGCCACCGGCGGTTCCACCAATGCCGTGTTGCATTACCTGGCGATTGCGTCAGCGGCCGGGGTGAAGTGGAACATCGATGATTTCGAACGGGTACGCCGCAAAGTGCCGGTGCTGTGCGATCTGAAACCGTCGGGCAAATATGTGGCCGTGGATTTCCACCGTGCCGGTGGTGTGCCGCAGGTGCTGAAAATGCTGCTCAAGGCCGGGCTGTTGCATGGCGATTGCCTGACCATCACCGGCCGTACCATGGCCGAGGAGTTGAAGAGCATTCCCGACGCGCCGCGCGCCAATCAGGATGTGATTCGCCCGATTGATGCGCCCATGTACAAGCAGGGGCATCTGGCCATCCTGCGCGGCAATCTGTCGCCCGAAGGTTGCGTGGCCAAGATCACCGGCCTGAAGCAGACCTTCATTACCGGCCCGGCGCGCGTGTTCGACTCCGAGCCGCAGTGCATGAAGGCCATCATGGCCAAGAAAATCAAACCCGGCGACGTCGTGGTGATTCGCTACGAAGGCCCCAAAGGTGGTCCCGGCATGCAGGAGATGTTAGCGCCCACCTCTGCATTAGTCGGCCAGGGACTTGGTGATTCGGTCGGGCTGATTACGGATGGTCGGTTTTCCGGGGGTACCTGGGGCATGGTGGTCGGGCATGTGGCGCCGGAGGCCTACGAGGGTGGCACCATCGCGCTGGTACAGGAGGGTGACTCCATCACCATTGACGCCGAGAAGCACCTCATCCAGCTCAATGTGTCCGCCAGGGAGATCGCACGCCGCCGCAAGCTGTGGAAACAGCCCAAGCCGCGCTACACCCGCGGGTTGATGGCCAAGTACATGAAGCTGGTGTCGACCTCGAGCAAGGGTGCCATCACCGACGAATAAGCGGACGAATGAGCCGACGAGTGACCCGACGCAGGGTCGGATCAGCCCGCACATCGAACAATAACGTTTAAGCGAAAGACTCATGACGACACCCACACTGGCCCTGGCCCGTTTTGCGCTGGACTGCCGCTACGAACAACTGCCCGCGAAAACCCTGGCGGAAGCACACCGGACCTTTCTCAACTGGATGGGTTGCGCCATCGGCGCGTCACAACATCCCACCGTGGAGCGGGCGCTGGCGGCGGTGCGCCGCATTGCCGGGCCGGCGCAGGCGTCGCTGATCGGCCGCACCGAGCGCCTCGACATGCTGCACGCGGCGCTGCTGAACGGCATCGCCAGCCACACCTACGATTTCGACGATACCCACTTGAAGACCATCATTCATCCGGCCGGTCCGGTCGCAGCCGCCATACTGGCTTTCGCCGAAGCGCAGGCCGGTGGCGGCGTGGTCAGCGGACGCGACTTCATCAATGCACTGGTGATCGGCGTGGATGTCGAGTGCCGCATCGGCAATGCGGTGTATCCGCAGCATTACGACGTCGGCTGGCATATCACCGGCACCACCGGCGTATTCGGTGCGGCGGCCGCCTGCGGGCGGTTGCTGGGTCTGACCGAACAGCAGATGGTGTGGGCGCTCGGGATTGCCGCGACCCAGGCATCGGGCTTGCGCGAAATGTTTGGCTCCATGTCCAAACCGTTTCATCCGGGCAACGCGGCCAAGAACGGCTTGTTCGCCGCGCTGCTGGCCAAGGAAAACTTCACCAGTTCGGAACAGGGCATCGAAGCCAAGCGGGGTTTTGCGCATGTGCTGTCGACCAAGTTTGATGAAAACGAAATTACGCAGGATCTGGGCAAGCGCTTCGAGATCGATCTGAATACCTACAAGCCCTACGCCTGTGGCATCGTCATTCATCCCTCCATTGATGGTTGTGTGCAACTGGCGCGCAAGCATGCGCTGAAGGCGGAACAGGTGGAACGCATCGAATTGGGCATCCATCCGCTGGTGCTCGAACTCACCGGCAAGCGCACGCCGCGCACCGGCCTGGAAGGCAAGTTCAGCGTCTATCACAGCTGTGCCTGCGCCGTGATGTTCGGCCGCGCCGGCGAAGAGGAATATTCAGACGAAACGGTGAGCTCTGCCGCCGTCATCGCGCTGCGTGACCGTGTGCAGGCCGCAGTGAAGCCTGGTGTCGCCGAACATCAGGCCGATGTGCGCGTGATCCTGAAAAATGGCGAGGTGCTGCACCTGTTTGTCGAGCACGCGCTGGGCAGCCTGGAGCGGCCGATGAGCGATGCCGACGTGGACGCCAAGTTTCGCGGTCTCGCCCAAGCGGTTTTTCCCGAAGAACGCATCGCGAAACTCATCGCTGCCTGTCGCGACCTGAGCGCAATGTCAGATGTGCGCCAGTTGGTCCCGTTGATGACGGCAGTTCACGCCTAAGGAAGGACTGAACAAGTGGGCTACGCCCCCTTGTATATCCCCCACTTTAGAGGAAACACCGCATACTTTATTCCCAGTTCTGGGACTTATTCAGTGTTTCCCTAAGACTGCACTTCGGCTCTACCACGCATCCACCCAGTGCCGGCGCGGCCGCGTGCGCTTGCCCGTGTCCAGACCGGCGCTGAGCCAGCGCCGCGTGTCGGCCGGATCGATCACCGCATCGATGCGCAGGTGGGTGGCGTGTTCGATGCCCTTGCCCAGCGCATACGCTTCGCCCAGCAGCTTGTCGTAGAGCGTCTTGCGCGGGCCGTCATTGGGTTGCGCTGCCAGTTCCTTGCGATACGCGAGTTGCACGCCGCCTTCGAGGTTCATCGGGCCGAACTCGCCCGTGGGCCAGGAGACCGAGAACATCGGGTCCTGGCGTGAGCCACCGGTCATGCCGCTTGCGCCCAGGCCGTAGCACTTGCGCAGCACCACGACAAAGAATGGCACGCCGAGTTTGGCGCCGGCGAGGAACATGCGCGAGGTTTTTCGCACCGCCGCCTGGCGCTCACTGTCCAGGCCAACCATGAAGCCGGGGGTGTCCACCAGGCTCAGCATCGGGATGTCGTAGTTGTCGCACAGGAGCATGAAGCGTGAGCCCTTGTCGGCGCCGTCGCAGTCGATGGCGCCGCCAAGGTGGTGATTGTCATTGGCAATCAGACCCACCGGACGTCCTTCGATGCGAATGAATGCCGTGATCACCGTGCTGCCGAACTCCGGACGCAGTTCGAGGACCGAGTCGGTGTCGGCCAGCGTTCGGATCAATGCGCGGATGTCATAAGCGCGCAGGCGGTTCTCCGGGATGGCCTGGCGCAACAGGCGCTGGTCGGCAGACTCCCAATGGGCAGTGCGCCCCTGGAAATAGGACATGGCCTTTTTGGCCAGCCGCGTGGCATCGGCCTCGTCTTCGGCAACCAGGTCGACGACGCCGCTGGCCACCTGCTCGTGCAATGGGCCAATATCCTTGGCGTTGACGATGCCCATGCCGCCACCCTCGATCATGGCCGGGCCGGCCATGCCCAGGTTCGAACCCTTGGTGGCGATGAGGATGTCAGCCATGCCGGCCACCGAGGCGTTGCCGGCAAAGCAATAGCCCGCCACCACGGAAATCATCGGTACTTCACCCGACACCTCGCCAATGGCGCCGAAGGTGCGGTGTCCCGGTCCGCTGCGGTCATCACCCGGACGTCCGCCGCCGCCTTCGGCATACCAGATGACGGGGAGCTTCTGCTCCAGTGCAATATGCAGAATGCGGTCGGTCTTCCAGTGATTCATGCCGCCCTGTGTGCCGGCCAATACCGTGTAGTCATAGGCGAGGGCGGCGACGCGCGCCTTTTCCGCGGGAAACAGCGCACCGTTCACCGTGCCCACGCCGGTGATCAAGCCGTCGGCCGGACTCATCTTGAGCAGATGCTCCACCGAATGCCGGCTGCGCTGGCTGGCAATGGCGAAGGCGCCGTATTCGATGAAGCTGCCCGGATCGACCAGATCGTTGATGTTCTCGCGCGCGGTGCGCTGGTTTCTGGCGCGGCGCTTGGCCACTGCCTCGGGGCGGGCTTCGTCGCGCGTCAGGCGCCAGCGCTCCAGCACTTCGGCAAGATCCGGCCGGATGTGGTCGAGATCCACCGCTTCCTGCTGCTCGACCCACTCGTCTTTCACCTCAGCCGGCACAATGAACAGGATCGGTTGCTTCGGCAGCAGCACGTCGCCCCTGGCGGCCACGATCTTGTGCACGCGACCACTGACCGGCGCCGCAATCACGTGTTCCATCTTCATGGCTTCGAGGATGGCCACGGTCTGGCCGGCGCCCACCAGCGCGCCCTCGGCGACCTCCAGCACAATGAGGGTAGCTTGCAGCGGCGCCGTGGCTGCCGTGGCACCGGCCAGCTCCTCGAAAGCCTCCGCCCCCTGGGCTGCATTGCCGCTGGAGAGCTGGCGTGGCGCCAGTGTCGCCGCCGACTTCAGCAGCGTCTCGGCCTGCGCCTCGATGTAACGCGTGGTGGCCTGGCCGGCCAGCACCTTTGCGTCGGCCAGCAGTGCACGCAGCAAGCCGATGCTGGTGTCCACGCCCTCGATGCGGAACTCGCCGAGCGCGCGCGAAGCACGGCGTGCAGCATCCTCGAAGGTCGTGCCGCGGGCGATCACCTTGGCCAGCAGTGAATCGTAATTGGGGCTGGTGATATATCCGGCATAGCCGTAACCATCGACGCGGATGCCGCGTCCGGCTGGCGGTTCGTAAGCCAAGATACGCCCTCCTGAAGGCCGCACTGATCCGTCGGCACCCAGGGTTTCCAGGTTGACCCGCGCCTGAATGGCGTAACCACGACTCGCCGGTACTTCAGCCAGGCCGGCAGCAGCAAGGCTTTGTCCCTGCGCCAGTGCGATTTGCAGGTGCACCAGATCAATATCGGTGACTTCCTCGGTGACGGTGTGTTCCACCTGCAGACGCGCATTGGCCTCAATGAAGGCGATTTCGTGGCTCTGCGCATCGACGAGAAATTCCATGGTGCCCAGACTGCGGTAGTGCACCGCCTGGCCCAGTTTCACCGCTGCGGCATGCAATGCCTGGCGCACGCTGTCCGGTAGCGCCGGCGCCGGCGCGATCTCGATAATCTTCTGGTGACGACGCTGCAGGCTGCAATCGCGGTCACCCAGCGCGATGACGCGTTCGCCGTCGCCGGCGATCTGTACTTCGACATGGCGCGCCTGCACGATCAGGCGTTCTGCGTAGACGCCGCCATCGCCGAAGGCGGCCAGGGCTTCGCGGGTGCAGGCGTCGAATGCGCGCGCGATCTCGTTTTCATCCAGGATGACGCGCATGCCACGCCCGCCACCGCCGGCCACGGCCTTGATGACCATGCCGGCACCCGCCGGCAACGCGGCGAAAAAGCCTTTCACCTCGATCAGCGTTGCCGGTCCGTGCGTCCCCTGGAGTACCGCGACGCCGAGGCTGCGCGCCAGGTCCCGCGCGCGGCTCTTGTCGCCGAATACCTCCAGGACTTCGGGTGTCGGGCCGATGAAGGCCATGCCCGCCTGGGCGCAGGCCCTCGCGAAGGCGGCATTCTCGGATAGAAAACCATAGCCCGGATGAATCGCGTCGCAACCGGCGTCACGGGCGGCGGCAATGACGCCGTCGATATCCAGATAAGCGCGTGCGCCCGAACCTTTGAGGGCGATGCTGTGGGCTGCTCCGAGCACATGCAGCGACGCGGCGTCGTCAGCGGCGTACAGTGCCACGGATTCCATGCCCAGTTCGCCGGCTGCCCGGGCGATGCGTATGGCGATCTCGCCTCGATTGGAGATCAATATTCGCGAGTATTTTGACGTAGTAATGATGACGCTCCCGTATGTGCAGTCAGCATCTGCGGGTCGTGGCGCACGATCTGCAGATGCTGACCAGGCGGTGACCAGGCATCCGCCGCCTGGCACCTGTCAGCGACAGGTGCCATTGCGGATTCGGTATGCTGGCCAGTCTCAGGCGGGTCATTGCAGGCGGCCACGGCATGGCGCCTGTCTTGTTTATTCTTGCCTGTGCAATGATAGTTGCACAATATCGCGACATATTCCAGTATCCGTATATTGGAATTCGGGGCGTCTGCCATGCGTTTGTGAATGGCACATACCGCGACGGCCCCGGCAACAAGTCCAGCCTGCGCAAGACAGGCATCGTTACCCACATAGGAGATCGCGATGCTGAAGGAGGGACTGGTATCACCGTTGTTACTATCGATGACCGCACTGTCGCTGGCCATGCTGATGGCAGTGCCGCAAGCCGGAGCGCAACAATATCCCGACCGGCCCATACGCGTGATTGTGGGCTATACGGCCGGAGCGACAGATACCGCCGCGCGTACCGTGGCCCGGCCACTTGCAACGCTGCTGGGAGTGCCGGTCGTTGTCGAGAACAAGCCCGGTGCCGGTGGTGCGCTGGGTGCGGAATTCGTGGCCAGGGCGGCTCCCGACGGATACACGCTGATGTGGACGGTCGACGGGACGCACACGCTCAATCCGCATCTGTACAAATCGCTGCCCTACGAACCGCTGGGCTTCACGCCGATCAGCAAAGGCGTCAATACCGTCAACGTGCTGGTGATCAATACGCAACTGCCGGTGAAAAACGTTTCTGAACTGCTCGCCTTTGCCAGGACCAATCCGGGCAGGGCGAGCTATGGTTCAGCCGGCATTGGCAGTTCCAATCATCTGGCCGGTGAGTTATTGCAGACCGTGTCGGGCGTGCCGCTGACCCATGTGCCATACAAGGGCAGCAACCCTGCGCTGACCGATCTGATCGGGGGACAAATCGCGTTCATGTTTGCCGGAGTTGGCCAGATGCTGCCATTTCTCACCGCAGCCAAGGTTCGTGTCATCGGTACAGCCGACACCGTGCGCCATCCGCGCCTGCCTGACGTGCCGACCATGGAGGAGGCAGGACTCAAGGGATTCGATCTGCCGGGCATATATCACGCCTTGATCGGGCCCTTGAAGTTGCCGCAGCCCATGGTAACGAAGCTCAATCAGGCAGTGCGCAGCGCGCTGGTGGATCCGGATATCACCGCGCAGTTGAACAAGCAGGGCTACGATGTCACCCCCACGTCGCCGGAGGAACTTGGTGCGCTGATGCGCAAGAACTTCGATACCTGGGGTCGGATTGTTCGCGCGGCCAATATCGAGAAGATTTAGGTGCAGGCCGCGTCTTGATCTTGACGCGCGAGGATGGCGATCATCTTGCCCGATTACAAGTCGCCGAATACAGATCGTTTTGGTTGTGTTCATCCAACGTAATTGCCGTAACAGAAAGCCAGCCTGCGCAAGACAGGCACTGTCACTATTAAAGGAGGTTGTGATGTTGAAGAACGCATGCCTGTTGCCCCTGGTGCTGTTATCGCTGTTGGTGTCGTCACATGTACGGGCGCAGGAATTTCCTGACCGGTTGATCCGTGTCGTCGTGGCCTACCCCGCCGGTGCAACCGATACTGCTGCGCGCACCGTCACAAAACCATTGGCAGTGCTGTTGGGAAAACCGGTGGTCATCGACAACAAGCCCGGTGCCGGCAGTGCCATAGGGGCGGAGTTCGTGCAGCGTGCCACGCCCGATGGCTATACGCTTTTCTGGACCACCGATTCCACGCACACGCTCAATCCGCATCTGTACAAGGCATTGACCTATGAGCCGCTTGGCTTTGCCGCGATTGCGAAGACGGTCAGCACCATCAATGTGCTGGCGATCAATACCAATCTTCCAGTCAGGACTGTCGCGGAGCTGCTCGCCTATGCCAAGGCCAATCCGGACAAGGCCAGTTACGGATCCGCCGGCATTGGCATCTCCAATCATCTGGCCGGCGAGTTGTTGCAATTCGTGTCGGGGGTGCCGCTGGTGCATGTGCCTTACAAAGGCAGCGGTCCTGCAACCGCCGACCTGCTGGGCGGGCAGATCGCCTTCATGTTTGCCGGTCTCGGCCACATATTGCCTTATGCAAAAGCGGGCAAGTTCCGTGTCATCGGTGTCGCCGATACGGTGCGCCATCCCCAGATGCCTGATGTTCCGACCATGGAAGAGGCGGGTCTCAAGGGCTTCGATTTACCGAACATCTATCATGCCGTCCTCGGTCCGCTGAAGATGCAGCCGCCGGTGGTGGCGAAGCTGAACCAGGCCATACGCACGGCACTGGCTGAAAAGGAGACGACGACGCAGCTCAATTCGCAGGGCTATGACGTCACGCCGTCCTCGCCTGATGAGTTAAGTACGTTGATGCGCAGGAACTACGACATCTGGGGCAGGATCGTTCGCGCCGCGAAGATAGAAAAAATGTAAGGCTGTCGAGCGACAAAAGGCGCAAGGACCCGCTCGCGGTAGCGGATTGCGCATTCATTTGAAAGGACCAGGAAGGCATGCAGTCATCGTTTGTAAAGAGTGCCGCAATCAGTTCGGCAGTGTCGCCAGGGCCGTTTGCCGGGATACGGGTCATCGAAATTGGTGACCTGCCGGCTGCAGCCTATTGTGCTCGATTGCTGGCAGATTTCGGCGCCGAAGTGATCAAGGTTGAGCCCACCGGTGGTGATTCCGGCCGGCACTGCGCACCTACTGTCGACCTTGGTGATGGTCAACAGGAAGGCGCCTATTTCGCTTACCTGAACTTCAACAAGAAGAGCGTTAATGTCGATAATGCAACGCTGGGGGCACTGATTGCCGGTGCTGATGTGCTGATTGATGGCATGAGCGTCGAGGAGCGCCGTGCCGCTGGCGTGAACCACGCGCAGTTGCGTCGCGCGCATGAGCAACTGGTGATCGCCGACATCAGCTGGTTCGGCCAAAGTGGCCCATACCGGGATTTTCACGGAAGTGACTCCGTATGCCGCGCGCTGGCCGGTCTGGTGAAGCTGGTTGGTCCGGTGCAGGGCCCACCGCTGGCGCTGGCGGATTATCAATCCTCCATCATCGGTGGTCTGACCGCTTTCATCCCGCTGGTTGCCGGGTTGTTGGCGCGTCTGGATGGCACGCCTGGCCGGCATTTCGAGGTGAGTGTTCACGAGGCGGCGGTGGCACTGTCCGAACTGGATTTGTCGCGCGTGCAGCCTGGCTACGTGGAACGCCGCAATGGCATCAATCTGTTTACCTCAGGCGGTACGCTGGGCATTTACCGTTGCAAGCAGGGTTGGCTGGGTTTGACCTGCAATGCCCCGCCACAGTGGACGGCGTGCTGCGAAATGCTGGGCGTACCCGAACTGGGCGTGCATCCGGATTTCATATCGGCCATGCACCGTGCCAGGAAGGCGGCGGAACTGGAAGCCTTGTTCGCACCCTGCTTCCTCGAGCGAACCGCTGAAGAATGGTTTTACGAAGCACTGAAACGCAAGATTCCCGGGGTCATCGTGCCCGATATGGCCGAGGTGCTGACTCTGGAGGTGTTTCGACAGCGTGAAGCCATCGTCGATATCCGCGCCGGACAGGCGACCGTGCGTGCACCGCGATCGCCGATGCACCTGTGCATGACGCCGCCGCGAGCCGGGGGGGAGGTGCCGCGCCCGGGCGAGCACACCGCACAGGTAATGCAGGCGATGTCGCATACCCCATTTGTACCTGTCACGGCGGGCGCGCGGGCCGGGCGTCCGCTCGAAGGGCTGCGCATCATCGACCTTTCGATGGGCTGGGCCGGGCCGGTTGCGACGCGCATGCTGGCTGATCTGGGCGCGGACGTCATCAAGGTGGAATCCTGCCAGTATGCCGACTGGTGGCGTGGCCAGGAGAAACACGCGGCCGTGTACGAGCAGATGCTGTACGAGAAGACCAGTCGTTTCAACATCATGAACCGCGCCAAGCGCGGCATTACGCTGGATCTGACTTCGCCCGACGGCGTGCGCGTGCTGAAGGCATTGGTCGCCGGGGCTGACGCCGTGATCGAAAACAATTCAGCCGGCGTGCTGCCCAAGCTCGGCCTGGACTATGCGCGCCTCGTGGAAATCAATCCTTCGCTGGTGATGTTGTCAATGAATGCCTATGGCTCGACCGGTACCGGTGCGTGGAGCGACTTGCGTGCCTACGGTTCGACGCTGGAGCACGGCTCGGGCCTGCCCAGCGTGTCCGGCCGGGACGGCGATCCGCCGACGCAGAACCATGTTGCCTATGGTGACCCCATCGGCGGCCTGAATTCCTGCTCGGCGCTGCTGACTGCACTGGTTCATCGCAAACGCACCGGCATTGGCCAGTTTATAGACCTGTCCCAGATTGAATGCATGCTGCCCATGGCGGCGGCCTGGGTCATCGAGCAGTCAGCTCACGGAAAACTGGTGCCGCGATTGGGCAACCGTCATCCAATGCACGCGCCGCATGGTGTGTTTCGATGCGCCGGTGAGGACCAATGGTTGCTGGTCGCCGTGACGGACGATGTCATGTGGCGGGCGCTATGCGCTGTCATGCATCGCGACGATCTTGCCGCTGATGCACAGTTGGCAACAGCGCAAGGTCGGCGTCGGCGTGAAACGCAAATCGAGCAGGCTGTTGAGGCGTGGACGCGAAATCAGTTGCCGGACGAAGCCATGTTGCGGTTGCAGCAAGCCGGTGTTGCCGCGGGTGTTGCGCGCACGCCGGGTGAGCAGTTGGAGGATCCCCATCTCAAGGCGCGCGGCTTCTGGCAGCCTGTGGAGCGGGCCTTTGTCGGTGCGCACTTGCAGCCTTCGGCGCCATTTCGCGAAAACGGGGTGACTTATGCCGTGCGCTGGGCAACGCCGACGCTGGGTCAGCACAACGACGAAGTGTTCAAGGGACTGCTCGGCATGTCTGCGGCGGAGTGCGATCGTCTTGCCGCTGCCGGCGTGATTGGCAACAAGGCGGTGCCGCCCAAGCCAAAGGCGAAAGCCGGAGCGGCATGATGCGATGGGCTGGCAGCGGCAGCATGCAGATTGTCATGTTCCCGGCGCTACAATAAGGCTTTGCAGTATTTGAGTTGAAATAATCGGACCGCCATCCCGGGCGGATTCCAATGAGGAGAAGGTCATGGGTCATCAATTTCGTCCTGCATCGGTTATTGCGTACCTGCTGTTTGCGCTCGGTGCCTTGTTTGTTCTGCCGCTGCAGGCCCAGCAGGTTTCCATCATTACGTCATTTCCCAAGGAATTGACCGATATCTACAAGAAGGCTTTTGAGGCAAAGAATCCGGGCACTACCGTTGAGATCCTCAACAAGGGCACCTCGGCTGGCGTGTCCTACGTGCGCGAGACTGCGGTAGGCAACCGTCCCGATGTGTTCTGGGCGTCGGCACCGGACGCCTTCGAAGTGCTCTCCAAGGATGGCTTGCTGGTGAAATTCGATCCGGGCATTCCCGGCATCCCGGCCAAGATCGGCGCCTATCCGATCAACGATCCGCAGGGCTACTACCGAGGGCAGGCGCTGGCCGGCTACGGCATCATGTGGAACACGCGTTACATGAAAGCCAACAAGCTGCCCGAGCCACGCGAATGGGCTGATCTGATCAAGCCGGTGTATTTCAGCCATGTCGCGTCATCATCGCCGTCGCGATCGGGCACCACCCACCTCACGGTTGAAACCATCCTGCAAGGCGAAGGCTGGAGCAAGGGTTGGATGCAAATCCTGCAGATTGCAGGCAACTCGGCGGCCATCACCGAACGCAGTTTCGGAGTACCCGACGGCGTGTCCAATGGACAATACGGCATTGGCCTGGTGATCGACTTCTTTGGATTGGCCGCGAAGAATTCCGGCTTCCCGGTCGAATTCATCTATCCGGGTGTTACCGCCATCGTGCCGGCCAACATCGGATTGATCAATGGGGCGAAGAACGCGGAATTGGGCAAGAAATTCATCACCTACTCGCTGTCCGAAGAAGGTCAGATGTTATTGCTCGACCCGAAGATCAGCCGCCTTCCGGTGTCGCCCAAGACCTATGCCAAGGCGCCGGCCGGCTATCCCAATCCGTACAGCGGCAAGATCAAGTCCAAGGTCAATTTTGATTCGGACCTGTCCGAAGCGCGTTATTACGTGGTGTCGGCAATGTTCGACCAGACCATCACCTTTCGCCACAAGGAACTGGTGACGGCGACCAAGGCGATCCATGAGGCCACGGCAAAACTGGCCGCCAAGCCCAATGCGCAAGGGCAGAAACTGCTGGCTGATGCGCGCGAACTGGTGTTTACACCGGTGGTCGATGAAACCAAGGTGAAGGACAAGGATTTCCTCGCGGTTTTTCGCGCCACCAAGCGGGACGCCGAGACCAGCAAGCGGGTGACGGCGCTGGAAGAGCACTGGTCCAGCGAGGCCAAGAAGAATTACGCCAAGGCCATGGACCTGGCCAGGCAGGCTGCGGCGCTCGCCCGCTAGTCAGAATCCCGGCGTGAACAGCCGCTACGCGCCGGTCCCGACTGCGGTCGCCATTGCGATCGCGATTTTTCTGATGGCCTTCCTGATTGTGCCGGTGCTGTCGGTGGTGTATATCGCCTTCAGCAACGCCGATGGCAGTCTGACGCTGGCGCATTTCATGTCCTTCTTTGATCTCACGCTGATGCGCGAGTCGTTCTGGAACAGCCTGTATGTGGCGCTGATGACGGTGCTGATGGCATCCTTGATCGCGCTGCCGCTGGCCTACTTCACGGTGCGCTTCGAGTTTCGTGGTGCCATCCTGATTCAGACGCTCGGCGTGCTGCCGCTGATCATGCCGCCCTTTGTTGGCGCCGCCGCCATGCAGTTGCTGTTCGGGCGTTCCGGTTCGCTCAACCTGCTGCTGTCGGAGTGGTTCGGCTTCGGCATACCGTTCATGGAAGGGTTGAACGGGGTCATCTTCGTCGAGTCGCTGCATTACTTTCCATTCATCCTGCTCAATCTCACCATGGCGCTCAACAACATCGACGGCGCGATGGAGGAGGCCGCGCAGAATCTGGGCGCTTCAGGGCTGCGGCTGTTCCGGCGGGTGGTGTTTCCGCTCGCCATGCCCGGTTATGTCGCCGGTGCGTCGCTGGTGTTCCTCAAGGTCTATGACGATCTGGGCACGCCACTGGTACTCAATGTCACCAATATGCTGGCGCCACAGGCTTATCTGCGCATCACCTCAATCGGGCTGGAAGATCCGATCGGTTATGTCATCTGCTTCATCATGGTGGCGTTTTCGCTGGCCGCCATGTGGCTGTCGGTGCAGGTGATGCGGGGAAAGGACTACGCCACCTTGCAGCGCGGGGGCAATTCGTTGTCAAAACGCCGGTTGACGCCCATGCATGCGATGTTGGCTTATGGCTGGACAGTCCTGGTCCTGCTGCTGGTGTTGTCGCCGCACCTGGGTATTCTGTTGCTGTCACTGGCCAAGGTGTGGAGCTATTCCGTGCTGCCCGACGCGTATACGCTGGCCCATTACGTCACGGTGTTTCAGGATTCCTCGCGCATGATGGCCAATACGCTGCTTTACTGCGGACTTGCCGCACTCATCGACGTGGTGCTCGGCGCGGCCATTGCGTACCTGATCCTGCGCACCACGCTGCCGGGGCGGCAGGCGCTCGATTTCATGGCCACTGCCGCGCTCACCATTCCTGGCGTTGTATTGGGGATCGGTTATCTGCGCCTGTTCAAGGGCGTGGAAATGGGTGGCGCCGTGCTCACCTCGAGTTGGGTGCTGATCATGATTGCCTATGCCGTGCGGCGCCTGCCCTATGCGTTGCGCTCCTGCATGGCAGTGCTGCAGCAGATGCATGTTTCGCTGGAAGAAGCGGCAGAGAATCTCGGGGCGGGCAAGCTGCGCACCATACGCCGCATCGTGCTGCCGCTGATGATCGGCGGCATCCTCGCCGGGTTTGTCACCAGCTTCATTACCGCGACCGTGGAATTGTCGGCCACCATACTGCTGGTGAATGCCGAGAGACTGGCGCCGATGTCCTACGGGATCTACCTCTACATGCAGTCCATTGCGGGCCGTGGCCCGGGCGCCGCGCTCGGCGTCATCGCGGTCGTGATCGTGGCGCTGGGAACCTACGCGTCGCACCGGTTTATTGCTTCGCGCGCAGTACAGATCGAAATGAAAGGCTGAGCAATGCAAAACGAGCCCGCACACAATAAAGTCCGGGTGGAAGCGCGCGGCGTCGCGCTCGCCTATGGCAAGACGCAGGTGCTGCGCGACATCAACCTGATGGTTGAGCCTGGTGAGTTCTTTGCATTGCTCGGACCATCGGGTTCGGGCAAGTCGACACTGCTGCGGCTCATTGCCGGGTTCAACATCGCACAGGCCGGGTCCATCCTGATCGATGGCCGCGACATTACCGCTGTGCCGCCGTGGCAACGCGATGTCGGCATGGTTTTTCAAAGCTACGCCCTGTGGCCGCACATGACGGTGGCGCAAAACGTGGCTTTTGGACTGGAGGAGCGGCGCTTGTCGCGCGACGAAGTGAAGCGCAGGACGCAAGCGGCCCTCGATCTGGTGGGTCTTGGCGAATTCGCGGCTCGTCGCCCCAACCAGCTCTCGGGCGGTCAACAGCAACGCGTGGCGCTGGCGCGCACCATTGCCATTGAACCCAAGGTGCTGCTGCTTGATGAGCCGCTGTCGAATCTCGATGCGAGGTTGCGCGTGCGCATGCGGCATGAACTCACGCTGTTGCAGAAGAAGCTTGGCATTACCACGATTTTCGTCACGCACGATCAGGAAGAGGCGCTGACGACTTCGGATCGCATTGCCGTGATGGACCAGGGTGTGATCCAGCAGGTGGGTACGCCAACGCAATTGTATGATTCACCGGCCAATCGCTTCGTGGCCGAATTTGTTGGCACGATCAATCTGCTGGCTGGCAGTATCGAATCGGAGACTGCAGCGACGGCCATGTTTATGTCGCCTGACCTTGGCCGGTTCAGCTTGCCGCGCAGTGGTGACATGCCCGAGCACGGGCCGGTGCAACTGCTATTTCGACCCCATGCGGCGCGTGTTCGCACGGCACCCGATGGCGACGATGCACTTTGGATTCCCGGCACCCTGGTTACTCGCGAATTCCTCGGCGAGTCGGTGCGCTATGGCGTGGAGACCCGCGCCGGCATGCTGATTGCGGATCGCCCCCATCTTTCCGGAGAGCCCGATTACGCCCCGGGACAGGCGGTGCACCTTGGCATCAGTGCCTCGCAGTTGCGCGTACTGAAGACCTGATCCTGTGATCGTTGCGGCCATTCACAGAGCGGGCCTGAATCGGATCGGACTGGAAATGTACATCGCCGCCTTGACCTGATAAGGTCGCAAAGCAAGGAGGATCGCGCATTTTTATTCAAAAACTGTCAAAGGGGGACCGGTGGAGTCGCGCATACTGACTTCGCCTGCGAGCACGGCGCCTTGGGCATTCTCCACGGTTCCGCGTGCTTGGAGGCTTGATCCGCGCCGCAATGTCATTGCCGGCATGGTTGCAGCCGTGGTTTCGCTGCCGCTGGCCATGGGACTCGGAGCCCTGGCGTTTTCGCCATTCGGACCGGACTACGTCACCATGGGTGTTTTAGCCGGCCTTTACGGGGCAGCCTTCCTGGGTCTGGTTGCCGTGCTTGCGGGTGCGCGCGGTGTCGCCATTTATTCACCGCGCAGTCTGGTCTCTTTCATGATTGCGGCGGTATGTACCGATCTGCTGGTCGGGGCGCGCTGGTTGCCTGGTAACGATCCGGCGGCGGTGGCATCGGCAGTATTTCTGTTGCTTGCAATGTCCGGAGCGTTCCAGCTTGCTTTCGGATTAATACATCTTGCCCGGCTCGTTAAGTTCATTCCGACGCCAGTCATGGCCGGATTCCAGAATGCGGCAGCGATTATCATCACCTATTCGCAGTTGCATTTGCTGCTTGGACTGACGGTACGCCCGGCGCTGACAGAATGGGGCAGCGTATTTTCCGATATCAAGCCGCTGACGCTGGTTGTGGGCGTATTGACGCTTGCACTGGTTTATAAGGCGCAGGCCTTGGTGAAGCGGGTGCCGCCGCTGATGACGGGTCTGCTGGGCGGGTCGCTGATGTATTACCTGCTGAATGCGGCTGGATTGTCGTCGCATCTGGGCAATACAGTGGGAGTCATCCCCGTATCGCTGCCTGACGGACATCAACTGGCAGGCATCATGGCGCTGACGATGCGGCCAGGTTTCCTGGAAGCATTGCCAGCAATGGTCTTGGCGGCGGCCAGTATCGCGCTGGTCGCCTCCCTTGATGTCCTGATCAGTGCCAAGGTCGTGGAGAATTTGTCCGGGCAACGGGGCAACAGTACGAGAGAACTGTTGTGCATTGGAGCGGCCAACAGTATTACACCCCTGCTTGGCGGCGTGGCCGGATCGATCAGCCTCAGTGCAACGACCGCGAACTACAAGAGTGGCGCCCGCAATTCGCTGTCCTTGCTGGTGCATGCGTTACTGTTCCTGGCCATGGTGCCCTTGCTGGCACCCGTGCTCGGGGGCATTCCGAAGGTGGTGCTGGCTGCCCTGGTTATTCATGCGGGATTGCAGTTGATCGACCGCTGGACACTGCAACTCATCCGCAAGGTACTGAGCAGGTCGGCAGTCAACTGGGAAAGCATCGCCATCGACCTGTTGGTGATTGCAATGGTGACCGGGATTGCCATCGCGGGTGAAGTCGTCATCGCGGTGGCGCTGGGAATCGCCATTGGGTTGGTCGTGTTTGCGTTCCGCATGAGCAGGGGGGTAGTCAGGAGCTGGCGCTTTGGCAATGAACTGCATTCGCGTCGAATGCGCGATGCAAGGGATGTCGGGCTGCTAATGGCGAACGGACGCAAGATACTCATGATCGAACTTGAGGGTCCGATGTTCTTTGCATCGATGGAGCAACTGCATAACCGGATCGATGCTGCCATTGCCGGAAACGTCCATTACGTGGTGCTGGATGTCTCCCGGGTAAACGAGGTGGACAGTTCCGGCGCGCGCATCCTGCAACAGACCTGGCAGCGCATCAGGAATGCTGGTGCAGAGCTGCTTATCTGCGGACAGGACGAGCATCATCAGACCGGCTCGATGCTGCATGACCATGGTGTGGCCACCATCGTTGGCGCGGACCATCTTTTTCCAGACCTGGATCGCGCGCTCGAATGGTGCGAGAACCATTTGCTGGCCAGCCTCAAGAGCGGAATCGATGACACTGCGGACCTTGCATTCGACCAGCTCGATATCACGCGCGGCCTGTCGCCTGGCGAACGTGAGGAGTTGCAAAAAGTGCTCACCCGTTGCGAGTTCGCAGGCGGAGATGCAGTGTTTTCCGAAGGCGATGCGGGTGACGCCTTGTACATCAT